>DYJB01000014.1:0-7461 GCA_020723365.1 Candidatus Aquidulcis sp. | reverse complement strand
ATCGTATTCAGTTCCTCGCGCAGGCGCAAGATCTCCTTGGCCTGGATCTCGATGTCGGAGGCCTGCCCCTGGGCGCCGCCCAGCAGCTGGTGCAGGTGGATCGTGGCATGGGGAAGGGCGTAGCGCATGCCCTTGGTCCCGGCCGTTAGGAGCACGGTACCAAAGGAGGCCGTCACGCCCACGGCCACGGTCGAGATCGGGGCGCGGGTCTGCTGCATGGTGTCATAGATCGCCAGCCCGGCGTAGATGGCACCGCCCGGCGAGTTGATGTACATGTGGATGGGGCGCTCCGAGTCCTCGTTGTCCAGGTAGAGCAGCTGGGCGACCATCAGGTTGGAGACCTGGTCGTTGATGGGCGTGCCGAGGAAGACGATGCGCTCCTTGAGGAGCAGCGAGTAGATGTCGTAGGCTCGTTCGCCGCGGCCGGAGCTCTCGATGACCATCGGGATGAGCGACTGGGGACTGGAGGGCAACATGGATCACTCCTGAGGCTGGTCGGCGGCCGGCGAATCGCCGGGGTGCAATTCCTGTGCCGCCGCGGAAGATGGCTGGTCGGGTTCGCCGCGGGCAATGGCGACCACGCGGCGGATGGCCTTCTCGGTGAGCAAATCCAGCGCCAGCGTTCGGCGGCCGGAGGGATTGTCCAACGCTTTGCGCAAGGTCTCGCGGCTGGCCTGCAGGGCCACGGTCAGGCGCTCAAGCTCGCCGTCGACCTCGCCCTGCTCGACCTCGATCTGCTCGACCTCGGCCAGCTTGCCGAGGGCCAAGGCGCGGTGGACGCGCTCGACGGCGCGCGGTTCGAGCTCCTTGCGGATATCGTCCTCGGTCTTCTTCTCGATCTTGAGGTAGTCGGCCAGCGTCAGTCGCTGCGACTGCAGGCGTCGATCGAGATCGCGCACGAGTTGGTCGAGCTCGTCGCGCACCATGATCGGCGGGTACTGGAAGGTGGCCGTCGCCACCAAGGCCTCGATCGCCCGCTGCGCGTAGCCGCTTTCGGCCTCACGCGTCGCCTGTTGCAGGAGTTCCTTGCGGATCTTCAGCTTCAGGTCCATCAGGTCGGCGAAGTCGCCCATTTCGCGGGCCAGCTCGTCGGTCATTGCCGGCAGCGTGCGCGAGCGCACCTCGACGCAGTGCAGGTGGAAGGTGGCCTTGCGTCCGCGCAGCGCCTCGGTGGCGTAGTCGTCCGGGAAGGTGTGCTCGATGTCGACGTCGTCCCCGGCGCTCAGGCCGCGCAGGTGCTTGGCGATGCCCGGGACGGGCCAGTTGGTGCGTTCCTCGACGAGCACCGCGACGCCCTTCTCGTCGGCCAGCGTCGTCTCGCCGTTCTCCAGCGGTTCGTGCAGGCGCCCGCTGACGTCGAGCAGGATGACATCCGTGTCGGCGGCGGGGCGCTGCACCGGCTCGATCAGCGCCCGGCGCTGGCGAAGCTCCTCGACCATCAGGTCGCCGGCCTCATCGCTCACCTGCGGCGGTTCGAAGTCCAGGCGCACGTCCTGGTAGGCGCCCAACTCGACCTGCGGCGCCAGCGGGACGGTGTAGCGCAGCATCAGGGGTTGGCGCGAGACGATCTCGTTCAAGGCCCCAGGCGCAAACGGCTCGAGGCCCGCCTCCTCCAAGGCCTTGCGGTAGACCTCCTGCCCGAGAGCGTCGAGGGCTTCCTCAAAGACGGCCTCCTCGCCGTAGCGCTGGACGACCATCTTGTAGGGCGCCTTGCCGGGGCGGAAGCCGGCAATCTTGGTCTTGCTGCTCAGGCGCCGGGCGGCGGTCTGCATGGCGGCGTCGAGTTGTTCGCCCGGCACTTCAACGGTGAGCTGGACCTGGCGGTCCCCGAGATCCTGCTGCTCGATCTTCAACAACGATGTCCTTCCTGCCTGACAGGGTTGCGGCTGTTCAGATTTCGAGGGCTGGGGGCTGGCGAGTGGGGAAGGAGGGACTTGAACCCTCACGCCTCGCGGCACGTGATCCTAAATCACGCCTGTCTGCCAGTTCCAGCACTTCCCCCGTGGCGGCATTATAGCGTCCGGCATGGGGCATGTAAAGGCGAGAGGCCGTTAACGATGTGTTGGAGAACGGCCGGAGGCTGTTGAAGGGCGTGCGGCGGAGAGCTCCCTGAGATGGACGAGCTCGTGGTCGGCGGCCAGCGACATCACGTCCGCCAGCGAGGTGGGGCCCAGCAGCGCGTGCGTGGCACGGCGATCCCAATCGTGCGGACTCAGTCCGGCCAGTCGGGTGAGGGTCTCCTTGCGCAGCTCGACGAAGGAGCGCAGGGCGAGCGGACCGGACTGCCGCGCATACTGACGCTCATCCGCCCAGGGATCGGAGTCGATCGCCGGAAGGAATGCCGCTCCTGCCTGCAGCATCAATTGCAGTCGGGGGAGGTGCGCCTCGGCCTCGAGATCGCGCAGGTGGCAGATCACCTGCCCCGGCGTCCACTGGCCGGCGCCCAGCGGGGTCCGCCAGGCCTCATCGCTCAACGCGCCGAAGCGAGTGAGGATCGCGCCGAGCTGGCCGTGCAGACGAGCCAGCACGCTCGGAGGCGCATGCTCGGCGTCATGGTTGGTTTGCGCCTCGGCCGTGCCCAACCAGCCGATCACCTGCTCGAGGGACCCGCCCGGATAGTCTGGATCCGGGGAAGGGCCGACCTGGAAAACGGCCATGCCGAGCTCCCGGGCCGGCGCAAGATCGTCGGAGGGACTGTCGCCCACCATGGCGGCGCGGGATGCCGCCACGCCCAGGTGACCGAGGATCTCGCCGTAGTAGGCGAGCTGCGGCTTGGCCGAGTGGAAGGTCTCGTAGCTGGTGACCAGGTCGTAGGCGTATCGCCCGGAGGGCACGCCGGCCCACGCCAGGCGGTGATCGATGGCGATCCGTGGGAAGAGGGGATTGGTTGCGACGGCCAGGCGCAGGCCGGAGGCCAGGGCAGCCTGCACGAGCACGGCGGCCGCCGGACGATGGGCCGTCTGCGCCCGCAGCTTGGGGAACTCGTCGCGGTAGAAGTCCTCGAAACGACCCACGAGAGCCTCTTCGGTCGTCCCGAGCGCCGGATAGAAATCACCGGCGAAGGTCTCGTGCAGCGTGCGCGCCGGGTCCTGGTTCGCCAGCATCACGCTGGTCGAGCGGAGGAGCTGCGGCACAAGGACATCCGGAGCCACCCAGGGCGCCATGGCCCGGCTGAGGCGCCCGAGGTAGACCTGCAGGAACGCCTGGATGTCGTTGTCGAGCAGCGTTCCATCCAGGTCGAGCAGCAGCGCCTCGATCATGATCGGCTCTCCGGCTCGATCAGCGGCAGGCTGTGGCACAGGCCGCAGCCCACTTCCGGCGCAGGGACAGGGCCGCCCGATCTGACGCACGTGGCGCTGATGTCGATGCCGCGCCCGAGGCCAAGCACTCCCTGGCGGACCCGCGCCTGGAGCACCAGATGAGTGCAGGCATTGGCGCGCTGGATGGCCGGCACGCGGCAGCGGCCGCACAGGTCCGGCCCCCAGCGGCCCCCGCCGGGTGTGCGCGCCACCAGGCGGCACTCCTGCAGCTGGCGGCCGCGGTGGAAGTCGGCATGGTAGAAGGGGCAATCAGACCCGGCGGGCGTGCGCATGCCGGGCGATCAGACGCGCGTCAGGTACTGGCCCGTGCGGGTGTCGACGCGGATCCTGTCGCCGGCGTTGACGAAGAGCGGGACCTGAACCTTGAGGCCGGTGCCGGTGACGACGCTCTTGGTGGCGCCGGTGGCGGTGTCACCCTTGACGGCGAACTCGGCCTCGGCCACGTCCATGTCGACGGAGGTCGGCAGCTCGATGTCCAGCGGCTCGCTGCCGTAGAAGGTCAGCTTGACCTCCAGGCCGTCGGTCAGGTAGTCGACGGCCTCGCCGAGCAGGGAGGCATTCAGGACCGGCTGATCGTAGGTGACGGTGTCCATGAAGTAGTACAGATCGCCGTCGTGGTACAGGTACTGGACCTGGTGGTAGTCGAGGCGCACGTCCTGGATGCGTTCGCCGGAGGTGAAGGTCTTCTCGAGGACGGAGCCCGTGCGCAGGTCGCGGATCTTGGTGCGGATGGTGGCGTTGCCGCGACCCGGTTTGTTGTGTGAGTACTCGAGCACCTTGTACAGGCTGTTGTCAAGCTCGAAGGTTACGCCCTTGCGCAGGTCATTGACGTCGATCACGTGCGATTTCCTCGGGGGATGGGAGTCGAGGCATTCTAACACCCCGCCGAAGGCGGGTCAATCAAAGGCGGGGTGGTCAGGCGCCCAGCCAGCGAGCCGCGGCGGCCGGAAGATCCGCCAGGCGGCCCTCGCGCACCGTGCAGTCGGGCAGCGAGTCGCGGAAGGCGCGCCCGTAGGGCTTGGAGAGCATGCGTCGATCGAAGACCACCACGATGCCGCGGTCAGACCGGGTGCGGATCAGACGCCCGAAGCCTTGCCGAAAACGAAGCACGGCCTCCGGCAGGGAGTACTCGTCGAAGGGAGACTCATAGGTCTCGGAACGGGCGGCGATGATCGGGTCGCTGGGGACGTCGAAGGGCAGGCGAACGATTCCAAGGACGGAGAGAGCCTCGCCCGGGACGTCGACTCCTTCCCAGAAGGAGCGCGTGCCCAGCAGCACGGCCCCCTGCGAGGTGCGGAAGCGTTCGAGCAGCGCCTGGCGCGAGGCGCCCTCCGACTGCTCGAGCACGTGAATGCCCACGGCGCCGAGCGGCTCGGCGATGGCCTTGGCCGTCGCCCGGAGCTGCACATTCGAGGTGAACAGCACCAGGGCTCGTCCGTGGGTTTGCGTGCACAGCGCGATCAGCGCCTTCTCGACCGCCCGCTGGTACGCCTGGCCGACGGCCGGCTCCGGAATATCGTTCACCAGGTAGAGCAGCGCGGCATGCTCGAAATCGAACGGCGACCCCAGCGCCAGTTCATCAGCGTCATCGGCCCGCAGCCGGCGCCGCAGATAGTCGAAGTGGCCGGCGGTGGTGAGGGTGGCCGAGGTCAGGATGATCGACTCCTTCTCGTGCCACAGGTGGCGCTCGACGAGCGGGCCGATCTCGAGCGGGGCCGTGTGGAGCGAGGTGCGACCCGAGCGCGCGTCGAGCTCCGCCCAGTAGATGCGCTGCGGATCGGGCTCGAAGATCATGTGGTTGAGGTTGCTGATCAGCTCGGCCAGCGAGCGCGCCGCCGTTCGCAGCCCCTGGGCCAGATCGGCCAGGGCGCTGCCGCTCCCTTCGGTCTGGCTGATGAGGCCCTCGGCCAGCGATTGGAGCTGTGGGGCGCCGCGTCCCAGCGGTTCGCGCAGCGTCTCCCAGGCGAACTCGACGTCCGACCACTCCGAGAGGGTGCGCGTGGCGGGGACGACGCGCTCCTGCTGATCGTAGCCGCTCGGCGGGCGGCCGTCGCGGCGCCCGGCGAGGAAGTCGCCGACGGCGGCGAACAGGCGCGTCGTGGGCTCGAGGCAGGCCAGTAAGGATTGGCCGATCTCGCGGCTGGCGGCTTCGATCTGCGCCGAGTCGTTCGGGGGCAGCTCACGCCGGGCGGCGGCCGCCATCTGGGCCAGCAGGCCCGCCGGCCTGCCGGTCAGGTCGCGCAGCCAGCGCGCCAGCTCGGCTTCGGTCACTTCGAAACTCAGCCCCTTGGTCGTGGCCGCCTCAAGATGGTGGGCCTCATCGACGATCAGGTAGCCGTATTCGGGGAGCACGCGGTTGCCGGTGGCGATATCGGCCAGCAGGAGCGCGTGATTGACGATCAGGACGTGGGCGGCTTCGGCCGACGCCCGCGCGTTGTAGTAGGGGCAGGCGCCTCCGGCGAACTGCTCGCATGTCTCCGACGAGCACTCGTCGCCTTCGGCCGAGAGGCGCATCCACGCGGCCGCCTCGCCCGGTCCCAGCAGGTTGATCTCACCGCGGTCTCCGCTGCCTCCGCCCGCCAGCCAGACCAGGACCTTGGCGGCGAGGCGCATCTCCTCACCCGTGCGCGGGCCCAGGCGGCGCAGCACGTCCAGGCGGCGCGGGCACAGGTAGTTGCCCCGCCCCTTGAGGACTGCTGCCGGGAGTTCCATCCCGATCGCCTGCGCCAGGTCGGGGATGTCCTTCCGCAGCAGCTGATCCTGCAGGTTGATAGTGTTGGTTGAGATGACCACCCGCTGCCCGTTGGCCGCCGCCCAGGCGAAGGCCGGGACCAGGTAGGCCATCGACTTGCCGGTGCCCGTGCCGGCCTCGACCATCAGGTGCCGGCCGGTGGAGAAGGCCTCGGCCACGGCGCGCAGCATGGTGATCTGCTGAGGGCGGTGCTCGTAGCCGCCGAAACGAGCCGCCAGCGGGCCTCCGGGCTCGAGGATGGCGGCGAGTTCCTCTCCGTCGAGGGCGATCGGCTCGGCTGCGGGAGTGAGCGGGCGGGGTGTGCGGTCGGGAGGGGTAAACGGGTAGCGCAGCGGCTGCCGCGCCTGGGAGAGGTCGAGGCCGTCGCGCGTGATCTGGCGGTAGGCTTCGTCGAATACCAGCGCCGCGCCCCAGTCGATCTCGGCTCCCAGGCGCGTGATCTCCTCCAGCACCGGGGGAGGCAGCTCCAGGGCAGCCTGGAGCAGGTGCTGGTACACCTGGCGAGTGGTCTGCGCGTCGTCGAGGGCGCGGTGGGAGGCCGTCACAGGCACGCCGAGCTCGGAGGCCAGCGGGCCCAGTCCGTAGCGGGAGGCGGTCGGCAGCAGCACCGACGCCATCTCAAGCGTGTCGTGCGCCTCATTGAAGGTCAGCGCGCCGTGCGGACGCAGGAAGGCCAGATCGAAGCCGACATTGTGGCCGATGAGGGTCGTGTCGCCGCAGAACTCGACCAGCCCGGCGAGCGCCTCGCTCATGCGCGGGGCGCGGGCCACCATGCCATCGTCAATGCCGGTCAGTTCAACGACGAAAGGCGGGATCGGGCGTCCGGGATTGACGAGCGTCGACCATTGGGCTTCGAGGCGTGGGCCGCGAAAGCGCACGGCGCCGATCTCGATCACGGCATCGCGCTCCGGGTCCAGCCCGGTTGTCTCGAGATCGATGGCGATCAGCGTGCGCATCTGCGCGGCATTATAGCATCCGCCTCCGGGCTGCATGCTATACTCGCGCGAAATTCCCCCGCGGGGGTGAGGATGATTCACGATCTCGCGCGCCGGCTGCGCACCAACATCCAGAGAGTCATCGTCGGGAAGGACGCCGTCATCGACCAGGCGCTGGCGGCCGTGCTGTGCGAAGGTCACATCCTGATGGAGGACGTGCCCGGAATCGGCAAGACGACGCTGGCGCGCGCCCTGGCCGTATCGCTGGGCTGCACGTTCCAGCGCATCCAGTTCACGCCGGACTTGCTGCCTTCGGATGTTACGGGCATCAACTGGTTCAATCAGAAGGAGCAGGCCTTCGAGTTCAGGCCGGGGCCGCTGATGGGCCAGGTGGTCCTGGCTGACGAGATCAACCGTGCCACACCGCGCACGCAATCGGCGCTGCTGGAGGCGA
>DYJB01000013.1 GCA_020723365.1 Candidatus Aquidulcis sp. | reverse complement strand
CTCTGACTTCGTCGCCAGCCTGGCCGAGATGCAGGCCGTCAACCGTGAGACCGTTGAGGACGTCATGTCGCGCGCCATGCTCGTCTGCCGGCAGGAAACACCCATCGTGGCCGTGGCGCGCATCATGACCAGCGCCCACTTCCGCTCGGTGATCGTGGTGGACGACAACGGCAAACCGTTGGGCGTGGCCAGCGGGCTCGACCTGCTGTCCTTCTGCAGCGAGGAAGGCTGCCACAACGTGCCGGTGGTGCAGGCGATGCACGATGCGCTGACGATCCACCCCGGCGCCACGCTGCGCGAGGCGGCGACGCTGATGATCGAGAAACATCACCACCGGCTGGTGGTCGTCGATCCGGAACACCCCGAGTCGATCCCGCTGGGGGTGATCTCCAGCTTCGACATCGTGGCCCAGATGGCGCAACCCGGGTCGGTGTGGCAGGCGTAAGCCTGTGACCATCGGCACTTGACCGGCGCTCTGGGCGGCGCGAGGGTGGGCCGGGCCGGAGCGCGGCCCAGACACGACAGAGGGGGTGCCGCACGTGCACGGCGGCACGAAAGGAGGTGGGTTCCAGGACGCCTGCAGGGCCTGCTCGGGGGCACACGGCCAGCCATCCTCCATCCGGATCTTCTTCTGGCCCAGCCCCATCGCCCCCGGGATCCCCGTGTGACGCGGCACCGGGTGGCAGTCTGACCTTCCCATCGCTTGAGGAGAGAGACTCTTGGCCGAGATGAAGGGCAAGACCCGCGAGGAGATCATCGCGGCCGACGTCAAGGAGCTGCACAAGCTCGGCTATGCCCAGCAGTTGTTCCGCGAAATGGGCGGCTTCTCCAACTTCGCTATTCCCTTCTCGATCATCTCGATCCTGACCGGCGCCATGCTGCTCTACGGGTACGGCCTGAGGTTCGCCGGACCGATGGTCAGCATCTTGACCATGATCATCGCCACCTCGATGGCCGAGATCGCCTCACCCTACCCGATCGCCGGCTGACGCCAGGAGCAGTCCGATGCCACTGACCATCGAACAAGCCATCGCCCGGATCCCGTTCCTCAAGGACGCCAAGGACATCAAGACCACGGAACTCAAGGGCGGCATCACCAACCTGAACTATAAGATCGAATCGGGCGGCAAAGCCTACGTTGTGCGCATCACCGGGGAGAGCACCGGCTTGCTGGGCATCAAGCGCGACGTTGAATACGCCTCCAACAAGGCCGCCGGCGAGCTGGGCATCGCCCCCGAGGTGTACTACTTCATCGAGCCGGAAGGCTACCTGGTGACGCGCTTCATCCAGGGCAAGCGCATCCTGCCGGAAGAGATGGCCACCCCCTACAACATCCGCCGCGTGGTCCGCAAGCTGCGCCTGTACCACACGCGGGCGCCCGAAGTGAAGGGTGAGTTCAACGTCTTCCGCCGCGTCGAGCACCTGATCAAGATCTCCAAGGAGCACAACAGCAAGTTCCCGTTCGACTTCGACTGGATCATGCAGATGATGCGCGGGGTCGAGGAGGCCCTGGCCAAGGACCCGATCCCCGCGGCGCCCTGCCACTGCGACCTGCTCAACCTGAACTTCCTCGATGAGGAGACCCCCGGCGAGATCGGCGAGGTCAAGATCCTCGACTGGGAATACGCCGGCATGGGCGACATATTCTTCGACCTGGGCAACTTCTGCCACCACCACCGCTTCAGCGACGAGCTGGTCCAGGTCCTGCTGCAGGAATACTTCGGCGAGGTGACCCCCAAGGTCTTCGCCCATCTCAAGCTGATGTGGCCGATGTCGACCATCCACGAGGCCATGTGGGGGACGACGCAGACGGGGATCTCCACGCTGGACGAAGACTTCCAGGGTTACGCCGATCTATGGTTCGCCCGCACGCGGGAAGCCATGATCGATCCCCGCTGGCCCCAGTGGCTAAAGGATGTGGCCAAGAAATGACCAATCTGCCCTCTCAAGCGCGAGTCGTCATCATCGGAGGCGGCGTCGGCGGCACGTCCGTCGCCTACCACCTCACCCAAATGGGGTGGAAGGACGTTGTCCTGCTCGAGCGCGGGGAGCTGACCTGCGGCTCGACCTGGCATTCGGCCGGCCTGGTGGGCCAGCTGAGATCCGACTTCAACCTGACGCGCATGATGAAGTACAGCACCGACCTGTACCGGCGGCTCAAGGACGAGACCGGCCAGGATACGGGCTGGCGTGAGGTTGGCGGCTTGCGCTTGGCATCGACCCCCCAGCGCATGGAGGAGCTCAAACGGCAGGTGGGCTTTGCCCGCTCGTTTGGCATGCCGCTGGAGATGATCAGCACCGCCCAGGCGAAGAAGATGTTCCCGCTGATGAACGACGAGGGCGTGCTGGGGGCGGTCCTGACCCCGACGGACGGCAGCATCGATCCGACCGGGCTGACGATGGCACTGGCGGCGGGCGCCAAGAGCCGCGGCGCCCGCATCTTCCTCGACACCGAGGTCACCGGGATCACCACCAAGAACGGCCAGGTGGATGAGGTCATCACCAATCAGGGGCGGATCAAGACCGAGGTGGTGGTCAACTGCGCCGGGCAGTGGGGCGGCGTGATCTCCAAGATGGTCGGCATCACGCTGCCCATCGTGCCCTTCGCCCACCTGTACCTGATCACCAAGCCGGTCGAGGGACTGGACCACAACGCCCCGACGATGCGCGACCCCGACCACCTGGTCTACTGGCGCGAGGAGGTCGGCGGTTTCATCACCGGCGGCTACGAGAAGAACCCGCGCGCCCTGCAGATGAGCGACATCGCCGGCGAGTTCAAGTACAAGCTGTTCCCGCCGGACTGGGAGCGCTTCACGCCGCTGATGGAGAACTCCATCCTGCGCGTGCCGGCGGTTGAGAAGGCCGAGATCATCCAGCTGCTCAATGGACCGGAAGGCTTCACGCCGGACGGCGAGTTCCTGCTCGGCCCGACCGACGTGCGCGGCTTCTGGGTGGCGTGCGCCTTCTGCGCCCACGGCCTGGCGGGCGCCGGCGGCCTGGGCAAGGCCATGGCCGAGTGGATCATCGAGGGCACGCCGGAGTGGGACTGCTGGCGGTTGGACGTGCGCCGCTTCGGCCCGCACTACGCCAGCCCGCAGTTCATCTGGAACCGGACCTACGAGAGCAACACCAAGTACTACGACATCCACCTGCCCGGCGAGGAGCGCGAGTCGGAGCGGCAGTTCCGCCTCGGCCCGGCCTACGGGCGGGAGAAGGACCTGGGCGCCCATTTCGGCGAGAAGTTCGGCTGGGAGCGGCCCAACTGGTACACGCCCTATGAGAAGCTGGCCAAGCACGGCTACAAGCCGCGCGGCTGGCCGGGCATCCACTGGTCGCCGGCCGTGGGGCACGAGCACCTGCAGACGCGCGCCGTGGCCGGGCTGTTCGACGAGTCGTCCTTCAGCAAGATCGAAGTGCGCGGGCCGGGGGCGCTCAAGCTGCTGCAGTACCTGTGCGACAACGACATCGACAAGCCCGTCGGCTCGTGCATCTACACCTCGATGCTCAACGCCCGCGGCGGGATCGAGTGCGACTTCACCGTGACGCGCACGGGCGAGGACCGCTACCTGATCATCACCGGCACGGCCTTCGGCCAGCACGACCTGTCGTGGATCCGGCTGCACATGCCGACCGACGGATCGGTGTTTGTCGACGACGTCACCTCGTCCTACGGCTGCTTCGGGCTGTGGGGACCCAAGGCGCGCGACATCCTGGGCAAGGTGACGATGGATGACATCTCCAACGAAGGCTTCCCATACATGACGGCCAGGCGCATCAGCGTCGGCACCGTGCCGGTGCTGGCCGTGCGCGTGACCTACGTCGGCGAGTTGGGTTGGGAGTTCTACTTCCCGATGGAGTACGGCACCCGGCTGTGGGACACGCTGTGGGCGGCCGGAGAGCCGGAGGGCATGGTGGCCGCCGGCTACAAGGCCATCGACCCGCTGCGCCTGGAGAAGGGCTACCGCTACTGGGGGCCCGATATCTCGCCGGACTACACGCCCTACGAGACGGGCATGGGCTTCGCCGTCAAGCTGGCCAAGGGCGACTTCCTGGGCAAGGAAGCGCTGGTCAAGCAGAAGGCCGCCGGCATCCAGCAGAAGCTGTGCTGCTTCTCGCTCTCCGACCCCACGGTCATCGCCCTGGGCAACGAGCCGATCCTGAAGAACGACAAGGTCATCGGCTGGATCACCTCAGGCGGCTACGGCTACAGCGTCAAGAAGAGCATCGCCTACGGCTACCTTCCGATCGGCGAAGCCAAGCCGGGCAACGAATTTGAGACCGAGTGGTTCGGCGAGCGCCTCAAGCTCAAGGTCGAGGCCGAGCCGCTCTATGATCCGAAAGGCGAGCGCATCAAGGCTTAGCGGAGCATTCCAGCCAGTGGAGACCCGGGCCCGGAACACCCCAGCCATGGGGGTCCGGGCCCCCTTCGACTGCCCCCGGGCGCAGAGAGTCATCCGCAGGACAGGAGCATGGCAACCTGAAAGGCCGGGAGACCGGTGATAGGATAGATGAGACAGGTCCGGCAGGCGGAGACTCGCAGGGGCAACCCTGGCTTTCCCTACACAGGAGGACGTTCGATGGCCGAGAGTGTGTTGGAGCGCTTGCAGAGCACCAATCCCGACGCTGAGATCTGGTGGGACTCGTCCCCGCTGATCTTCGACTGGTGGGTGAAGAAGAACGTCGACGCCGCGGCCGCCGGGCGCAAGAAGGAGCTCGAGGCCCAGCTCAAGCGCCTGTTCGTCTGGGACGACATGGGCAAGAGCGTGTTCCGGGGCTGCACCACGAATCCGCCGCTGTCGCTGACGGCCATCAAGACCGACCCGGCGATGTGGGAGAAGTGGGTCGACGAAACCATCAAGGCCAACCCCGGGATCCAGCTCAAGGACCTGTGGTGGATGACCTACAAGGAGATCGTCAAGCGCGGCGCCGAGAAGCTGCTGCCGCTGTTCGAGGCCTCCGGCGGGCGCTACGGCTGGGTGTCGGGACAGCTCGACCCGCGGCTCTTCACCGAGAAGGAAGTCATGTACGGACAGGCGGATGAGCTCTCGGCCCTGTCCAAGAACGTCATGATCAAGGTGCCGGCCTCCCAGCAGGGCGTGGACGTCGTGCGCTACCTGACCTCCAAGGCGATCTCGACCAACACCACGACCTGCTTCACCCTGCCGCAGATCATGGCCGTGGCGCGGGCCGCCCAGGAAGGCCTGGCCGACGCCGCCAAGAACAAAGTCAACACCTCGGGCTGGCGGGCCGTCATCACGCACATGCTGGGCCGTTTGACCGAGCGGCCGATCATCCCCGAGCAGGCCGCCTTCTACGGCGTCAACTGGACCGAGGCCGACCGCAAATGGTTCGGCATCGGCGTCTTCCGCCGGGCCTACCGCATGCTGAAGGAAGGGGCCTACCCGAGCAAGATGCTGATGTGCTCGGTGCGCACCGGCCCGCTGGTGAACGGCAAGATGCGCTACTGGGACGTCCAGGAAATCGCCGGCGGGGACATCGTCTACACGCTGCCGCCCAGCGCCCTCGATCCGATGTTCGAGCTGGGCGACTCGCTGGACTTCCGCGACACGGCCATCGACGAGGAGATCCCCGAGTCGACGCTGGAGAAGATCTACCAGATGCCTTTCACCATGCAGGCCTATGAGCCGTACGGGATGTCCTACGACCAGTTCAACACGCACCCTTCGACGATCTTCACCGTGGCGGAGTTCTCCAAGGCCGTTCAGGGCGTGGAGGACTTCTGCAAGGGCCGGATGGAGAAGGCCGGCATGAAGGTCGGCTAGAGGCGCGGCGCCAACAAACCACCGCTCGTTCCAGGCAGGGGCGCACCGCGGTGCGCCCCTGCTGCATGTGCCCGGAGGCGCACGCTCCGGGGCCGGGTGAGTGCCCGATCATGGTCGAGAAGAAGATGCTGTTCACGCCCGGGCCGGTGATGACATCGGAGGCGCTCAAGGCTGTCCTGCTGCAGCCGGACATCCCGCACCGTCAGCCGGTCTTCGAGCAGTACGTCCGGCGCATTCGGGCGAGCCTGCTGCTGCTGTCCGGGGCCGACGAGGGCTACACGGCCGTGGTGGTCAGCGGCTCGGGTACGGCGGCCAACGAGACGGCGCTGTCGTCGATCGTGCGCCGCGGGGAGGAGGTGCTGCTGCTCTCGAATGGCGAGTTCGGCGAGCGGCTGCGGGGCATCCTCGAGGTGTACGGGTACCCCCTGCACGTGCTGGACTTCGGCTGGGCCCAGCCCTACGACCTGGAAGGCGTGCGCCGGGCACTGGCCGAGCATGCGGGGATCGGATGGGTGTGCATGGTCTACCACGAGACCAGCACGGGGATGCGCAACGCCCTCGACGGAGTTGTCCGGGCGGTGGCCGAGGCGGGGCGCCGGTTGTTCGTCGACGCCGTCAGCGCCATCGGCGGCGAGCCGCTGAACGTCGGGCGCGATCGCATCGACGTCTGCACCGGCGTGCCCAACAAGGCCGTGGCCGGGCTGCCGGGGGTATCCTTCGTGATCGCCCGGCGGAGCAGCGTGCCGCCGCTGGGCGCGGATCTGCCGCGTCGCAATGTCTACCTCAACCTGCAGAAGCACATCGAGTGGGCCGACCGGGCCGAGCAGACGCCCAACACGCCGTCGGTGCAGATGTTCGTGGCGCTGGACGCGGCGCTGCAGGAACTTCAGGCCGAAACGCTGGACGGCCGCATGCGGCGCCATCGGGAGTGTGCCTTGATCGTGCGCCAGGGCCTGGAGCGGCTGGGCCTGCGGCTGTTGCTGGCGCCCGACTTTCGGTCGAACACCGTCACGGCCGCCTTCCTGCCACCCGCCGTGCGCGTGGAGGCCTTCATCGAGGCCATGGAAGCGCGAGGCTACGTGCTCTACCCCGGCAAGGGACCGCTGCTGGAGCAGAACGTCTTCCAGGTAGCCACGATGGGATGGATCCAGCCCGAGGATTGCCGTTCGCTTCTGGGCGTGATCGAGACGACCCTGCGCGAGATGGGCGGCCTGACGGGCGGGGGGAAGGGATCATGAGCCTGTCAGCCGCCGCAGGGCGCCGGCCCGGGCTCGTGATGGACCTGGATGGCACGGTCTGGATCGGGGGCCGCATGATTGCCGGCGCGCTGGACTGCCTTCGCTGGCTGAAGGAGACGGGCTTCCCGCTGGTCTACCTCACGAACAATCCAGTGCGGCCGGAAGGCTATGCCTCCCGGCTGAGCATGCACGGCCTGCCGACCGAGCCGGACGAGGTCATGACAGCCTCCACCATCCTGAAGGACCATCTGCTGGAGGTGATGCCGCGAGCCCGGCTGTTCGTGCTGGCGGACGCGGATGTGAGGGCCCAGTTCGAGCCGGACTTCGCCTTCAGCGAGGATCCATCCGCCATCGACGTTGTCATCGCCACTTCGCCTACCGCGCTGGACCATGCCGGTCTGACGATCGCCTTTCGTGCCCTGCAACGCGGGGCGCGCTTCATGGCCACGAACGCCGACCCCTCGTGGGTGTCGCCGGAGGGCGTGGAGGTCCCGCATGCGGCAGCGGTCATCGGCGCGCTGGAGGCCAGTTCCAGACGCGCCGTCGAGCTGGTGGCGGGCAAGCCTTCGCGCCTGGCAGCCGAGCTCGTGCAGCGGCGCCTCGATCGTCCGCCGACGGAAATCCTGGTCGTGGGGGATAACCTGCACACGGACGTGCGCTTTGCCAGCGAGAACGGAATGACATCGGTGCTGGTGCTGACCGGGGTCGGACGGCGCGATGAGGCGGCAGCGGCGCCGCACCCCCCCGACCACATCCTGGAGTCGATCGCCGAACTCCCGGCGCTGTTGCGCGCCCGATCGGAGGCCTGAGGCGGGGGCGCGGCAGACGAACAGTCCAGGGGAAACGGAAGAGGCAGGGAGCGCTCCCTGCCTCTTCGTTGTCCGGCGTGCCGGAAGGGCTACTTGAGGAAGTACTCCTTGACGGCGGCGATGAACATGTCGTTCTCTTCCTTCGAGCCGATGGTCAGGCGGAACCACCCGTCGCTGCCGTACATCGGTTCCTGGCCGCGCAGGATCATGCCCTTCGACTCGGCGTGCTTGATCATGCCGTCGCCGGTCTTGCCCGGCGCCTTCGAGTCGAACAGCATGTAGTTGCCGCGCGTGGGGAAGGCTTTGACGTTGGGGATCTTGTTGACCTCGGTCATAATGCGGTCGAGCTCGCTGTTGTTGAAGTCGACGCGCATCTTCAGCCCGGCCGTGTCTTCCAGCGCCGCCAGCCCGGCCCACATGGCGATCGTGCTCTGATTCCACGGGATGAGCGTGGCGGCGATCTGCATGATCACGTCCCTGTCGCCCAGGGCGTAGCCGAAGCGCAGGCCCGCCAGGCCGTAGGCTTTCGACATTGTTCGGGTGACGAGGACGTTCTTGTACTTGGAGACCAGGCCGACCTGAGACTTCTCCTTCACGCCGGCGAACTCCACGTAGGCTTCGTCGACGATGAAGGGTATCCCGGTCTGGGCGATGCGCTCGAAATGCGCGGCGTCCATGAAGTTGCCGGTCGGGTTGTTCGGGTTGGCGACGATGATGACCTTGGTCTTGGGTGTGATGGCCTTGAGGATGCCGTCGGGATCGTACTGCAGGTGCTCGTCGCCCCACTTGTACTTCATCGGGACGCTGACCATCTTGCCGCCGGCGACCAGGGTGCGCAGCTTGTAGATGCCGAAGCAGGGTGTGTGCTGGATGACCTCATCCCCGGGCTGGAGGAAGCTGCGCAGGATCATGTCGTAGACTTCGCTCGATCCGTTGCCCAGCAGCACGTTCTCGATCCCCGGCAGGCCGTTCATCTCGGCCAGCTTGCCCCGTACGGCGAAGCCCTGGTCGGCGTAGCGGTTGGCCATCTTGCCGTACTTGAGGATGGCCTCGATCACCTTGTCGGATGGCGGATTGGGGTTCTCGTTGGACATCAGGCGGTGGAGCTCGGGTCGGCGCCAGGCCAGGTCGATGTGGGGCGAGAAGTACATCTTCTGGCCCTTGAGCCATGGGACGAAGTAGTCGAAGATCTCAGGCATGGTCGGTCTCTCCTTGGGTGTGGGAGCTCCTCCGCGGAGGTGTTCGGGCGCCCGCCGGAGGAGCCTCTCGAGAATCATAGCACAGCGGGTGCGTACGGCCGGGCCGCAGGCATAGGAAGCAGCAGGCGAACGGCTGCCTCGCCTGCTGCCTCACCAACTGCGAGGGTAGGCGCGTCAGCCAAGCGTGTCAATGGACGTTCGTCCGCCGGAGGCGTGTGGAAAGGCGGCAGCCTGGGGGCGGGCTAGAGCATGCTCTCGATGACGGCGTCGGCGAACTCCGAGCAGCGCAGCAGGGTGGCGTTGTCCATCAGGCGGTGGAAATCGTAGGTCACGCGGCGGGAGGCAATGGCACCTTCCATGCCGTGCAGGATCAGGTCGGCGGCCTCGGTCCAGCCGAGGTGGCGGAACATCAGTTCGCCGCTGAGGATCACCGAGCCGGGATTGACGACATCCTTGTCGGCGTACTTGGGCGCCGTGCCGTGGGTGGCCTCGAAGACGGCGTGGCCGGTGTCGTAGTTGATGTTGCCGCCGGGTGCGATGCCGATGCCCCCCACCTGCGCCGCCAGGGCGTCCGACAGGTAGTCGCCGTTGAGGTTCATGGTGGCGATGACGTCGAACTCGCGGGCCCGCGTGATCGTCTGCTGGAAGGCGATGTCGGCGATGACATCCTTGATCAGCAGCCGCCCGGCGCGCACGGCCTCGTCCTGTTCCTGATTGGCGGCCGTCTCGCCCTGCGCCTGGAGGGTTCGTCCCCAGGCGGCCCAGGTGTAGACGCGCTCGCCGAACTCGCGCTCGGCCAGCTCGTAGCCCCAGGTGCGGAAAGCGCCCTCGGTGAACTTCATGATGTTGCCCTTGTGGACCAGCGTCACCGAGCGGCGCCGGTTGTCGAGCGCCCACTGGATGGCGGCTCGCACCAGGCGCGCGGTTCCCTCGCGGGAGATGGGCTTGAGCCCGAAGCTGGCGCTGTGCGGGAAGCGAATCTTGGCGAACTGCTTGGGGTAGTGCTGCTGGAGCAGGGCGGCGAAGGCGGCGTTCTCGGGGGTGCCGGCCTCGAACTCGATCCCGGCGTACAGATCCTCCGTGTTCTCGCG
The DNA here is from genome assembly GCA_020723365.1 of Candidatus Aquidulcis sp. GTDB lineage: Bacteria > Chloroflexota > Anaerolineae > Anaerolineales > E44-bin32 > DYJB01. The sequence continues at coordinate 19,925 of DYJB01000013.1, read as the reverse complement.
GAAGATCACCATGTCGACGTACTGCGGGCGCCGCACGGGTGAGGGCACCCCCTCGAAGTGGCGCACCGGACGCAGGCAGACGTACAGATCGAGGGCGATGCGCAGGGCCACGTTGAGCGAACGGATGCCGCCGCCGACGGGGGTCGTCAGCGGTCCCTTGATCCCGACGTAGAACTCGCGGAAAGCCTCGACGGTCTCGTCAGGCAGCCAGCTGCCAAACCGGGAGAAGGCCTTCTCGCCGGCGAAGACTTCCATCCAGGCGACGCGCCGGCGATCGCCATAAGCTTTGCGCACGGCGGCGTCGAAGACGCGTACCGAGGCGCGCCAGATGTCGCGCCCGGTGCCGTCGCCCTCGATGAAGGGGATGATGGGGGCATCGGGAACCTCAAGCCTGCCATCGTGCAGACGGATGCGTTCCCCGTTCGAGGGCACACGTGCGTAGGTGTAGGACATGAACCGGCTCCGGTCGTCGGGAACGAGAGGTTGGAGGAAGAAGGTCCGCGAGGGGGATTATATCATCGCGACACGGGCGGAAGGTTCCCGGCGCCTCACAGGCGCCGCGCGTACCCGTCCGGCCGTGAGCGGTGCCACTCCCAGGCGCTGGCCACGATCGTCTCCAGATCGGGGAAGCGCGGCTTCCATCCCAGCTCAGTTCGGATGCGTTCGGCCGAGGCTACCAGGCGCGGGGCGTCCCCTGGCCGTCGCGGGACTTCAACGGCCGGGATCGGCTGACCGGTGACGCGGCGGGCGGTCTCGATCACCTGGCGGACGGAGTAGCCCTCGCCGTTGCCCAGGTTGTAGATCAGCCGCTCGCGCGTCTCGAGCGCCGTGAGTGCCAGCAGATGGGCGTCGATCAGGTCGGCAATGTGGATGTAGTCGCGCAGGCAGGTTCCGTCGGGCGTGTCGTAGTCGGTCCCGAAGATGCGCACCTCGGCCCGCTTGCCGAGGGCCGTCTGCAGCACCAGTGGGATGAGGTGGCTCTCCGGGCGATGGTCCTCGCCACGCCCGGGGAGGGAGCCGGCGGCATTGAAGTAGCGCAGGGCGGCGAAGCGCAGCCCATGGATCCGGCGATACCAATCCAGCGCCTGTTCGATCATCAGCTTGGTGTGGCCGTAGACATTGGCCGGTCCGAGCGGCGACTCCTCCGACAGCGGAGCATCGCTGGAGGCGTAGACGGCTGCCGTGGACGAGAGCACGAAGCGCCGCACGCCGGCCTGCTGCGCGGCCTCGAGCAGGGCCAGCGTCAGCATCAGGTTGTTGCGGTAGTACTTGCCGGGGTCGAGCATGCTCTCGCCGGCCTCGATGAAGGCGGCGAAGTGCAGGATGGCGTCGACCGGCCTGGCCTGCAGCGCCTTGCGCAGGGCTCCATCGTCCGCCAGGTCTGCGCGCACGAAGCGCGCCTTGCCGGGAACGGCGGCGCGGTGGCCGGTGACCAGCGAGTCGAAGACGGTGACCTCGTGGCCGTCGTCCAGCAGGCGCTGCGCCGCTGCCGATCCGATGTAGCCGGCTCCGCCGGTTAGAAAGACATGCATCGCCACCCCCGCTGCGGCCGTGCCGGGTAAGTCTACCCCGGGAGGATATCCAGCTTGGCCACCGAGGCTGCCAGCCACTTCAGCCCGCCGACCTCGAACTGCACCGTGAGTTCCTCCTCGCCGTTGGTCAGCCGCGACTCAAGCACCATGCCCTCGCCGAAGGTGCTGTGCCGCACCCGCATGCCGGCGCGGTAGCGGGGCTCGAGGGGAGTCGGAGCGGAGCCCTCCCAGCGCGTCTGCCGCTCGTAGACGGCCTGGGCGCGGGTGATGCGCGTGGGCGATGCGTCCCGGATACGATCGGCGGGCAGGTCGCTGAGGAAACGCGAGGCTTCCGTGAGCGAGGAGGTGCCGGCGGCGTGGCGGCGGAAGGTGCGGACCAGGAACAGGCGGTCCTTGGCGCGCGTCATGCCGACGTAGAAGAGCCGCCGCTCTTCGGCCATGGCCTCGGGGTCTTCGTAGGAGCGCTGGTGAGGGAGCAGCCCCTCGTCCAGCCCGACGATGAACACCACCGGGAACTCCAGACCTTTGGCGGCATGCAGCGTCAGCAGCGTGGCGGCGTGCTGGTCCTCGCTGAGCGTATCCTGATCGGACACCAGGGCGATGTTTTCAAGGAACGTCTCCAGAGCGATGCCCGGGTCTTCCTGGGCCAGGGTGAGAAGCTCCTCGACGTTGGCCCAGCGCTCTTCGCCCTCTTCGGTGCCGTCGTCGATGAACTGCCGGTAGCCCACCTCGCGCAGCACGGCTTCCAGCACGGCGGCCACGGGGGCGGTGCTGGCCAGAGAGCGCCAGGCGGCCAGTCGCTGGCCGAAGTCCGCCAGGGCTGAGGCGGGGCGCGCGCCGAAGGTGGTGCGGAAGGCCGCATCCGGCCCCGCCAGGTCCTGCAGGATAGCGGCGGGAGAGAGGCGCTGCTGATCGGCAAGCGTCAACAGCGTTTCGATCGACTTGGCACCAAGCCCGCGCGGAGGCGTGTTGAGCACGCGCAGCAGGCTCACCTGGTCGGCCGGGTTGAGGATCAGCCGCAGGTAGGCGATCAGGTCCTTGACCTCGCGTCGGCCATAGAAGCGCTGGGCACCGACCAGACGATAGGGAAGGTTGTGGCGCAGGAAGGCCTCTTCCAGGACCCGCGACTGGGCGTTGGTGCGGTACATGATGGCGACGTCGCCGGCGTCCCACAGCCTCTCGCGGGCGCCCGCCACGAGGGTCTCGAGGACGTACAGGGCTTCGTCGCCCTCATCATAGGCCTCGTGGATGGTGACCAGCTCGCCTTGCCCGCGGTCGGTGAACAGCTGCTTGCGCTGACGCCCCGGCGCCCGGTCGATCACCCCCATGGCGGCGTCGAGGATCCGTCGCCGACGGCGTACAGGTCCGGCGTCTCGCCGGCCAGCAGGCGCAGCCACTGGTACTGGGTGGTGTTGGTGTCCTGGAACTCATCAACCAGGATGTGCGGCAGGCGACGACGGTACGCCAGCCGAAGATCCTCGTGGTCGCGCAGCAGGCGGACGGCGAACAGCAGCAGGTCGTCGAAATCGAGGGCGTTGTTCTGGAGCAGGGCGGCTTGATAGCGGGTGTAGGCGCGTTTGGCCACCTCGCCGATGTAGCTGTCGGCGGCGAAATCCTGGGGCTCGATGAGCTCGTTCTTGGCGCGTGAGACCAGCGCAAGGATGCGGCCCGGGGCGATCTGCTTGGGATCGAGATCGAGATCCTTGAGCGTCTGGCGCATCACGGAGAGCTGGTCGGCGTCATCGAAGATGACGAACTCGCGGGAGAAGGCCAGGCGATCGGCCTCGCGCCGCAGCATGCGGGCGCACAAGGAATGGAAGGTGCCCAGACTGACAGCCTGGCGCCCGGTGGGCTGGCCGATGAGGGTCTCCAGGCGGGTGCGCATGGCGCGGGCGGCCTTGTTGGTGAAGGTGACGGCCATGATGTGCGAGGCGGGGACGCCCAGCTCGCGGATCAGGTAGGCGATGCGGTGGGTGAGGACGCGGGTCTTGCCCGAACCGGGACCGGCCAGCACGAGGACGGGACCGGGTGGCGCGGTGACCGCCTCGCGCTGCTGGGGATTCAAATCGGCCAGAAGATCCATGGGCGAGGGCATTCTAACACTGGAAGGGTAGCGGTCAGCAATCAGCCGTCAGCTTTCAGCGTGCTGCATGGCGCAAGTGGTGACCCGCAGCGTGGCCGCCGACGGTTGTCGGTGGAACGAGGCGGTTGCGACGACCGGAGGCCTTGCGGCTGACCGCTGACAGCTGAAAGCTGAAAGCCTGTAGCGACTCACGCAAGGCACCTGGCTAGACGCGTGGCCCGATCTCCAACGTCCCCGTTCCGGCCAGCAACCCGCCCAGCGTCTGATGGGGAAGGGCCAGGACGCGGCTGCCGGAGAAGTAGGCGAAATCGAAGTGGACCTCGTCGCCGGCCGACTTGCCAGGGAGCGGCATCAAGCGCGCCGTGAGCGGCTTGGCATGCCGCAGGGCGACGGCACCCAGGTCGATCAGCACACCCGCCAGCGCATCCACCGAAACATCCCCCGGCAAGGGCAGGACGTCCAGGCCGGTGCCGCACAAAGTCGAGTAGAGCAGCAGGTCGGTGATTGTTAACTGCCCGCTGGCGGCACGGGCGGCCAGGATGGAGTCCTCCAGCACGGGGAAGAACAGGCCGCAGAACCCGGTGCGGCGAAACACCGACCCGTCGAGGCAATCGGCGAGGAAGGCCGCTGCGGCTGCGGATCCGAACGCGCCGGCGACCGGGGCGCCGAAGGCCTCCATGGCCGTGCCGATCGAACGCAGCGGTTCGGGATACGGCGCCAGGGAGAAGTCAATGCCCAGGAAGCGCACGTCGGCCTGGGCAAGAGCCGGTTCGAGCAGGCGTCCGAAGGCGGCGCCGTGCGCCTCGACCATGCTCACCAGGCGGCGGCGCGCCTTGGCCGGGGAGGTCACGTCCCGCAGCGCGTCGACGGCCAGTTCGGCGGCCTCGGTGGCGACGGCGACGGCCGGCGTGCCGCCATCGGAGTAGGCGGCGGGAAAGAAGGGCGTCCCGGGAGGGACGCAGGCGAGCGCGGCGAAGCGCAGGTTGGCGAACCCATCACCGGGCAGCTGCGAGGCGCGCTGGATGACGTCGGCGCAGGCACGCGCCGACGGCAGCGAGAGGCCGGCGTCAGGACTGGCGAACAGGGCCGAGGTGAAGACGCTCTCTGTGGCGGCCAGCATGTCGGGGATGACGGCGTAGGCCGGCAGTTCATCCGGGAGGGCCGGGCCAATGGCGGCGTAGTCGAGGCCGTTGACGAAGCACTGCGCCTCCAACTGCCGGGCCAGATCCGGGCGGTCGAACGGCGGCACGGGCCGTTCCATCTCGGACGGGGGAGGCGTGGCGATGCGCAGCGTCTGCACGACGTAGCCGGCGTCCTGCAGGAGGCGCTGGGAGGCCTGCAGCGCCTGGGCCAGCGAGGCCACGCGGCGCGGGTCGATCGGCCACCCGGGATCGAGAAAGCCGGTCAGGGCACGGACATTCATGGCAGACCTCGCTGGCGCAGAATCTCGAACAGCACGACGGCGGCGGCGACGGCGGCGTTGAGCGACTCGGTCTGGCGGGCCGTGGCAATGTGCACCGGGCGCAGCGGAAGCCGGCGCACGGCGTCGCTCGGGCCATGAGCCTCGCTGCCGATGATCAGGGCGCACGGCGGGCGCCAGTCGACCCGCGTGTGAGCCGGCCCGGTGCGGGCTTCTGCCAGCCACAAATCGAGTCCCTCGAGCAGAGCCGGCAGGTCCTCCACGGCTGCAGGCTGTATCGGAAGGTGGAAGTGGGCGCCGGCCGCGGCGCGCACAACCTTGGGATTGAAGGGATCGACGGTGTCGCCGGTGAGCAAGACGGACTGCACGCCGGCGGCCATCGCCGTTCGAAGCAGCGTGCCCAGGTTGCCCGGGTCCGAGAGACCGTCCAGCACCAGCGCCAGATCGATCGGTGAGGGGGGAAAGAGGTTCGGGAGCGGCAGGAGGGCGATCAGCCCGGGGGGCGTCTCGGTGCCTGAGCAGGCCGCCATGACGGGCGGGGTGACGGCTTCCGTCTCGGCGCCCAACTTGGCCAGGCTGTTGACCAGGCCGCGACCGCGCGCGTCGAGGTCCTCGGTATACAGCACCAGCTGGGCGGGAGCTCCTGCGGCGATCGCCTCGCGCGCCAGGTGGACTCCCTCGATGACGAACAGGCCTTCCTGCTCGCGGGCGCGGCGGCGGGCCTGCAGGGCGCGTACCTGCTTGACGCGCGGGTTCTGCGTGGAGGTGATCATGCGGGCAGTGAACTCCCCGGCCAGCGGGCCTCGAACTCGGCGGCAAAGACGCGCAGCGTCGGCTCATCGATCAGCGCGACGTGCACCTCGCGCAGGGAACCGGCGGGCTGAGCCTGACAGTGATCCGCCACGGCCTGCAGCAGGATCCGCGCCGCCCGATCCTTGGGGAAACCGAAGATCCCGGTGGAAATGGCGGGAAGCGCCAGGCTGGCAAAGCCGTTGGCCTGCGCGAGATCGAGTGCGCCCAGGACGGCGGCGCGCAGCTTGCCGTCCTCGCCGCCCTCGCCCCACACCGGCCCGACGGCATGGATCACATGCCGGCAGGGGAGGGCGCCCCCGCCGGTCAGCGCCGGGCGTTCGTGCCCAACCGGTCCGTGCCGCCGGATCCACTCATCGGACTGGCGCTGGATGACGGCGCCTCCGCGCCGGGCGATGGCGCCGGCCACACCGCCGCCGTGCTGGAGATGGGCATTGGCGGCGTTGACGATGGCGTCGACGGCTTCCTCGGTCAGGTCTCCGTGAACCAGACTCAGGGTTATGTTGCCGGCGAGTGTGGTCTGGGCAACCAGGCGGGACATGGCGGCAGTCCGCAGAGGCCTATCGGCCATTCTATCACCGCCCTTCGCAGTGACCCGTGTCCGCTGCCGAGCCGCCGAGCGGCGCTCCAGAGGGCCCAAGGCGAATGTCGAGATGCAGGCGCAGCCGCTGGAGGCGATCCGGAAGGGCGATGGCCGGCAGGGTCCTGCGCGGATGGCTCGGGACGGCGGCATCCCCGGGGCGGGCGCGGCTCGAGCCTCCCCGGGGTCAATCGACCCAGGAAGGAGAGGCCGGCGCGAGGAGGGCCCGCTCCCGAGCTTGCACTGCCCACGGCTCCGGCCTAGAGTCGGGCCCTCCGGCGCAGGGCACAGGAAGGTGGGCGAGGCATGCAGACTGAACTTACGCAACCCGGACCGCTGCTGGACGCCCGCGGCCGCCTGGTCCAGGTCGGGTGGTCGCGCCGGCCTCTGCTCGACTGCAACCTGGAGCGGGCCCGCTTCTACGCGCTGCGGCCTCTGCAGCGATTCCGACTCAAGCGCTGGGACTACTATGCCCTCTTCACCCCGCGGCGCTTCTTCTCGGCCACCATCGCCGACCTGGGGTACGCCGGCAACATCTTCGTGTACACGCTGGACTTCGAGACCGGCGAACTGCACGAAGAGGGGCTGGTGATCCCGCTGGGACGAGGCCTGCAGCTCGAACGCAACCCACTGGATGGTGAAGCCCACTTTGACAACGGGAAGGTGTCGCTGCACTTTCGGGCCGAGGCGCAGGCCCGGCACATCAGCGTCAGCTGGCCGGCCTTCCACGACGGCCGGGGAATGCAGGCCGAGTTCGCGCTGCGCTGCCCCGCCGGGCACGAGTCGATGAGCATCATCATCCCCATCGGCGGGAAGCGCTTCTACAACAACACCAAGATCAACTGCCTCCCGGCGGAGGGCTTCCTGCGCTACGGGGAGGTGCGCGAGGAGCTTCGACCGGAAAGCTGCCTCGGGTCGCTCGACTGGGGCCGGGGCGTGTGGGAGTACAGCAGCTACTGGAACTGGGCCAGCGCCTCCGGCTACCTGCCGGCGCCGGAGAAGCGGACGATCGGGCTGAACCTTGGCGCCGGCTTCGGTGACCTGAGCCGGGCGACGGAGAACTGCGCCATCGTGGACGGGCGCCTCCACAAGCTCGGGGCGGTGACGTTCGACTACCGCCCCGGCGACTACATGCATCCCTGGCGCTTCCGAGACGATGAGGGTAGGCTCGACCTGACCCTTACGCCCTTCAAGGATCGCACGGCGAAGACGAACCTGGGGATCATCGTGAGCGAAGTGCATCAGATGTTCGGCCGCTACAACGGTCGTGTCAGGCTCGATGATGGAGGCTGGCTCGAGGTGCGGGAGCTGATCGGGTTCGCCGAGGAGCATCGCGCCCGCTGGTAGGCGGACAGGGACGGGCGCGTCGATCGGAGGGCACCGACCGCGTCTCATCGCGGCGCAGCGGTGAGCAGGGAGCGGTAGGCAACAGCCAGGGCAGGCCTGGGAGGACGAAGGGATGGAATGGCCGGTGAACCCGACGCAGGAAGTGGCCCAGCGGTACTTTGCCCGCCGGACGAACGGGCATACGTGGGAACTGCTCGACCAGGCGAGGCGGACGAAGGACGACGAGGCGCTGATGCTGGCGGCGGCGTATGCCTCACTCTACCACTGGCGCCTGGTCGGTACGGCGGCCAACTGGCAGCGGGCAGAGTGGTTGATCGCCCGTGTCTACGCCGCCCTGGGGCGTGCCGGCGACGCTCGACGTCACGCTGAGGCTTGTCGGGAACTGACGCGGGCGCACCCGGCGGCCATGGAGGATTTCGACCTGGCGTTTGACCATGAGGCCATGGCGCGGGCGCTCGCCCTGACGGGTGACCCGGAGCAGGCCCGTGAGGAACTGCGTCTGGCCGAGGCGGCCGGGCGGGCGATCTCCGATGCGGAGGACCGCCAGGTCTTCTTTGACTGTCTGACCTGGGGCGACTGGCGCGGGCTGCAGCCGGCGTCGGCGTGACGAGATTGGCACGCCGGCCGCAAGTCAGCTGGTGAAAACAGAGCGGGCTCCCCTTGGGGAGCCCGCTGTGCTGGAGGCGGAGGGCGGGTCTTAGCTGCGGGAGGCTGCGACGACGGCGGCGAAGGCGCCGGGGTCACGCACGGCCAGGTCGGCGAGCATCTTGCGGTTGAGGCCGATGTTCGCCGCCTTGAGATCGTGCATCAGCCGGCTGTAGGACGTGCCGTGCTGTCGGGCGCCCGCATTGATGCGGGCGATCCAGAGCCGGCGCAGGTCGCGCTTGCGCGTGCGCCGGTCGCGGTAGGCGTACCACAGGCTCTTCAGCAGCGCCTCGTTGGCGCGTCGGAAGAGCAGGTGCCGCGAGCCGTACATGCCGGTCGTCTGGCGCAGGACTTTCTTGTGCCGGTGACGACTGACCATCGCGGCTTTCACACGTGCCATGGTTCACTCTCCTGCGGTCCCCTGGGCGCCGGCGTCGCCAGCGACGCCCGTTGCCTGCACCCAACGGCCGCCAACCTGGAACGGACTACTTCGACTTGCCACCCCGGTCGGCGCTCGGATTGGCCTTGTACAGGTGCAGGTAGGGGGCCAGCCGGCGCACACGCTTCTGGGTGCCGGCGCCCTTGACCTCCACCATCTCCGAGTACAGCGCCTTGGAGCGCGCGGAGCGGCGGCGGCGCAGGTGGCTCTTGCCGCCCTTGGTGCGCACAAGCTTGCCGGACCCGGTCACCCGGAATCGCTTGGCCGTCGCCTTGTGCGTCTTGAGCTTGTACTTCTTGGTCTTGGTCGACTTTCGAGGCACGGTCCTACTCCTTCTCTGGGTTCGCCGCCTCCCAGCGGCAGACAAGCCCGCGGACCGAGGGGCGTCCGCGGACAAGCTGTTGCTTTGACGTTGATCAGGCTCAGGGAGTTGCCTTGGCGGGCTTCCCCGGAGCGAGGGTCATGAGCATCGTGCGCCCTTCCATCATGGGTGGCTGCTCGATGCTCGCCACATCGGCCAGATCGGCGGCCACGGCCCGCAGATCTTCGAGCGCGATCTCCGGATAGGTGATCTCGCGGCCGCGGAAGCGGATGCGCACCCGGACCTTCTTGCCCTCCGTCAGCCAGCGCCGCGCGTCTCGGATCTTGAACGAGCGGTGATGGTCGGAGGTCTTGGGGCGCAGCCGGATCTCCTTGATCTCGATCTTGGTCTGCGCCTTGCGCGCTTCGCGCTCCTTCTTGGCCTTCTCGTACAGGAATTTCCCGTAGTCAAGCACCCGGCAGACCGGGGGCTCGACGTTGGGGGCGACTTCCACCAGGTCGAGCCCCGCCTGCTGCGCGATCTGTAGGGCTTCGCGCGTGGCGACCACGCCCAGGTTCTGGCCATCGGGTCCGATGAGGCGCACCTCACGCACCCGGATGTCTTCATTGACGCGAAGGTCTGAAGCGCTGATGTGCTGCTCCTCCTGGTCGAATCGCGGTGTGCCCCCGCACGCCCGTCGGGCACGTCCAGCCATGTTACCACGGGTCCAATCCGGGCGTCAACCAAGCACCCCCAGGGCTTTGGGTGCGGGAGCGTTCCTGTGGGGCCCGGGAGCACCCCTGGCAGTCCCGTCTGGCTAGCCGTTTGGTCCTGGCGAATCGGGCGTAACTTTGCAGCGGCGAAGCCGACCAACAGATGCGCCCACGCCACCGGCTGCGTGTCCCCAGCGGGATCGGGGTGACCCGGCATCGATGGATTGGGCAAACCCGTTGCTGGGCGGACGATCGGTGCCTGCGGCGTTTGCGGCCTCGGTCGAAGGACCAGGGCAAAGCCAGGTGCCGTCTAGGCCCCGCGCGCAGCCGGGGCGCAAGCCCACTCATGCCGCAGTTCAGCGGGCAGTTGCTGTCCAGCGGATCGCTCGCTGGATATACCAGAAAGGTGGCCCGATTATGGTCAATAAGGGTCTGACTGGGTCGGAAGCGGGGGTTGTGGAGGATGCCCTCTCGGCTATAGGATGGATTGTCCAAGGGTAGGTGAGGGGAAAGCTGGCGATGCTCCGACAACTCCTCCGGCGTGATGCTGCAGTGCGCCGTGCGCTCGTCTCCGCCTATGTACAGCCGGAGGCAGTGCGCTGCGTGCAATGCGGGATGTGCTCCTACAACTGTCCGTTGGGGATCGATGTGCGCGGGCATGCCGTGGCCGGGAAGGCGGTCGTCGATGCCCACTGCCTGACCTGCGGCGAGTGTGTGGCCCGCTGCCCGCGGGGAGTGCTGCGATTCGAATCGAGTTCGCTGTTCGTTCCCCCGGAAGGTAGCGACTGAAATGACGCGGCAGTTCGTCCTGGTCGGGAATGGGCCGGCAAGCCTGGCGGCGGCAGAGGCCATCCGACTGTGCGACGCGCAGGCGGAGATCACGATTCTTGGCGACGAGCCGCATGCCTTCTACTCGCGACCCGGGTTGGCGTACTACCTGGCGGGCCACATCCCTCAGTCCCAGCTGTACTCGCGGCCGGACGAGGAGTACCGGCGGATCGGCGCGCGGCGGCAGACGGCCAAGGCCGTCGGCCTGCAGCCGCTCGAGCACCGCCTGCTGCTGCAAGACGGCCGAAGCCTGTCCTACGACACCGTGCTCCTGGCCGTCGGGGCGCGAGCCGTGCGTCCCAAGGTGACGGGGATCGATCTGCAGGGTGTGGTCACCCTCGACACGCTCGAGGACGCGCGGCGGATTGTTGCCCTGGCGCGCCGGGCGCGTCGAGCCGTGGTCGTCGGCGGAGGGATCACGGCCCTCGAGCTGGCCGAGGGCTTGGCGGCGCGGGGAGTCGAGACGCACTACCTGCTGCGGCGCGACCGCTACTGGGCGAACGTACTCGACCGGGACGAGTCGGAGTTGGTCGAGGCTCATCTCGAGGAAGAAGGCATCCGCCTGCACTACAACACCCAGCTGACGGAGATCCTTGGGCGCCGCGGCCGCGTCGTTGGCGTCGACCTGGCGCCGGAGGGCAAGATCGCCTGCGACATCGTGGCGGTGGCCATTGGAATCGAACCGCGCCTCGAACTGGCGAAAGCAGCCGGGCTGCAAGTGCGACGCGGCATCGTCGTCGATCCGCATCTGGCGGCTTCGGCCGATGGGGTCTTCGCCGCCGGCGACGTGGCCGAAGTGTTCGATCCGGACACCGGGGAGTATGTGTTGGACTCGCTCTGGTGGCTGGCGATCGAACAGGGCAAGGCCGCCGGTTCGAACATGGCCGGCCCACGCCGCGCCTACCGCAAGGGCACTCCTTTCAACGTCACCCGCATCGGCGGCCTGACCACGACCGTCCTCGGCTGCGTGGGGCAGCCCACGCCGGATGAGGACCTGGTCGGGATCGCCCGCGGAGACAGCGAGTCCTGGCGTCGCCAGCCGGATGCCGCCTCGGTCGAGGCCGACGACGACTCGAGCCGGCTGCGCGTGCTGGTGGGTCGCCAGCACATCCTGGGGGGAGTGGTGATGGGGAACCAGCGGGCCTCGCGTCCGCTGCAGGACTTGATCTCGAATCGGGTCGACGTCACCGCCGTGCGCGATCGGTTGCTTTCCAACCGGGAGGGACTGTTCCCTGTGATCGAAGAAACCTGGGCGGCGTGGAAGCGAGGCGGACGTGTCCTCTAGGCGCGAGCTGTGGCTGTCATTGGTCGCCGTGATGGCCATCACGGGGCTGTATTCCGGCGTCAGCCTTCGCCTCGGCGTGCCGGAGGCACGCGGGCTGTTTGGCCACAGTCTTGGGATCCTGGGATTCGCGTTGATGATCGCCACCGAGACGCTGTACTCGATCCGAAAACGCGCCACCCGGCGCGTCCCGGGCCGGATGAGCGACTGGCTGCAGTTCCATATCTTCACCGGGATCGTCGGTCCCTACATGGTCTTCCTGCACAGCGCCTGGGCCTACCGAGGGCTCGCCGGGATCGTGCTGCTCATGACGGGGATCGTTGTCGCCAGCGGCTTCGTGGGCCGGTACATCTACACCGCCGTGCCGCGGACGGCCGACGGCCTGGTGCTGGAGGCAGAGGCTATCGAGCAGGCGCTGCGTCAAGCGGAAGAGGACCTGAGAGAAGCGCAGGGCGACGGGGCCGGCGTGAGCGGGCCAGCCCTCGGCACCGGTGCGTCGCTGGTGCTGGGCCGCGGGCTGCTGGACCTGCGTGAGCAGTTGCGGACCTGGTTGACCGGCTGGCGGCTGGATCGGGAAACCCGCAGGCAGGCCGGCCGCACAGCCATAGCTCAGCGCCGGCTGCGGGACCTGAGACGCCAACTGGCGTCCCTGGCCACGGCGCGCCGGCTGCTGGCCGTCTGGCACACTGTCCACATCCCGCTGGGGATGGCGCTGTTCGTGGCGGCCTTCGCTCACGCCGTCGCGGCGTTCTACTACGCCACCCTGCTGCGCTAAGGAGGATCGGGTGCGGCGACCCCTCGGATGCATGACGGCGACGGGGCTGCTGGCGGCGGTGATCACCGCCGTGACGGTGGTCGGCGCAGCGGCGTTCAGCGGCAATGCGATCTTCAGCCCCGGGGACTTGAACGGCACCGTGGGCCAGACGCCGCGCGGCGGCGTCCGATCCCACGCCGAGCTGGCACAGGACTGTTCCCGTTGCCATGTGCCGGCCTGGAGCGGCGAGCGCATGGGCGATCGGTGCCTGGACTGCCACGGCGATGTTCGCACCGAGATGGAGGAGCGGGCCAGCCTGCATTTCGGCTTCGCCCATCCGGGCAACTGCCGCGATTGCCACACCGAACATCAAGGCCCGGAGGCGTCGCTGACCCGCGCCGACATGACCGGGTTCCCGCACGATCGGGTCGGGTTCTCGCTGCGAACGCATCCGCCCGTCGGCGAGGGCGGCACCTTCCTGTGCACCGACTGCCACCACGCCGGCCTGCAATCCTTCGACGCCGCCAGCTGCCGCGAATGCCATCAGCTCCTGGACGCCGCCTACCTTTCGGACCACGTGTCCGTCTTCGGCGACGGGTGCATGGCCTGTCATGACGGCCTGGACCGCTATGGCCGAGACTTCGACCATCAATTGGCGGCCTTTCCGTTGATGGGGAAACACGCCACCCTGAATTGCGGGAGCTGCCATGCTGGTGCTACGACCGTGCTGGCCCTGCAGCAAACCCCGGCTGCGTGCGTGGACTGCCACGCAAAGGATGATGTCCACGAGCGTCGCCTTGGGCTGGCGTGCGGCGAGTGTCATAACCCCGGCACGTGGCAGGAGGCGACCTTCGAGCATGAGCGCTCGGGTTTCGTGCTGACCGGCGGTCACCTGCTGGCCGATTGTCAGGCCTGTCATGTCGACCGCAAGTGGCACGGCATCCCCACCGAGTGCACCGACTGTCATGCCCAGGACGACCCACACGGAGGCCAGTTCGAAGTCAGTTGCGGCAATTGTCACCTGACCACCCGTTGGAGCGAGCTGACGTTCGACCACGCGAAATCGCGCTTCCCTCTGTCCGGGGCGCACCGCCCGACTGCATGTGCGGCGTGTCACGCGGGCGGGAAATACGTCGGCACGCCACGGGAGTGCGTGGCCTGCCACCGGGACGATGACAAGCATGCAGGCGAGCTGGGCAGCGACTGTGCCGCCTGCCACCGGGCGACGCGCTGGGACGATGTGACCTTCGACCACAACAAGTCGGCGTTCCCCCTGGTGGGATCACACCAACAGGTTGCCTGCTCCGCCTGCCACGCCGGCGGTCACTATCGGGGAACGCCGACGAGCTGCGTCGGCTGCCATCGGGAGGAGGACAAGCACGGCGGCCAGTACGGAACCGACTGCGCCGCCTGTCATCGCGTGACGCAATGGAGTGACGCAACCTTCGATCACAATCGATCGCGCTTCCCACTCACCGGCGCCCACCGCAGCACGGCGTGCTCGCAGTGCCATGGGGGCGGGACGTTCCAGGGGACGCCGCGCGCCTGCGTCGGTTGCCATGCCGAGCCGGGCGTGCACGCCGGCCGCTTTGGCACCAGCTGCGGCGATTGTCACTCCACCTCTGGCTGGCTGCCGGCAGGCTACAACGGGCCGCACTCCTTCCCGATGAACCACGGGGGTGCCGGAAGCAGCTGTTCCACCTGCCACCCTTCGTCGCTAACCTCCTTTACCTGCACAAACTGCCACGAGCACAGCGCCGAGAAGATGCAGGACAAGCACAAGGAGATCTCCGGCTTCTCGATGGGGAGCTGTTTGAACTGCCATCCGGGGGGCCGGAAGGACGAGGACTGAAACCGTTCGGCGTGAGGCGCGGCCTGTCGCCCGGATCAGGTGAGAGCCGATCGCGGAGCGCAGGTGCAACGGACGCAATCCCCCTCCCACCTTCGCCTGACCGATCGTCGCCGCGGCGCGTTTCGGACGCGCCCCGATATCGCCTGCGCCGATGGCGGGCGGCCGGCGCGGATGCGAATCCGCGTCGCGACCGCTGCCGCGCTGTGAGTCTCGGCTCGCCCAGCATCGGTGAACCTGCGAAACCTGCACGCCGGCTTCACGAGTTCTGCACCTCCCCGGGCTACCCTGCCGGCAGTTCGCGCCGCACGATGTCGGGCGCGCTGGAGGTATCCATGATGAAGAAGCTCGTGGTTGGTCTGGGAAGTGCGGTGGTTGTCGGCCTGATGGCGGCCGGCGTGGCCTACGCCGTGGCGGGAAGCGCCGAGGACGGGCGCGCAGGCCTGGGGGCCGGCCGATGGCAGACGGGCCCGGCGGAGGACGGTCGGGCGGCAACGGCGGGCGTGCGCACCTGGGCGACGGAGGAGTGGGCGTGGATCGAGGGAGTCGTCGAGACCACCGACGGTTCGGAGCTGGTGATCCTGACGAAGGCCGGCGAATCGGTCGACGTGGCGTTGGGCCAGTCTGCCTACTGGGAGGCGCAGGGGGTGGTGCTGGAACCCGGCGAGCTGGTCAGGGTGGAGGGCTTCTATGAAGAGCCCCAGGTGTTGTCGGCGGCTTCGCTGACGATCCTATCCACCGGCCAGACGATCGTCCTGCGGGATGCAGACGGGCGCCCGATGTGGTCGGGCGGCCGACGGAACGCGGGCGCAGCTTCTGCGCCCGCGCTCTAGGCAGAGGGTGTGATGTCCGTCAAGCCGAAGTGGAATCTGGCGCTGGATGCGCTGATCGCCCTCGCCTTCCTGGGCACAGCCATCAGCGGGCTGGTGTTCTTCTTTGATCTGGCGGGGCATGGCAGCAGCCGCGAATCCTGGCTGCTGGCGCGGGATGCCTGGCGCTCGCTGCACGACTGGTTCGGCCTGGCGATGGTCGCCGGGGTGGGTCTGCACCTGCTCGTGCACTGGAAATGGATCGTGCATGCGACGCTGGTGCAGCTCGGGCTGAAGGGCCGGAAGCCGCAGCCGAGGGCCGGAACGCCTGAGCTGGCAGCGGTGCCGGTGACCGGTTCGCGGCGCTAGGACGGCTGCCTGCGCACCCGGGGTGCGGTAAGGCAGCTCCGTGTCCACCTCCCCAGACGGGAACGGCCTGCGACGGCCCGAACTCGGAGCGAGGCTCTTCTTCGTGGGGGCGGGCCCAGGGCCCGCCCCTTACGCTTCCCGCGCGGCGTAGCGGATCTCATCCGGTGTGGGAAGGGCGAGCCGCGGTGTCTGCAGCCTGCCCCAGGGAGCGTCCCGCTGCGGCCGGGTTGCATCGGCGGGCGGCGGCGCGGGCGTGAGGATGGTGCGCAGCGCCGGGCGGAGCATCGAGACGCGGGCGGCGGCCGCCAGCAGCGGCGCATGGCCGTCCGCGCCGGGCGGGGGCAGCGCCCCCGGCGGGCCCCAGTAGCCGGCGTTGCCCAGCACCCAAAGGTCCAGCATGCGCCGGTCGACGCCCACCGGCAGCAGCAGGCTCTCGACGGCGCGCAGCAGCAGTTCGGTGTAGGCCTGCGCATCGTAGGGCGGATGGTCCTCGACCAGCTCCCAGGCCCGCGCCTTCTCCGGGCCGGGGACATACACGAAGCGCAGGCTCTCGCCCGGGCTGAGCTGGACGCCGGCCTGGCTGAGTTGCTGGGCCACGCGCGCCGCGGCGGTGCGCACGACGAACTCCTGCGGAGCACGGGCCAGGCGGTGCGTGACGACCAGGTCCTGCAGCGGCACCTGGCCGGTGCGCAGCGCCTGCAGCCGGCGGCGCACGTAGCGGATGGCGTCGGGCACCGTGCGGCGGAAGCCGGCCACGTCGCGGCCCTCGGCCAGGATGTCGAGCATGCCCAGCTGCGTCTCGCGGATGAAGCGCGGCGTGTCATGGCGGCGGGCCTCGATGCCGCGCACCTTGACCGACCCGTCCTCGAAGGCGCCGAAGTAGCGGTTGGCGACCGAGATGCGCGGCTCGACCCGCGACGGCAGGAAGGCCACCCAGCGGTAGACCCCTTCCAGCCCGATGTGCAGCCCCGTGGCGCGGCGGATCTCGTCCAGCAGGGCGTCATAGTCCGGGCGCAGGTGGGCCCCGGGCTTCTCGATCCACAACCCGTCGACGTAGACGTGCAGCACGCGGAAGCCGCGCCCCTCGACCAGCTCCTTGGCGCGCAGCAGCACCTCGCGCCCGTAGGCCGTCACCGCCTCGTGCGCCTCGATGCGCCCGAAGCGGGCGTTCTTGTAGCCCAGGTAGCCGAAGCAGGTCACCAGCAGCCACTTGTGGGCCGAGTAGCGCCGGCGGTAGACCTCCTTGCGCGGGTCATCGTCGGACAGCTCGCGGATGAGGGCCTTGTAGCGGAAGCGCTTCTCCAGCAGCGGGGCGAGCGTCTCGGGCACCAGCCCCTGGCGGTGGGTGCAGACCGGTGTGCCGATCTCGGGGATCGGGGTGCCTTCGCAGCAGGATCTCCCGACGGTCTCGGGCGACAGGTTGAAGCGCACCATGATGCTCGGGTACATGGCGGAGAAGTCGAGCTCGGCGACGTGCTGGTGCAGCCCGACGATGGGCGTGTAGACCAGCCCGCCCTTGTCGGCCACCAGCAGGTCGCCGACGGTCTTGAGCGATTCGGGGTGGCGCTTCTGCCACGGGACGAGCACGCCGCGGCGCCAGGCGGTGGCGACCTGCATGGCGCTGATGCCGGTGCCGGTGGAGACGCGCGCCACGGTCTGCACCGGCATGCCCGTCAGGCGGGCGATCTCGAGCGAGCCCTCCAGCCCGTAGTCGTCGGCCAGGAAAGCGTTCTGACGATCGATGTGCCAGCGGCCGAAGAGCAGGTGCTGCTCGTTGCGGAAGACGATGCGGCCGTAGGAGAAGTACGAGTGGGCCGCCTTGTGCGCCACGGCCTGGTGCGGATCGCGGTTGAGCGGCAGCGGAACGCCGTAGTGCTGGGAGGGCTCGAGCAGGCGCGGCAGCAGGAACGAGTCGCCGAAGGCGGTGACGAGCAGGTCAGGGTCGTGCTGCTCGAGCAGGTGGCGCACGCCCAGGACGAGCTGGCGGCCGTGGCGGCGGGGAAAGGCGTGCTGCCGGCCGTCGACCTCGATCAGCAGGTCGCCGCGGTGGCCGCGCGACGGGTCGCGCAGCTCGCCGTCCAGCCGAAGCGCCATGACCCGCAGCGGCGGCAGGCGGTACTCGGGCTCCCAGGGCGAGTCGAGGGGCTGGATCTCGATGACGCGGCCGTCCTGGTGCTCGACGGCGCAGTAGGCCAGAGGGAAGATGCCGCGGGTCAATACGTAACGCTGCGGCAGCGGGATGTCGGCGTCGTAGTAGGTCAGGCTGGGGAAGGCGTCGGCCGTCTGACGGAAGAGGCGCTGGAACGCTGCCGGCCGAGGCACGCCGACCGCGAGCACCTCGATGGGGCGGTCGAGGAACAGGTCGGTGCGCTCGGTGCGCTGCAGGCTGACGGGCACCGGTGCCCGGGCGCGCAGCCACAGGCACAGCGCATGCAGGTCGGCGTGCGGACCCTGCACATAGAAGGCCGGCGTCAGGTCATCCGTCAGCGCCTGGGCGCGTCCGTCGGCATCGATCCACCAGGTGGTCATGCCGGCCTCGGATGGGTAGGCGTCGAACAGCCAGGCGTAGAGGGTGCTCACGCCTCACCTGCGCACAGGATCGTCGCCGGGGCAAGGTAGGGGCGAAGCACCGTTCGTGCCGCGAAGCCCGGCGGCACGCCGGCCGTCTCGCCCCGGCGGGCCGGGCTCGCGGCCCGAACGGGGTGCGAGACGGCATGCTTCGCCCCTACAACAGCCCCGATGGGGTGCGAGATGGCATGCATGGCCCCTACGACGGCCCGGACGGATCTTCCCCCCGTGTGTCGGCGGCCAGCGCCTCCAGTCTGCGCTGCAGGTCGAGCACGTGCTTGTGCTCCTCGACCAGCATGGCCAGCAGCAGCGTCTCGAAGGGCAGCAGGTGCGAGGCATAGGCGGCGGCGGCCAGGTGATGGCGGGCGGCGGCCAGCAGGTCGTCGAGGGCGAGCTGATCCTCGCGGCGCAGGGCGCGGCGGAAGCGGCTGAGCGATTCCTGCTCGGCCAGAAACGCCTGCGTAATGGAAGGAAGCGTGCGGCCCATGGCGGCTCAGGCCCACGGCAGGCCGGGCTGGATGACGGCCGGCGGCGGAGGCGGTCGCAGCAGCCAGGCGGCATCGGCGGCGGCCTGCAGTCGGTCGAGCAGCGCCCAGCGATCCTTGACCAGCGTCTGTGGTTCGCGGGCGCCGATGACCACCGGGCCGCAGGCGGCCAGACGCTTGAGGTGGGCGATGGTCGCCGTCAGCAAGCGTTCGGAGTCGGCCAGCGGGACGCTCTCGTCATAGAAGGTGGCCAGCAACTCGAGGACGAAGAGCGGCTCCGGTCCGGCCGGGGCGGTCTCGATCAGCTCGGCCAGTTGGAAGCAGGTGAAGGCGCGCGACAGGCGCATGCGGCCGAGCAGTTCATGCGGGTCGGTCGGGCGGCGCAGGCTGCCGGCGAGCTGCCGCGCCAGGCGGGCGACGTAGTAGCCATCGAAGCGGTTGCCGCCGTCGAAGACGCGCACCGGCTGGCCGCGGCCGGCGAGCGCTGTGGCGACGGCCAGCAGCGTGCGGGCGGTCGTCTCCGCGCCCCAGAAGAGCGACAAGCGCGGCTGCGAGATCGCTTCCACCAGGGCGGGGTCGGCCGCCGGGATGGGCAGATCGGAGCGGGCGGGGGCGAGCAGCACATTCGTCACGGCGAACCTCGGGCGGGCGGGATGCAAAGCAGCCGTTCGCATATCAGAACGTATGTTCTATTTATACTTCAAGTTGTGCTAACGGCCATCCCGCCGGGGGTGGAATTGCGCATGGGAGAGCGCATCCCCCGCGCGGGGGAAAGGCCGAGCGAGGAGCGGTCGGCCGGAGGGGTCGCCATGGCAGAGCGGGCGCATAAAATCATGGCGCTGGCCGTCCGCCAAGAAGCGAGACCGTTGTGGATGGGTGGAGCCGACTCCGGGTCTGCGGGGTTTCATCAACTCTGGGGATGCTGATTCACCCTGGCCCAGGCTAGGGTTGACCTGCGCGACCCGGAGCGAGCCGCCCTGGCCGTCTGGGAAGGATCGTGTCGTCCGACTTAGAGAGTGCCCGGAGGGGAAACGGCGTGCCCGAGAACATCACTCCCCTATCCCTGCCCATGCCGATGGGCCTGGGCCGCGTCCACGCCTACCTGCTGCGC
>DYJB01000223.1 GCA_020723365.1 Candidatus Aquidulcis sp. | reverse complement strand
GACTTCGTCGCCGAGCTCCAGCCAGCCGTGCGCCGCTATGGGATCCAGCTCCCCGATCGCGAGCTGGTGTGCGCTCCGATCGATTCGCCCGAGGGCAGGCGCTACCTGGCCGCCATGGCCTGCGCCGCCAACTTCGCCTTCGCCAACCGCCAGATCCTTGCCCAGCATGCCCGGGCCGCCTTCGAAGAGGCGCTGCGCGGGCGGGTGCCGCGCTGGGAGCTGCACCAGGTGTACGACGTCGCTCACAACATGGGCAAACTCGAGGAGCATACCGTCGGCGGACGCGCCGAGCGGGTGTGCGTCCACCGCAAGGGCGCCACCCGCGCCTTCGGCCCCGGGTTCGCCGGGCTCCCGCCGCAGTATCGCCCTCTTGGGCAGCCCGTCCTGGTCCCGGGGAGCATGGGGACTGCCTCCTGGGTGCTCCTGGGCGCCGAGGCGAGCATGCAGGCATCCTTCGGATCCTGCTGCCACGGCGCCGGCCGCACGATGAGCCGCCACCAGGCCCGGCGGTCCATGCGCGGCGAGCGGCTGCGCCAGGACCTCGAGGATGCCGGCGTGCGTGTGCGCGCCGGGTCACTCCCGGGATTGGCCGAAGAGGCGCCGCGGGCCTACAAGGACGTCGATGCGGTTGTCGACGTCGTCACGCAGGCCGGGCTCGCCACGAAGGTCGCCCGCCTGCGTCCGGTCGCCGTCGTCAAGGGCTGAGGCGGCGCCTGGCGCCGTCCGGCGCGACAATGCGCACTGTCCCGCGCCCCCGGATCGGGCCGGCGAGGGAATCCGTCCGACACGAGGGAAGGCCATGTCGATCCTCCACGATCTGATCACCCCGCCCCTGCGCGCCGCCCTGACCGCCATCGGCAAGCGGCGGCTGCCGACCATCTCTGGGAACCTGAAGCTGCCCGGCCTGGCTGCCCCGGTGGAGGTGCTGCGCGACCGGTGGGGGGTGCCGCACATCTATGCGCAGTCGGAGCGCGACGCCTTCATGGCCCAGGGTTACGTCCACGCGCAGGATCGCCTGTGGCAGATGGAACTGAACCGCCGCACGGCCAACGGCCGGCTGAGCCAGATCTTTGGAGACCTGGCGCTCGACACCGACCGGGCGGCGCTGACCTTCGGCTTTCGTCGGCTGGGGGTGGCGGACTGGGAGCGCCTGGACGCCAGGCTGCGCACGGCGATGGAAGCGTACGCCGCCGGAGTCAACGCCTACCTGCAGTCCCCCGAGTACCGCGCCCCGGTCGAGTTCACGCTGCTTGGACTCAAGCCCGCGCCGTGGACCGTCGAGGATTCCATGGCGTTCTCGCGGGTCATGATCTGGCAGCTCTCGCACGCCTGGTACGGGGAGCTGCTGCGCGCCTGGATGATCGAGAAGGTCGGGGCTGAGCACGCCGCCGAACTCGAGATCGACTACCCGCGACTCAACCCTGTGACTCTGCCGGACGGCATCGAGTTCAACGTGCGCTCGGCCAAGGGAGCCCTGCACGCTGCCCGGGGACCCTTCCTGACGCGCTCGATGGGAAGCAACGCCTGGACGGTCGCCGGGGCGCGCACGACGACAGGCAAGCCGTATCTGTGCAACGACATGCACCTGGCGCTGGGCCTGCCGGGCTTGTGGTATGAGATCCAGATCAGCGCCGGCGCCCTCAAGGTCGGCGGCGTGTCGCTCCCGGGTGTGCCCCTGGTGCTAGTCGGGCACAACGACCGTGTGGCCTGGGGCATGACATTGGCCTTTACCGATTGCGAGGACCTCTTCGTCGAGCAGCTTGAGGACGGGCCGGCGCCGCGCACGCGCTTCGGCAAGGGCTGGAAGCCGGTGCAGGTCATCGAGGAAGCGATCCCGGTCAAGGGACGGCGCGAAGCGCACCTGGAACGCGTGCTCGTGACGCGCCACGGCCCGATCATCTCCGACGTCGTCGGCGCGTCCGATCGGCGGCTGGCGGTGTGTTCGATGGCGCTGCGCCCCTCCCCGGCGCTGACGGGCTGGTACCGGTTGGACCACGCGCGCGGCTGGGATGACTTCGTGGCGGCCATGCGGCTGATCGAGGCCCCGCAGCTCAATGTGCCGTACGCTGACGTGGACGGCAACATCGGCTACTGGGTGACCGGCAAGGTGCCGATCCGCAAGCGCGGTGACGGCCGCACGCCGGCCCCCGGACACAGCCCCGACCACGAGTGGACCGGTGAGGTGCCGTTCGAGGCCATGCCGCACACGTTCAATCCCCGTAGAGGACTGGTCGTCACGACCAATCAGAAGCTGGTGAGCGACCGGTACCGCTACGCGCTCGGGCGGGTCTACATGAACGGGTACCGGGCGCGGCGCATTGAGCAGGTTCTGGGAGCGAAGGCCAAAGTCGGTCCGGAGGACTTCCGCGCTCTGCACCTCGACTTCACGTGCCTTCCCGGCCAGGAGTTTGTGCAGCGGCTGCGTGGCTTCTCGACCTCTGACGCCCGCGCTGGTCAGGCGCTCGAGCTGCTGTGCGGCTGGGATGGCGTCCTTTCGCCCGATTCGATCGGCGGAACGGTCTACGAGATCACCCGCACGCGCCTCGTGCGCAATCTGCTCGAGCCGGGACTCGGCAAGGACCTGAGCACGCGTCTGATGGGCCAGGGCTTCCACCCCGTACTCCTGGCATCGCATGAGTTCTACGGCCACGACACGGTGGCCATGCTGCGCATGCTCGACAATCCGAAATCGTGGTGGGTGAAGCAGGCCGGCGGGAGGCAGGCGGTCATCGAGCGCAGCCTGATTGAGGCGGTTGAGTGGCTACGCGCAACGCTTGGCGCTGATGCAACGCGGTGGCAGTGGGGAAAGGTCCATCGGGCCCCGTTCGACCACCCGCTGGGGATGCAGAAGCCGCTCGATCGCATCTTCTCCCGCGGCCCGGTCCCCGTCGGTGGGGATACCGACACGCCTTGCCAGACGGCCGTCGCCCCGGAGAACCCCTACGACAACCGCTCCTGGTCGCCTTCCTTCCGCCAGATCGTTGACCTGAGTGATCTGACGCGCTCGACGATCACGACCGTGCCGGGGCAGTCGGGCCGGCTCGGATCGCCGCACTACGATGACTTCATAGAACCGTGGCGCAAGGGCGAGACTCACCCGATGCTGTGGACGCGGGCGCAGGTGGAGAAGGAGCTCGAGGGCAAGCTTGTGCTGGAACCGTAGGGATCGGCGCTGAACCAGAGGGTCCCGACCGACTTCCGAAGTCGCTGCGCGACTTCGGAAGTCGCTTTCTGTCAGCCGCCCACCAGCCGCACGAACTTCCGCTTGCCGGCGCGCAGGACGGCCTCCCCCTTCAGCTCGAGCACCGCGGCGCCATCTTCGAGCACCCGGTCGTTGAGGCGCACGGCTTTCTGGTCGATCAGTCGCCGCGCCTCGCTGCGCGTTGACGCCAGCCCGGCCGCGACGATCGTCTGCCCGCCCGTGACGCCATAGCTGTCCATCGTCTCCGGCGCGCCCTGCTCCTGGAACACCTGCCGGAAGGCCTGCTCAGCCGGAGCGACGTACTCTTCGCCCTGGTAGATGGAGACGATCTCGCGCGCCAGCGTCATCTTGACGTCGCGCGGGTGGAGGCTGCCCTCCTTGAGGCCGGCCTCCAGCGCGGCGATCTCGGCCGGCGTCCGGCGCGTCACCAGCCGGAAGAAGGCGCTCATCGCCATGTCCGGGATGCTCATCACCTTGCCGTACATGTCTTCCGGCGTCGTGTTCAGCGGGATGTTGTTGCCCAGCGACTTGCTCATCTTGACGACGCCATCCGTGCCGGGCAGGATCCCCAGGATCAGGCCGATATTGGGCTTCTCGCCCATGAACTCCATGAGCTTGCGCGAGGCCGTGACGATGTTGAAGAGCTGGTCGGAGCCGCCCACCTGCACGTCCGCCTTCAGGCTGTAGGCATCGTAGCCCTGCATCAGCGTGTAGAACGTCTCGTGCAGGTAGATG
>DYJB01000222.1 GCA_020723365.1 Candidatus Aquidulcis sp. | reverse complement strand
GAGTTCCAGCCGCTCGGGCTGGTGGTAGGGGGGGTATCGTGGAAGCCGGCCGTCGTCGAGGGGCGGATCGAGCCGCGCGAGATCCTCAACCTGACCGTGACCTTCGACCACGACATGGTCGACGGGGGGCCGGCGACCCGCCTCGTGCGCCGGCTCGTGGAACGCATCGAAAGCGCGCACGGGCTGAGCGAGGCGGCCGGCCCTTAGGGCCCCGCGGGCCGATGGACCGGCCGCGCAGCGCACGAGGAGCGGGCCCGGCCCATCAGCCCGATGTCGCCGGCATCAGGGGAGGGCTGCGGTGAGGAGCGAAATGCGGGTTGGCATGGGCAGGGATTGGTGATGTCCCGCCAAGCGTCACCGACGGGTGGCATCCTGGCAGCCCTGGCCGCGTGTATGGCGCTGCAGTGGACAGGCTTCTCGATGTTCCTGCCGCTGTTCGCCTTGCGCTTCGAAAGCTTCGGCGCCGGCGTCCAGGCCCTCAGCGCCAGTGACATGGCCTACTTCTTCACGTTCGCCTTGGCCGCTCCGCCGGCCGGATGGCTTGCCGACCGCATCGGACGCCGGCCCGTCATCCTTCTCTCACTGACGGGCGGCGTCATGGTCTACCTCGGCTATCTGCTGGCGGGATCCGCCTGGCTGCTCATCCTGCTGCGCGGCCTGGCAGGGGTCTTCGCCGCCGGCGTCCTGCCGGGCATGGTGAGCGTGGTCGGCGACCTGGCCCCTGCAGATCGACGGGCCCAGTGGATCGGTGCGGTCAACGGCGGTGCCGCCGCGGGCTACACGGTCGGGCCACTCGTGGGTGGCTTGCTGCACGAGCAGTTCGGATATCGCGCCCTCTCGGCGGCCGCCATGGGCATGGCCGTTGCCGCGCTGCTCCTCGCCCTCCTGCAAATCCGCGAGTCGCACGCGCCAGCGCGCCGAAGCCCCTCGGCCATGGCCTGGAGGGAAGAATGGCGTGCGCTGCCCGCCCGCAGCGCGCTTGTGCTGGTGATGGTCATCTCCTTCGGTGCCATGCTCACCTACGCCTTCGTCCAACCGCAGTTCATGTTCTATGCCTACGACATCCTGCTCTGGACGCCCTCGCGACTGGGGCTGGTCATGAGCGGCTACGGGATCTCGTTCATGGTGTGCGCCTTCGCGCTTGGCCGGCTGAGCGACCGCCTGGGGAGGAAGCCCGTGCTGGTGTTGGGGCTGGCTCTGTTCTCGGCCCAGTTTGTGGGCCTGACTCTCTTCCGCCAGGCGGGTTGGATCATGGGAAGCTTTCTGATCGCCGGGATGGGCAACGCCCTCTACGACCCGCCCCTGAGCGCCTTGATCCTGGACATCACCCCACCGGGCCACACGGCGAGCGTGCTCGGCCTCAAGAGCATGGCGGGGTCGATGGGCAGCACGCTTGGGCCGGGGCTGGTGGTGCTGTTCGCGTCGATCTTGAACCCGCGGATGGGATTCGTGATCGCCACCGGCCTGGTCGCCGTCCTCGTGCTCACCGCTGGATTGGCGCTGCGCCCGCCGAGCCGGGGACGGATCGGCCTTCAACCTTGAGCAGCGGCATCGGAGCGTATGCCCTGCCCGACCCGTGACCAGGAGACATCCCTGCTTGCCGCGCCCCCCGAAAGCATGGGCTGTCGACGGAGGATCCCCGTGGCTGAGACGATCGATACGAGCGATGCCAGGTATGCCCTCGACCTCGTGAAGAGGATCTGTGTCGAGGTTGGACCCGGCTTGCCGGCCACTCACCAAGAGCGCCAGCGCGCCGCCCTCATCCAGGCGGAGCTGGAGAAGCATCTGGGCGCCGACAACGTGACCCTGGAGGAATTCACCCTGGCGCCGAGGGCCTGGCTGGCTTCCTACCCTCTTGGCGCACTGTTCATGCTTGGAGCCACCCTGCTGAATGTCGCCTCTGGGCGTCTCCATGGCGACGAAATCTGGCTGACCGCCGCGGCGGGCCTGGCGTTTTCGCTTGCCGCTCCCCTGTTGTACGCGCTGGAGTTCGTCCTCGGTTTCGAGCTCATCGACCGGTTCTTCAAGAAGAAGGGATCTGTCAGCGTGGTCGGCGCGCTCCGCAAGCCCCACGCCACGAGCGTGCGCCGGCTGCTCATTCTCAGCGGCCACCACGACAGCGCCCCGGAGAACACCTGGCTCCATTTCCTCGGGTACGGCATGCTCTTCCTGTCGATGACCCACTTCCTCGGTTTCGCCACCTTGCTGCTGATGAGCGTCATCCAACTGGCGGGTGTGATCATCGGCAGCCCCGATACCGTCCGCCTCGGGACGATCGGCTGGGCCTTGTTGGTGTTCCCCATTGGACCATCGATCGTCTATGCCGCCTTCTTCAACATGGGATGGAATGGCGGCGGAACGGTCCCCGGTGCGGCGGACAACCTCTCGGGCTGCGCCCTGGTGGTGGGGATGGGGCGCTTCCTGGCCGAGAATCCATCCTGTATCCCCGAGGATACGGAGATTCGACTGATCTGCTTTGGCAGTGAGGAGGCAGGGCTGCGGGGTTCGCGCCGCTACGTGGAACGGCACCTGGAGGAATTGAGACGTTTGGGGGCGCGTGTCATCAACTTCGAGACCGTCGTCCACCCTGAGATCACCATCCTGACCTCCGACGTGAACGGCTCCGTCAGGAATGATCCAGAGATAGTCAAGGGGACGGTGGCCGCGGCAGACCGGGCCGGCGTCCCCTACACCGTGCGGCCCGCTGTCCTGGGGGTTGCGAGCGATGCCGCACCTTTCACGCGCGCCGGCGTGAAGGCCATAACCCTCCTA
Source organism: Candidatus Aquidulcis sp. (assembly GCA_020723365.1). Taxonomy (GTDB): domain Bacteria; phylum Chloroflexota; class Anaerolineae; order Anaerolineales; family E44-bin32; genus DYJB01. The sequence goes on along the minus strand of DYJB01000222.1, from coordinate 1,181 downwards.
CCCTTCAAGGTGCCCCAGCAGATGGTGGCCTTCTACCACCAGGACCGGGATACTCCGGAGGTATTGACGATCGAACCGCTGCTCAACGTTTTGAAGCTCAGCCTCGAGTGGGTGCGGGCCGGCGGCGAGTAGGCCAGGGCTGTGGAGTCGCGCACAGGGGGCGCTGCCATCGATCGTCGGGCCATTCGCGCCCTGAGACCCGCCGTCCTTGGATCCGCCGTTCGCCCAAGGCCGGTCATCCTTGCCGGAGGCGGCCTGCCGTCTGTCGCGGCTGCTGGCTGATCGCTGATGCCGACGGCTGACAGCCGATTCGCGATTCTGATTCAGGAGCACGAGCCATGACGGACAACGAGAAGATCGCCGAAGTGCTCAACGCCTACCGGGCCGCGATCGCCGCCCGGAGCCCGAAATCGCTGGCCATCTGGCAGCAGAACCGGACCGTCATGCCGGCCGGCGTCGGTTCCGTCTTCCGCCTGGCCGATCCGCTCCCGATGGTCATCCGGCGGGCGCAGGGCTCACGGATCTGGGACGCCGACGATCGCGAGTACCTGGACTGCATGCTCGGCTTTTCGGTCATGATCCTGGGCAACGCACCCGAAGAAGTCGAGGCCGCCATCCGCGAGGCGCTGCCGGACGGAACCCACTACGGACAATGCCATGAGCATGAGTACGGGTTCGCCAGGCTGTTCTGCGACATGGTGCCCGGTCTCGACCGGGTGAGCTTCTGCAACTCGGGGACCGAGGCGACACTGTATGCGCTGCGCCTGGCGCGCGGCACGACGGGACGCCCGCTGATCGCCAAGTTCGAAGGCGGATACCACGGCACACATGACTTCCTGGCCGTCAGCTTCGGCCGCTCGGGCGGCGGTCCCGAGGGCCTCGGCCCGGTCGAGGACCCGAGGACTATCCCGGAGAGCCCGGGGCTGGTGGAGGGGGCCTGGAGGGATACGATCGTCCTGCCCTTCAACCACCCGGCAGCCTTCGACAAGATTCGCCGCCATGCCGACCGTCTGGCAGGCGTGATCATCGAGCCCGTCCAGGGTGCGGCGGGCGCGATCCCGGCGGACCGGGAGTTCCTGGTGGAGCTGCGCCGGATCACACAGGAGATCGGCGCCTTCCTGATCTTCGATGAGGTCATCACCGGCTTCCGGCGAAACAGTCGCCCTCTCTTTTGTTCTTAA
>DYJB01000221.1 GCA_020723365.1 Candidatus Aquidulcis sp. | reverse complement strand
TGAGCGTGACCGAGATGTCAACCGTTGAGCCGGGCGGCACAGTGCCGGGCGTCAGCATGACCCCGTCCGGCGCCGACATGCGGTCGCCATGATCGAACACCAGCTGGTAGCCCGAGGTCCAGGTGCAGGTCCCCGCGTTGCGCAGCCGCCAGGTCTTGGTGAACTCGGTGTTGACCGTGACGCTGGAGTTGTCGGCGATGGTCACGTCGGTGACGAACTGCGCCGCGTCGCAGGGCGTGGGAATGAGGGTTTGCGTCGGCGTCGAGGTAGAGGTCGACGTCAGCGTCGGCGTCAGCGAGATCTCGACGGTGGGGGGCGCTTCCGTCGGAGGGACCGCCGTGGGCGGGGCGGCGGTCCCCTGCGAGGCGAGCACAGCCTGAACGGTCTGCTCGACGCTGGCCTCATTGACTTCAGGCGTACCCGTTGCAGGGAGCGCACAGGCCAGGGGGCCGGCGGCCAGGGCAAGGATCAGGACGGCCAGAGCGAGCGTGCGGCGGTGTAGCATGGTGTCTTCTCCTCCGCTGCCGCCCCTGATCAGGCCTGAGCCGGCAGCGATTGTGCTCTTGGAACGGATCAGGACGCCCGGATGTGACTCCCGCAGGTCACCCCAGGTGCTGGAACTCCCACCCGAAGTCGACCCCGTACTTGGCCTCCCCGTAGAAGACCTTGATCGTCCAGCTTCCGACGCCGCCGCCACGCGACGGGTAGGTGGTCCCACCCGGGATGAGGATGTTGGGGTTTCCATCGTGGTGCACATCCAGCGTGACGCAGTAGGTGCCAGGCTCCAGCCCCGTGAACTTGTAGCTTCCATCCTTGGCGGTGGTCGCCTCGGCCAGCCCCGTGGCAGGGCACGCTCCAGAGCCCAGCTGGATGCGAACGTTGGCGAAGCCCGGCTCGCCCGAATCGCGTTTGGCATTGGCGCCGAACTCGCCTTGCTGCTCATCCCCCAGATCGACGCAGCCTTCGCCGAGGACCACCGGCTCGCCGGCGACGCCACCTGAGAACTTGCATTTGTCGTTCCAGACGATCCCTCCGATCGAGGCCAGTCCGCGCGGCGGCGATTCCTTCAGCGCCAGCTGCTTCCAGTCGAACGGCATGTCGGCCAGGCTGGCGGACACCCAGCAGTTGACCTCCAGGTTGAGCGGCTTGACGAGGAGCCACGACCCATCCTCGATCCGTCCAAGCGCCAGCGCCTTCTCGCCCAGGCCGAAAGCCATGTCCTCGCGGAAGCCGGTGCTCGGCCCCTTGCGGCAAAAGGCGTTCTTGTTGAAGGTCAGGATGGCCGGCGTGGGCGTCGGCGTGGGGCCATAGTCCGGCTCGGGAAGGAACTGGAAATCCCAGCCGAAATCGATGCCGGTAAGGGAGGCGCCATCGGCAAGATCGACGCTGACCACGGCAGGTTCTTCGCCCGGGCTGGGCGTGGTCCAGTTGCCGGGGATGAGCACCGAGGTGGACGGTTCCGAGAGGGCGTCGACGGAAACGCAGTAGGTGCCGGCGGGCAGTTCGCTGAAGGCGTAGGAACCGTCGGCGGCGGTCAGCGCCTCCGCCAGGCCGGTGGACGGACAGGCGCCCGGGCCGAGGTCGACGCTTACGCCTTCGAGGCCGGGCTCACCCGCTTCCCGGACGCCGTTGGCGTTGTAGCGATCGGCGCAGCCCTCGGGCACGGCAACCGGTGTAGGCTGCATGTCCCACGGCGCGGCGCACAGGTCGTGCCACACGAAGCCGCTGATCGATCCGCTGCCGCTGCCGGGACAGGCGCCGGCGAAATTGGTGGTGAACGACCAGGTGGCCGAGATCGGAGGCGTGGCCGCGCCGCGATGGGCGGTGACGCGCCAGATGTAGGTCGTGCAGTCGGCCAGCGCCTCAGCCGGGATGACCGCCTTCGCCGGTGAGTGGAAGTCGGCCACCAGGCTGGGGCTGCCGGACCCCGGCTCCGCTGCCAGGTAGACGCTGAAGTACTCCGGCACGCAGCCTTCGGTGTGGGACCAGGAGAGCGGCGGGAAGGGGTTGTCGACGGTCGAGCCATCGGCCGGGGCTTCGAGCGTCGGAGCAGCCAGTGTGGCGGCATCACACAACGGGCCGGTCCAGAAGCGCATGCCGTTCGAGTAAGGCCCGAGGGTGGTGCCGTTCATGGCTGCAACCCGCCAGTGGTAGTCCGTTCCGGGCAGCAGATCCTCCGCCGGTCCCCAGGACGTGGAGGGATCACCGGTTCCGCCGGCGATCGTGTCCGCATCATCAAAGCTGCCGTAGTCGGAGACTTCGATCCGATAGCCCTCCGGCTGGCAGGCCTCCGGGTAGGTCCAGGCGAGCGAGGGGCGCAGGTCCGGCACCACCACGTGAGCCGGGGAGACCGGGAGCGGCGCCAGCAGGCCGTCGGTGGAGCAGGTCGGAAGCCCCCCGCCGCCCTTGCGCAGGTTGCATCCGACCAGCAGGAGGCTGGCGGCGAGGAGGGACACGACCGGGGCGAGTGAGTTGCGTTTCATGATGACCTCCAGATCGGTGGCGTGCGGCGGCTGCTCGGTGGTTGCTGGCATCCTTCAAGCCGGGCAAAGACCGGCACGAGCGTCACTGCAAGTACACCAGCACGGTGAACACTACCTTCCCGCTCTCGCCCAGGTTGCCGGCGGTGTCCCATGCCCGGGCGTAGGCTTCTCCCGATCCGGCGGGGTAGGGACCTCCGGCGAAGATGCAGCTGGACGTCTCGGCACAAGTCCGCACCAGCGACGCCTGCGACTGACCCGGAGCGCGAAACCAGATCTCCAGGCGCGCCACACCGCCGCTGTCGGAGGCGTTGGCGGTGAGCGAGATCTTGTCGCGATCGGTTGGACGGCCCGGACCCGCAGGAGCGTAGCTTAGGGTTACCAGAGGATCCTGGGAGTCACTTGGCGTGGGCGTATCGGTGGGCGGGGCAGCGATCACTGGCAGGCTGGCCGTATCGCCCACGATCGAAAGCGACCCACCCCACACCCAGCAATGCCCAGAACCGCCCGGCGTGCCGATCCACCACCAGCTCGACTCAGCGTTGCGGCCGACCAACGCGGCGGACTGCGCTTGGAGGAGCGTGGCGACGTTGCGATACGCGGTCCCCGGACCAAGGCGGCAGTTGGCATTCTGCGTGGCGGTGCCCACCGGGACGCCTACCGTGGGGGTGAGGGTGGGTGTCCACGTTGGTGTGGAAGTGTGTGTCGGGAGTGTGCTCGCCGGGGAAACCCCGGCGGTCATTGCAGCCCCCGGCGTAGCCGTCCCGGCAGAGACCGGGCTGCCTGCGGCCACGACGGATGGTTCCAGAGGGGGCGGCGTAGAGAGGTGCTGCGTAGCCCGCCATGCGAAGTAGCCAATCCCGAGAACGCCGAGTGCGGCTGCGGCGCCGAAGAGGGCCAGGGCGATCCAACGTCCGGCTGCGGCGGCCGGGACAGCGCCAGCCCCACTGCCTCCCCCTTCTCCTCCCCCACCGCGTCCATCGGGCGCCTCGCCGCTTCCCGCCGCGCCATCCCCCGACACGCTCGTGCCCTGGGCATCCGGCAGGTCGCCGGCGTGCGCATGCGGCTGCTCAACCATGCGGGCGTTGACCTTGCCCCCGCCGCCACCGGGCGGCGAGCCCTTGCGCAATTGCTGCAGCACGTATTGCGTCCATTGGGGCGACGGCAGCAGAGGCGGGACGATGGCCAGCAGTGCCCCGACGGCGCGCAGGTCTTCCTGCTGCTCTCGGCAGTGAGGGCATACCGCCAGGTGCTCGCGCACCTCACTCTCCGCTTCGCCGCTCAGCTCGCCGTCGTGGAAGGCCGAGAGCATGGCCCCAAGCTGCGCGCAGCGCTCTGCCGCGCCGGCGATCAGCAGTCGCAGTCCGTGCGCCTCGCGGAAGCGCAGCCGCGCCCGGTGCACCAGCTGGCGGGCGGAGTCGTGGGAGCAATCCAGGGCGCGCGCCAGTTCGTCGTAGGACAGTTCGTGGATCTCACG
>DYJB01000220.1:667-3978 GCA_020723365.1 Candidatus Aquidulcis sp. | reverse complement strand
AACACGAGACGGCAGGCAAGGTGTGTGCCGCCTGAGCATGCGGGGGGGTATGGGGACCGCGACCGGCGCGCCCCGCGCAGCCTGGTCCCGAAACATTGAGCTCAGCGTCGTGCCAGGCAGCACCGCCATCCAGAGGCAGAGGGCTTTCGAAGACCGAGCGACTGCCGATCTCGGGGGAGTTGGCCGGGGGGCAGGCGGGTTTCTCAGCGCTCGCCGGAAAGCGCCTTCGCCCGCCGCCAGGGCGGCAGGTCCTGTTTGTCGGCCAGCGCCTCTCGCAGTTCGAAGATCTGATCGCGCAGGTTGGCGGCCTTCTCGAACTCGAGCGCCTCGGCTGCCGCGCGCATCTCCTTCTCCAGATCCTTGACCAGGCGCGCCAGATCATCGGCCGGAATGGCGGCCGGCGTAAGTGTCTTGTACTCACCCTTCGTGTCGGCCACGGCGCGAGAGGCCATCTGGTCGGTCAGGTCGCGCACGGCCTTGACGATGCTCATGGGCTCGATGCCGTGGGCCTCGTTGTAGGCCACCTGCTTGGCGCGACGGCGGGCCGTCTCCTCCAGGGCCTTGCGCATCGAGTCGGTGACCTTGTCGGCGTACATCAGCACCGTGCCTTCGACATGCCGCGCCGCCCGGCCGATGGTTTGAATCAGCGCCGTGTCGGAGCGCAGGAAGCCTTCCTTGTCGGCATCCAGGATGGCGACCAGCGAGACTTCCGGGAGGTCGAGACCTTCCCGCAGGAGGTTGATCCCGACCACGACGTCGTAGACGCCCAGACGCAGATCGCGCAGGATGCTGACGCGCTCGAGGGTGTCGATTTCGGAGTGCAGGTAGTGCACCTTCACGCCCAGCTCGCGCAGGTAGTCCGAGAGGTCCTCGGCCATGCGTTTGGTCAGCGTGGTGACCAGGGCGCGCTGGCCGACTTCGACCCGGCGGCGGATCTCGCCCACCAGGTTGTCGATCTGCCCCTCCACCGGCCTCAGCTCGACCTGCGGGTCGACCAGCCCGGTGGGGCGGATGATCTGCTCGACGACCCCGTTCGGGCCGAGAGCCCCGGCCCGCCGGGGCGAGACGGCCTGCGAGGCGGCGGCCATCTCGTAAGGTCCGGGTGTGGCCGAGGTGTAGATCACCTGGCCGGTGCGGGCCTCAAACTCGGCGAACGACAGGGGCCGGTTGTCCATCGCCGACGGAAGGCGGAAGCCGAATTCGACCAGCGTCTCCTTGCGCGAGCGGTCTCCGCCGAACATGCCCCGCACCTGCGGGATGGTCATGTGGCTTTCGTCGATCACCAGCAGGTAGTCGGGAGGGAAGTAGTCGATCAGCGTCCAGGGCGGGGAGCCCGGGGCGCGCCGGTCGAGGTGGCGGCTGTAGTTCTCGATCCCGGCGCAGTAGCCCACTTCCTTGAGCATCTCCAGGTCATAGCGCGTGCGCTGCTCGATCCGCTGGGCTTCCAGGAGCTTGCCGGCGGACTTCAGGTGGGCCAGGTGCTCGCCCAGCTCGGCCTCGATGTCGCCCAGGGCCGCCTCGAGCTTCTCGCGCTCGGTGATGAAGTGCTTGGCGGGGTAGATGGCGACCTTCTCGGGGCGGGCCAGGATCTCGCCCGTCACCCGGTCGAACTGCACGATGTGTTCGACCTCGTCGCCGAAGAAGCTGATGCGCAGGCCGAACTCGTCGTAGGCCGGCATGACCTCCAGCGTGTCGCCCCGCACGCGAAAGGTGCCCTGGCGGAGCTCCATGTCATTGCGCTCGTACTGCGACTCAACCAGCTGGCGCAGGACCGCATTGCGCCGGTACTGCCCTCCAACCGACAGGTTGACCACCACGCTCCCGTACGCCTCCGGGTTGCCGATTCCGTAGATGCACGAGACCGAGGCGACAACGATCACGTCCCGTCGTGATAGGACCGACGTCGTGGCCGCCAGGCGCAGCCGCTCGATCTCCTCATTGATCTCGGTCTCCTTCTCGATGTACAGATCGTGCTTGGGGACGTAGGCTTCCGGCTGGTAGTAGTCGTAATAGGAAACGAAGTATTCGACGGCGTTCTCGGGGAAGAAGTCCTTGAACTCGGCGTAGAGCTGGGCGCCGAGGGTCTTGTTGTGAGCCAGGATGAGCGTCGGCCGCTGCAGCCGGGCGATGAGGTTGGCGACGGTGAACGTCTTCCCGGTCCCGGTGGCGCCCAGAAGCACCTGGTGCTTCTCACCGCGCAGAAGCCCGGCCGCCAGCGCCTCGATGGCGTCGGGCTGGTCGCCCGTGGGTTGGTAGATGGAATGGAGCTTGAACGGCGGCATGCCTGGCCTCGAACAAATGGGCTAGCATTCTACCACGGGTCAGGCGGGGACAAGGTAGATGGGGTTGCTGACGATCCAGTGCCGGAGCCGGCCGCGGAACGGCAGGCGGGCCTCGATTCGGTAGGCGCCGGGCTCCCTGACGGTGTGGACGGCGGCGTCGGTGCTGGCCCACTCGCGGACCGCAACCCCGTGGCGGATCAGGCGCAGCTGGGCCGGCCGGGGAAGCTGGATCTGAAAGGTGGCGCCAAAGCGGTAGGCCAGGGCGTCGCCCATGCCGGCCTCACCTTGGTCGGCGCTGACGGTGAACTGGAAGCCGCGCGTCGAGGCGGGCAGATCATACCCTACAAAAGCGTGCCCCTGGCGCAGCGCGTCCGCCAGCCGACGCCGGTCTGCTTCGGCATCGCCGGTCAGCGGCTCCTCCGTCAGCAGGTGCGTGTTGACGGCGCGGAACAGGAACAGGTAGGGCAGGATCGTGCGGGTGATCGGTCCCAGGCGCACTCGGGTGCCGTGGGCGTCGGCGCCGCCGATGGCCGGGACGCGTCGGCCGGAGGCCAGCAGCGCGTCCCAGCGCCGAAGCGCCTCGGGGTAGGGGCCCGTCGGGCTGAAGTCCGGCAGAAACGCGAACCACAGCGCGCGCGGGATCGACCGCAGGTGGCCCTTGAACTCGCTCATCGTGTTCCAGATCTCGACCCCGAAGGACCCCTGCAGGTCGGCGTCGACCCATGAGAGATCGGGCTCGTGGAACAGCGGGGCCTGCGGGTCGACCAGGTGGGCGATGAAGGCCAACCCGCCGGCTTCGGCGACGGCGTCGATCAGGCGCTGGGGGTGGGCGGCGAGCGGCGCCAACTCGCGGCGCGCCTCGAGTACAAGCAGGTGGTTCTTCTGGGGCTGCCGCACCTGATCGTGAATCTCCTCTCCGGCCAGCAGCAGGACGCGGCGATCGCCCTGGTAGCGGTAGCCGTCGAGGCCCTGTACGTAGACGTTGTGGTCGGTGATCCACACGGCGTCCAGCCCGGCGGCGAGCGCCGC
>DYJB01000220.1:0-657 GCA_020723365.1 Candidatus Aquidulcis sp. | reverse complement strand
GGTAGGGCTTGAGGTAGAACGCCCACGCTCCGCCGGCGAGCGCCGCCGCGGCGACCTCGTCATGCGTGCCCTCACCGTCGGAGTACACCGTATGGGCGTGAAGGTTGACGACGTACTCATGCATGGCAGGGGAATCCCGGACGGGCTCAGATGCTGTGAGGCGGTGGTTCGAGCAGGCGATTGCGGCCCGCGTCGCCGGGTGTGATCAGCTGCGCGCCGGTCTGAGCGCATACGCCGATCAACTGCTGTCGCTGGGCGGCGCTCAGGGGCGCCAGGTGGGTCACGACGGCCGTGACGCGCTCCTCGAGCAGGGAGGCCAGCAGGCGGCGCCAGCCCGGGCCGGCCGGCTGGTCGTCGACCAGGATCTCGTAGTCCTCAGGACGGAAAGGCGATCCCATCAGACCTTCGAGTGAGCGGCGGTAGCCGTTGTCGAGGTGCAGCCAGCGGAAGGCCGAATCGCCGTCGGGCAACTCCAGCGGGTGGTGCTGGATGACGTAGACGTAGATTCCGGGGGACTTACCTGGACGGTTCATGCCGATGAGTAGCCTGGAGGTCAGGATAGCATACGAAGCCCGACCCGGCAATCCGGGCTGCGCCAGCGGCAGAGAGAGACCGTTGGCAGCGGCGCACGCCCGCGCGGGTGGGGAAGCCGTCACA
>DYJB01000012.1:4949-30714 GCA_020723365.1 Candidatus Aquidulcis sp. | reverse complement strand
GGTGGTTCAGGCGCTGCGCGCCGGCGAAGTGGATATGATCACCGAGCTCCCGGCCACCGTCGTGCCTTCGCTGCGTCAGGACGACAACATCACGGTGGCGGCCGGCACCAGCCGCGCGCCCGGCCTGCGCGACTACATCTTCAACCTGAGCAGCCCGGAGACCTGTCCGGTGGACGACGGGGGCATCTGCTCGGGCCATCCGGCGCTGCGCGACATCGTGGTCCGCCGGGCGATGGCGCATGCCGTGGACAAGCAGCAGATCATCGACGTGGCCGAACTCGGGCTGGCGCAGTCGGGGCTTGGCCTGGTCCCCGCCGGCCTGGGTGAGTTCTACGCCTCCGAGCTTGAGGACTATGCCTTCGACATCCCGCTCGCCAACCAGATGCTCGACGAGGCGGGCTACCTCGACACCGATAAGGACGGCATTCGAGAGTGCCCGGCCGGGATGGACTGCGCCGGCCGCCAGCTGGACATCGTCATGCAGATCGCGTCGGATATCAGCTCCGGCCCTCGCGAAGGCGAGCTGCTTGCAGCCTGGTGGGCGCAGATCGGGATCAAGATGACCCCGCAGGTGCTCGAGCCCGACACCATGACGGCCAACTGCTGCCCGGCGTTCGACTTCGACATGCTGATGTGGGGTTGGGGCAGCGATCCCGATCCGTCCTTCATCCTCAGCATCCTGAAGTCGGATGAGATCCCGACCGGGATGAACGAGACGTGCTACTCCAACCCGGAGTACGACCGCCTGTACGCGGAACAAGCCGTCGAGATGGACGACGCCAAGCGGATCGAGATTATCCACAAGATGCAGGAGATCATGCTGGCCGATCTGCCGTACATCATCCCGTACTACGACATGGAGGTGCAGGCCTTCCGCACCGACCGCTTCACCGGCTGGCCTGTGCCCGCCGAGGGCTCCAGCAGCACCCTGTATCTGCAGGACCCGGTCTCGCTGACGGTTGTGACCGCCGTGCAGTAGGCAGGATCGGCACTGGCCTGGCGCGCAGGGGCGGCCCCGGCCGCCCCTGCGACATGGGGTGCTCATGGCACGCCGCGACTACTTGCTGAAGAGGGCCGCCTGGTCGGTGCTGACGATCCTCTTCGTCCTGATCCTCAACTTCTTCCTCTTCCGCATCCTGCCCGGCGATCCGACGACGTCGATCGCCAAGGACCCGCGCCTCGACGCCGACACGCGGGCGGCGCTGGCGGCGCGCTTCGGGTTGGACAAGCCGCTCGTCCTGAACGTGCAGGGCGGCGGCCTGTTCGACTCGCAGCTCTTCGCCTACGTCGATCGCCTGGCACATGGCGACCTGGGCGTATCCTTCAACTACGGCCGCCCGGTGGGCGAGATCCTGGGCGAGCGCATCGGCAACACCGTGCTGCTGGTCCTGGGCGGCCAGCTCCTGGCCATCATCCTCGGGGTTGGCCTGGGACTGCTGGCGGCCTGGAAGAACCGCACGCCTCTGGACACCGGTGCGATCATCTTCTCGCTGACCGCCTGGTCCCTTCCGACCTTCTGGCTTGGGATTCTGCTTCTGATCATCGGGAGCACCTACTTCGGTTTGCCGACGGCTGGCCGGCAGACCGTAGGCATGGACTACGCCTCGGTCTGGGCCCAGGCCATCGATGTCGGCCGGCATCTCCTGCTCCCCACGCTGACCTTCACCATCGTGCTGCTCGGGGAGTACATGCTGGTCATGCGCAGTTCCGTGCTGGAGATCCTCTCCGAGGACTACATCCTGACCGCCAAGGCCAAGGGCCTGAGCCAGGGGCAGATCCTGCGGCATCATGCGCTCCAGAACGCCATGCTGCCGATCGTGACCCTGATCGCCCTAAACCTTGGTTTCACCGTGGCTGGCGCCATCCAGGTCGAGACGGTCTTTTCCTGGCCCGGTGTCGGCAGCCTGATCTACGAGGCCGTCCGCCGCCAGGACTACCCGGTCCTGCAAGGCGCCTTCCTCGTGATCGCCATCAGTGTGGTTGCGGCCAACCTTGCGGCCGATCTGGTATACGGCCTGCTGGATCCACGCATCAAGTCCCCGTGAGAGGACGGTGACGCGAATGGTCAGGGCAACCCGCTCCGCAGGGAGGGCAACCGTCCGGAGATGCCGCGCGCCTTCCGCCCACGGCGCCTGCCCGAGGTCGGCGTCCCGGGCCGGGGGGCGGGCATGATGAAGCCGACGGCGCGCTGGCGGGAACGCCTGGCATCGGTCGTTCGCCTCTTCGGGCGGAACCGCATGGGCCTGGTCGGCCTGGCCATGCTGGGACTCGCCATCGGCGTGGCGGTCTTGGCGCCCTGGATCGCTCCCTATGATCCCGAGACGACCGGCCGCGTGACGATCGACGATATCTACGCCCGGCCGAGCGCCGCTCACCTCCTGGGGACGGATGACGGCGGGAAGGACGTCCTCAGCGCCCTCGTCTACGGGGCTCGCGTCTCGCTGGTCGTCGGATTCGCCGCCTCCCTGATCTCGATGCTCATCGGCGGAAGCGTCGGGCTGATCGCCGGCTTTTACGGCGGGCGCGTGGGCAACCTGATGATGCGCCTGACCGATATCTTCCTCGTGATCCCCGACCTACCCCTGATGATCGTCATCGTGGCCATGGTCGGCCCCAGCCTGTGGAACATCATCATCGTCATCGGGATCCTGGGGTGGACCGGGACGGCGCGCATCGTGCGTTCGCAGGCGCTGAGTCTCAAGGAACGTCAGTTCGTGCTGCGCGCCCGGGCGATCGGCGCCGGCAACTTCCACATCCTGCGCCGCCACATCTTCCCGCTGGTTCTCCCTCTCATCGTCACGAATACGGTCCTGGTGATTTCGCTCTCGATCCTGGAAGAATCGACGCTCAGTTTCCTGGGCCTCGGCGATCCGACCACCCTGAGCTGGGGAGGCATGCTCAACTTCGCCTTCACCCGCGGCGCCATCAGCACCGGGGCCTGGTGGGCTCTGGTGGCCCCCGGCCTGGGGATCGTGTGGGTCGTGCTGGGCTGCACGCTGCTGGGGAACGCGCTGGAGGAGGCCTTCAACCCGCGCCTGCAGTCGCACCATCTGCAGGGCGAGGAGCGCATGATTGCCCGTCCGGCGCAGCCCGGCGCCAGCGATGCGTAGCCGATGAGCGAACGGCCGACCGCCCCCCCGCTGCTGGACGTGCGGGATCTCACGACCCGTTTCATCACGCCGGAAGGCGTCTTCCACGCGGTGGAGGGGCTCAGCTTCCAGCTGGAGCGAGGCGAGTCACTTGGATTGGTGGGGGAGAGCGGGTGCGGGAAGAGCACCGCCATGCTCAGCCTGCTCCGCCTCCTGCCGGCCGCCGGCCGCATCGTCGGCGGTCAGGCGCTCCTGGACGGTACGGATCTCTTTGGCCTCGACGAATCGGACATGCGGGCCGTGCGCTGGCACCGCATCTCCATGATCTTCCAGGGCGCCATGAATGCCTTCAATCCCGTGCGGACCGTCGGGGCCCAGATCGCGGAGGCCCTGGTCTTCCACGGCCTGGCGCAGGATCGAGGCGAAGCGCAGCCGCGGGTTGACGAACTCCTCGAGATGGTGGGGATCACCGGGGCCCGCGGGTCGCAGTACCCACACCAGTACTCCGGAGGCATGCGCCAGCGCGCCATGATCGCCATGGCCCTGGCCTGCAGTCCGCAGGTCGTCATCGCCGATGAGCCGACGACGGCGCTCGACGTGATGATCCAGGCGCAGATTCTGGAGCTGCTCGAACGCCTGCAGCGCGAGCTGGGGCTGGCCGTGATCCTCGTGACCCACGACCTGAGCGTGGTGGCCGAGGTCTGCCATCGTGTGCTGGTGATGTACGGCGGGGTCCTGGCCGAGTCGTGTGAGGTGGATGGCATCTTCAATCAGCCCCTGCATCCCTACACGCGTCGGCTGCTGGCCGCCTTCCCCGATCTCAGCCGGCCGGAGGGGAAGCTGGTGTCCATCCCCGGCTATCCTCCCCGCCTGAACGCGCTGCCGCCGGGCTGTCGCTTCGCGCCGCGCTGTGAGGAAGTCCACGAGCGCTGCCTGCAGGAGCGGCCGAAACCACGCCAGGTGCTGCCCGGACACTGGGTCGCCTGTCATCTGCATGAGGCGGGGGCGGCGAATGACCGGACCTGACGGTTCCGCCCTGCCTACCCGCGGCCCCGGGGTCCTCCTGACCGTTGAGGGCTTGTGCAAGCGCTTCCCTCTCCCGCGCGGTTTCATCGGCACACTCACGAACCGGCCGACGGAGGCCGTTCATGCCATCGACGGAATCTCGTTCGAGCTGCAACGAGGCGAGATCATGGCGCTTGTCGGGGAGAGCGGCTGCGGCAAGACAACCACCGCCCTGACCCTGATGGGCCTGTTGGAAGCGGATGAAGGCACGATCCGGTTCAATGGCGAAGACGTGACCCACCTGGGCAGGAGCGTCGAGGCACCCCGGGCGACGATCGCCGCCCTCGAGCGCCAGAGCTTCCGGCGCGAGCCATCTTTCCAACCAACGCTCACCATGAAGGACCTGCGCCGCCAGGTTCAGATGGTGTTCCAGGATCCCTACGAGTCCCTGAATCCGCGGGCGACGGTCTTCGAGACGGTGGCCGAGCCGCTGGAAGTGCACGGGCTGGCGGGAACCCGCGACCAGCTCCTGGAGAGAGTGCGCCGGGCGCTGGAGGACGCCGGCCTCCATCCCGCCGAGGACTACCTTTGGCGCCGGCCGCACGAGCTATCCGGCGGCCAGCGACAGCGTGTGGTCATTGCCGGCGCGCTCGTGCTGGAGCCGATTCTGTTGATCGCCGACGAACCGGTCAGCATGCTGGATGTCTCGATCCGTGCTGAGATCCTCAATCTGCTGGATGACTTGCGGACCCGGCGCGGCATTTCCGTGCTGTGCATCACCCACGACCTGGGCACGGCTGCCTACTTCACGGATCGCATTGCCGTCATGTACCTCGGCCGGATCGTCGAATCCGGGCCGACCCAGGCCGTGCTGGCCCATCCGCTTCATCCCTACACTCGGGCGCTGCTCTCGGTGATCCCGGTCCCCAATCCGCGCCTGCGGCGCAAGCGCATGATCCTCACCGGCGAGACACCGAATCCTGTCCATTTGCCCAGAGGTTGCCGATTCCACCCGCGCTGCCCGATCGCCACGGCCCGCTGCGCCGAGGCCGATCCGGCCTGGCGCGAGGTTACGCCGGCACACTCGGCCGCCTGCCACGAAGCGGTTGCGCCTGGCTGAACTCCTTCCAGGGTGACATAGCTCCGGGTTTCCAGCCAGCCAGTTCTGCGGCAGAATCAGCCCTGACTGTTCGAACCAGACCCCTCCGCACGAAGGAGCGTTGAACGGATGACCAAGCTCACCTCCCTGCGCGAGGCCGTTGCCGGCATCGTCCGCGACGGCGACTGCGTGTATGCTGCCGGCTTCACGCACCTGATCCCCTTCGCCGCCGGCCACGAGATCATCCGGCAGCGGAGGAAGGACCTTGTTCTCGCCCGGGCCACGCCCGATCTGTTCTACGACCAGTTGATCGCCGCCGGCTGCGCCGCCAAGGTGATCTTCTCGTACGCCGGCAACCCGGGGGTCGGGCTGCTCAAGGCCATGCGGGCCGAGATCGAGGCCGGCCGGCTCGAGTGGGAGGAGTACTCCCATTTCAGCATGATCTCCCGCCTGACTGCCGGCGCGGCCGGGCTGCCCTTCCTCCCCATGAATCCGACCGCGGCGGACGACCTGAGCAGGGTCAACCCCGCCTTCCGCCGCATCGCCGATCCGTATACGGGCCGCCCGGTGGTCACCGTGCCGGCGCTCAACCCGGACGTCGCCATCGTTCATGTCCAGCGCGCCGATGCCGACGGCAACTGCCAGCTGTGGGGCATCCTGGGCGAGCAGCGTGAGGTCGCCTTCGCCGCCGACCGTGTCCTGATTACGGCCGAGGAGATCGTTGACGCCGAGGTCATCCGCTCCGATCCGAACCGCACGCTCATCCCCGGCTTCATCGTCGACGCCGTCTGCCATGTGCCCGGCTGCGCCCACCCGTCCTATGCCCAGGGCTACTACGACCGCGACAACGCCTTCTACCTGGAGTGGGACAAGATCAGCAGCGACCCGGAGAAGCTCAAGGCCTGGCTGGCCGAATGGGTGTATGGCCTGGCCGATCGCGCCGCCTACTGGGACAAGCTGGGGACCGAGACCCATCGCCGGCTGCAGGTCGAACCGCGCTGGTCCGAGCCGGTCAACTACGGGAAGCACTAGGGATGATGATGGATACCCCTGCCTACACCGCTTCGGAACTGATGACCATCAACGCCGCCCGCATGCTGCGGGACGGCGACGTCGTCTTCGTGGGCGTCGGGTTGCCCAACCTGGCCTGCAACCTCGCCCGGCGCACGCACGCCCCCGGCCTGGTGATGATCTACGAATCGGGCGTCATCGGCGCCCAGCCGGCACGTCTGCCGCTGTCCATCGGCGACCCGACGCTCGTCTCCGGCTCGCTGTCGGTGTGCTCGATGTACGACATCTTCGCTTTCTACCTGCAGCGCGGCTTCATCTCGGTCGGCTTCATGGGCGGGGCGCAGATCGACCGTTTCGGGAACGTCAATGCCACCGTCATCGGCGACTACCGCAGGCCGAAAGTGCGCCTCCCGGGCTCGGGGGGCGCCATGGAAATCGCCGCCTGGGCCGACCGCTGGTACATCATCACACCGCATCAGAAGCGGCGCTTCCCGGAGAAGGTCGATTTCTGCACCTCGGCTGGATTCCTGGGCGGGCGCGCCGAGCGCTTGGCTTCGGGCGTGCGTGGCGGCGGGCCGCTGGCGGTTGTGACCGACCTCGGGATCCTCGAGCCGGATGAGAGCGGGGAACTGGTGCTCACCCAGCTCCATCCCGGCATGGGGGCCGGGCAAGCGCGCGAGAACACCGGCTGGGCGCTGCGCCAGGCCCCCTCGCTGCGGACCACAGAACCCCCGACGGACGACGAGCTCGCCCTGCTGCGCGAGCTCGATCCGCAGCGGATCTATTTGAGCTCGACAGGATAGGGCCACCTACGACGTGACACGTCCCCTCCGGACGTGTCACGTGGTGGGTGCTTTGGACAGGGGGACAGCAGCATGCCGAACTTCCCGCCGCTCGCGCCGGGCGAGATGTATCACGTATGCACCCGTGGGAACAACCGTGAAGATCTCTTCACTTCCGATCACGACCGCCGCCACTTCCTTGGCCTGTGCGAGTCCCGCCTGCTCCCGGTTGCTGACCTCTTCGCGTACTGCCTGCTCTCGTCGCATTTCCACCTGCTCCTCCGCTTCCGTGAGCCCTCCGTGGAGGATCTTGCGCCAGGCAACGCTCCGAGCCGCGTGATGGCCGACATGCTGAACGCCTACGCCCGAGCCTTCAACCTCGACCACGGCCGGCGAGGCGCGCTCTTCCAGCGACCATTCCGCAGGGTCCTGGTGAAGGAGCCGCAGCAACTGACCCGGGTAGTTGTGTACATTCATCTCAACCCCGAACGACACGGGCTGGTTCCTGACTTTCGCTCCTGGACCTTCACGTCCTTCCACGCGATCCTCTCTGCCCGTCCCACGCGTCTCGGGCGGGAGGAAGTCCTGGACTGGTTCGGCGGTCGCCGGGGATTTGCCCAATCTCACACCGGCGCCTATCCCTTCCCTGCCAATCCTGCGCTCGACCTGGAGCGCGAGTCCAAACCCACGACGTGACACGTCCTTTCAGGACGTGTCACGTCGTGGGTCGAAACGAGGTTCCATGCCCGCCTACCTAGACCTTGATCCGTCCGAGATCCTGCCGCTGTCGCTCAAGCACAACTTCTGGACCTGGTCGGCCCAGGCCCGCGTCCAGCCCATCCCTGTGACGCGCGCCGAAGGCGTCCACTTCTGGGACGCCGACGGCAAGCGCTTCCTCGACTTCAACTCGATGGTCATGTGCTCGAACATCGGCCACGGGGAGAAGCGGGTGATTGAAGCCATGGTGGAGCAGACGCGCTGCCTGTCCTTTGCCGGCCCCGGCATGGCTACGGCACCCCGCGCCCTGCTCGGCCAGGCGCTGGCGGAAATCACGCCTCCCGGCCTCGATCGCTTCCTCTATACGCTGGGCGGCGCCGACGCCAACGAGAACGCCATCAAGCTTGCCCGGGCTCACACCGGCCGGCCCAAGATCCTGGCCCGCTACCGCTCGTACCACGGCGCCAGCTACGGCGCCCTGGCCGCCACCGGCGACCCGCGCCGTGTCGCCTGGGAGCCCCTCACCATGCCGGGCGTGGTGCACTTCCTCGACCCCTACCGCTACCGTTCGGTCTTCCACCGCGATCGCCCCGACGTCAGCGAGGCGGACTTCTGCCGGGACTACCTCAATCACCTGGAGGAGGTCATCACGCTGGAAGGCCCGCAGACCATCGCCGCCATCTTGCTGGAAACGGTCACCGGCACCAACGGCGTCATTGTCCCTCCCGACGGCTACCTGCAGGGCGTGCGTGCCCTGTGCGATCGCTACGGCGTCCTGCTCATCTGCGACGAAGTCATGTCCGGCTTCGGGCGCACGGGCAAGTGGTTTGCCGTCGAACACTGGTCCGTCGTCCCCGATCTCATGACGATGGCCAAAGGGCTGACCTCCGGCTACGCCCCGCTGGGCGCCGTGGCGATGCAGCAGGCCGTCGCCGACACGTTCGGGGATCGCGCCTACCAGGGCGGGCTGACCTACAACGGTCATCCGGTCAGCCTGGCGGCCGCCCTGGCCACCATCCGCGTGATGCAGGAGGACCGGCTGGTCGAGCGCGCCGCCGCCCGCGCGCCCGCGTTCGCCCGCCTGCTGCGCGAGATGGGCGAAGCCCACGCCTGCGTCGGCGACGTGCGCTCCATCGGCCTGTTCGGCGTCCTGGAGCTGGTGCGCAACCGCGCCACGCGCCAGCCCCTGGCGCCGTTCAACGGCAGCAGCCCGGAGATGGAAGCCTTGCGCCGCCGTCTGCTCGAGCGCGGCCTGTTCGCCTACACCCACTGGCACACGCTGCTCCTGCTGCCTCCCCTGATCATCAGTGAGGAGCAGCTGGCCGAAGGATTCCAGATCATCGACGAGGCCCTGGGGGAGACGGATCGATCCCTGAGCGCCTGACACCCGCCCGCAGGCGGTGCGCAGACCCTATCGCTTGAGTGTGGCCAGGCGCGCCGTCAGCGCGTCAGCGTGACCTTGGCCAGCCCGCGCGGGTGCTCCGGGTCGAGCCCCTTGGCGCGGGTGATGTGATAGCAGAAGAGCTGCGCCGGGATGACACACACCATCGGGCTGATCCATTCGGGGATGCCGGCCGGCAGGGGGATCGGCGAGCGGGCCAGCTCCAATGCGCCCTGCACGTCTGAGATCGCCACCAGTTCTGCCTGACGCTCCACGACCAGCCGACGCACCAGGGCCACCATCTCGTCGCTCACGCGGCCGCTGGGCAGCGCCGCCAGAACGGGGAAGCCGTTCTCGACCAGGGCGATCGGCCCGTGCTGGAAGTCGGCCGAGGAATACGGTTCGGCGGCGACGTAGGCCAGCTCCTTGAGCTTGAGCGACCACTCGAAGGCCGTGGTGTAGTTGAAGCCGCGACCCAGCACGATGCACTGCGCCATGTAGCGGTAGCGCTCGACCATGCGCTGCACGCGCAGGTCCTCCTCCAGCATGCGCGAAACCAGTTCCGGAAGGCGCTCGAGCTCGGCGAAGCGGGCTGCGTCTTGCGCCAGGCCGGCGGAGAGCAGGGCCACCGTCAGAAGCGTGGCCGTGTAGGTCTTGGAAGCGGCGATCGCCCGCTCCTCGCCCGCCCGGACATCCAGGACCCATTCGGCCGTCTCGCCCAGCGCCGACGCGGCGTGATTGGTGATGGCCAGCGTGGCCGCACCCTGCTGGCGGGCCGAACGCAGGACGCTGACGATGTCCTCCGAAGCGCCCGATTGCGAGATGCCGATCACCAGAGCGTTCGCCAGCCGCGGAGGGCTTTCATAGAAGGTGAACAGGGACGGAGCGGCCAGCGCCACGGGCAGGCGGTTGACCATCCCGAGCAGGTACTTGGCGTACAGGGCGGCGTGGTCCGAACTGCCGCGGGCGGCGATCATGACGAACTCGAAGCGCCGCCGGCCCAGCTGGGCGCACACGCCCTCCACCTGCTCACGGTTCTTGAGGATGCCGCCCAGCACGTTCGGCTGCTCAAGGATCTCATGGTACAGGCCCATGCTATGCCCTCCCTGCCCCCACCGAGAGCGTATTCTCGCGCCAGGCTCGAGCCGTGCGTCCACCCTGGCTGGCCGCACGGAACCCGCGCCACAAGCCCGGCCTCCGCCTACGGATGGCCGAGCAGCGCCGCCAGGCTCGCCGCCGCCGAAGCATGTACGACGGCCAGGACCTCGTCGGCCGCCTCAATGCGGGTGTTGCCGCGCGGCAGGATGAGCCGGCCCTGCCGGATAATCGCCGCCAGCACGCACTGCTCGGGGAGGGCGAGCTCGTGGATCTCCTTCCCGATGGCGGGCGAGTCGGGGTGGGCCTTCTCCTCCACGATCGAGTACTCGCCGCGGCGCAGCTTGAGCAGCGTCATCATGTCGCCCAGCGACATCTCCTCGGCGATGAGTTTGGCCATCAGGTCCGCCTGGTTGAGGGCCACATCGACGCCCATCTCGCGCGTGAACAGCCAGGCGTTCTTGGGGTTGTTGACGCGGGCGATAATCCGCGGGACCCTGAACTCGAAGCGCGCCAGCGTGGCGATCACCAGATTCTCGTCGTCATCGCCCGTCACCGCCGCCACCACCTCAACCTGCTGGATGCCGGCCTGCTCAAGGCAGAACGGGGAGGTCCCGTCCCCTTCGAAGACCGATCCGGGCGGGAGCTCGTTGCGCAGACGCTCCACCACCGTCGGTCGATCCTCGATGACCTTGATCTGGTAGCCCTGCTCCAGCAGCTGCGTCGCCAGGTGCGATCCGGTCTTCCCGCCGCCAATCACCAGGACGTTCATGCCTAGCCTCCCTTCAATCCAAGGAGCGATTCGAGGCGCTCCATGGCCGAGGCATGCACGGCGAACTCGACCAGATCGCCGTCGCGGAACTCGCTGCCCAGGAGCGGCAGGAAGGCTTCGCCCTGCCGCGTGATCGCCACGACGCTGACCTCGCCGGGGATGCTGACGTGGCTTACCGCCCGGCCCACCAGCGCCGGCGGGACCTCGGCTTCCACCAGCGCCACCTGACCCTGGCCGAAGGACAGCAGGGTGTCCAGCTCAGCGTGCGAGAGCAGCTCGTAGATGCGCTGGGCGCCCCAGCTGGTGACCGAGATGGTCACCAGGCCCAGGCGCTTGTAGATCTCCGCCCGGCGCGGGTCGTACAGTCGGCAGACGACGCGCGGCACGCGGTAGATGGTACGGGCGATGCGCGCCGCCACAATGTTGGCCGTGTCCGAGGTGCTGGTGGCGGCAAAGGCCTCGGCCTGCTCGATGCCCGCCTCCAGCAGCACCTTCCGGTCGAAGCCCACGCCGCTCAGCCGCCGGCCCGGGAAATCGCTCCCCAGCCGGGCGAGCGCCGCCGGATCGGGATCGATCACCGTGACCTCGTTCCCCTCGGCCGCCATGCGCCGGCTCACCTGCGTGCCGACCTTTCCACAACCCATGATGATCACCTTCATAGCCGTTTCCCTCCCTCCTTCGAACCCAGGAGCTTCAAACGCCAGACGACGGACTTGCGGATGCGGTCAAGGGCGTAGACGCCCAGCGCGAATGACGCCAGGCCGATCCACAGCGGGGCCGGGATGGGCACCAGACCGAAGATCGAGTCGAGCCCGGGCAAGTAGATCAGGGCCAGGGCGATCAGGATCTCGGCCGCCACGCCCGCCAGCAGCAGGCGGTTGCTCAGCCAGCCCAGCCGGCGGCCGCGCTCGCGTTCACTGCGGCAGGCAAAGGCGTTCCCGACCTGCGCCATGACAACGCCGGCGAAGTAGACGCTGACCGCCAGCAAGTGCACCTCGCCGGCGGGAAGCCACAATGGGTTGACCGCTTCGAGCCAGGGCCAGGGCGGCAGGCCCAGGACGTCGCCATAGCCGAAGGCGACGTAGACCGTCACGAAGGCTCCAGCGCACAGCGCGGCTTCGATCAGGCCGAGCCACAGGAAAGCCCGCAGCATCAGCGGACGGTCGAGCAAGGGCGCGTTGCGGCGGCGAGGCGGACGCATCATGACATCAGGCTCCGGCCGCTCGGCACCCAGCGCCAGCGCCGGAAGCAGATCGGTTCCCAGGTCGATGGCCAGGATCTGGGCCACCGTCAGCGCCAGCGGGAATCCGAACTGCGCCGTGAGGACGAACGGCACGATCTCGGGCACGTTGCTGGCGAAGATGTAGGTCATGAACTTGCGCAGGTTGTCATAGACCGCGCGGCCCTCCTCCAGCGCCGTGGCGATGGCCGAGAAGTCGTCATTCGTCAGCACCAGGTCGGCCGCCTCCTTGGCGACGTCGGTGCCGATCTTGCCCATGGCGATGCCGATGTCCGCCTTGCGCAGCGCCGGGGCATCATTGACCCCGTCGCCGATGACAGCCACCACCTCGCCCAGCTCCTGGAAGGCCGCCACCAGGCGCAGCTTGTGCTCGGGCGCCATACGGGCGAAGACGATTTCCTGGGCGCGCACCAGCTCGCGCAGCTGAACATCCGTCAGGTGATCCAGCTCGGCCCCGGTCAGGATGCGGGGCTGATCGGTGCTCAGCATCCCGATACGGCGAGCGACCGACTCGGCCGTCAGGCCGTAGTCGCCGGTGATCATCACCATGCGGATCCCGCCCTGACGGCAGCGCTCGATCGCCCCGGCGACTTCCGCCCGGGGCGGATCCATCATCGCCACCAGACCCAGGAACGTCAGGTCGGCCTCGATCGTCTCGATCGTATACGCCCCGCTGCGGGCCGGCAGCTGACGCTGGGCGAGGGCCAGCACCCTCAGCGCCCCCCGGGCGTACTCGTCATTGGCGCGCAGGATCGAGGCGGCGACCTCCGGCTCGAGTGGCCGGGCTTCTCCGCCCCTCATGTAGTGCGAGCACAACTGGAGCACCTCGCGCGGGGCACCCTTGACGAAGGCAATCTCCTCCCGGCCGACGCTGTGAATTGTCGTCATGCGCTTGCGCCGGGCGTCAAACGGCAATTCATGGATGCGCGGCAATGCGCCGGCCAGCCGCCCCTCATCCAGACCCCCCTTGCGCGCCAGGACGCGCAGCGCCGCCTCGGTCTGGTCCCCCAGGCAGGTCCACATCGGGTGCTCGACCGATGGCGGGTTGAGCCGGGAGTTGTTGCATAGGGAGCCGGCCGAGAGCAGCAGCTCCAGGTCCGGCGCGAAGGGGCGTCCCTCGGGCGGCGGGTCGAAACCTCCCGCCGGTTCATAGCCGACGCCGGAAACCCTCAGCCGCTCGCCTGCCACCCACACGGCGCGGATGGTCATCTGGTTCTGCGTCAGCGTGCCGCTCTTGTCGGTGCACACAACCGAGACCGTGCCGAGCGTCTCCATCGTCGCCAGCTTCTTGACCAGCACGTCCCGCTGTCCCAGGCGCTGGACGGCGATGGCCAGGGTCAGCGTGACCAGCGGCGTGAGGCCCTCCGGGACGGTGGCGACGACGATGCCGATGGCGAGCAGGAAGGCGTGCAGCCGCGCCAGGCCCAGCTCGAGCGTACCGACCAGGAAGACGGTGATGCCGAGCAGCAGGGCCAGGATGGAAACGATGCGTGTGATCCGCCGCAGCTCGAGCTGCAGGCTGCTGGGCGGCTCGCGCACCGCCTGGGTGAGGCGTGCGATGCGGCCGAACTGCGTCAGCATGCCGGTGGCATAGACGACGGCGCGAGCCGTGCCGGAGACGACCGAGGTCCCGGCAAAGACCAGGTTCGGCCGCTCCAGCTCAGTCAGGCCCGGGCGCAGCGACGGCTCGGCCGACTTGCGCGCCGGAAGCGCCTCGCCCGTCAGCGTGGTGTTGTTGGTGCGCAGCCCATACTCTTCGACCACGCGGGCATCAGCCGGGATGTTGTCGCCTTCGGCCAACACCAACACATCGCCCGGCACCACCTGGGGTGCTTCAATCAGGCGCTCCTCGCCCTGGCGCACAACGCGGGCATAGGCGGGCAGCATGCGGCTGAGCGCCTCCATCGCCTGCTCGGCGCGGTACTCCTGCCAGAACGAGAAGCCGGCATTGACCAGCACGACGCCCCAGATGATGACGCCGATGGCCGGCTCGCCCGTGAGCAGCGCCAGCAGCCCGGCGCCCCACAGCAGGAGCGCCATCAGGTGGGTCGTGTGCACCAGGAGGTTCCGCCACCAGGGGTCATGCGGGGCGGGCGTCAGGACATTGGGGCCGTACAGCGAGAGGCGGGTTTCCGGATCGCCGCCGGCCAGACCCTGGGGGGAAGTCTCCAGGGCCTGGTAGACGTCCGCGGTTCGCAGGGTGTAGAGCGGACTGAGGTCCAAGCGGCTCACGCTGCGCCCGGGTGCCGTTGAAGGGCGCGTTCGTCCTCCGCGCGACTAGGAGGCCGGCGGCTGGTGCGGCCCCTTCGTTTCGTCCGGGATCGATTCCCCGGACTGCGCCGTGTCGCCGGAGGGATCGATGTAGGGGTCCAGATAGGATCGTCCGTGAGTGAAGTCGCCGTTCATCAGTTCGTCGTAGTCGCCGGCCACGATGGGCGGCTCGAAGCGCGCCGGGCGCCGCACGCCGAACCATTCCCAGAAGCGCGCAATGGCCACCAGCAGGCGGTAGCGATACTCCTGGGTCCGCAGCGACTGCCATTCGACGATGGCCCCCATCGGACCTTCGACGCGCGACTTGGTGCGGATGATGCGGTAGATCTGGTTCGGATCGCGGTAGCCGACCGGGGAGATCAGGATGGCATGCGCCGTCAGGATCAAGATGCTGAGCGAGATCAGCACCAACCAGCCGCCCTCCTCCCATTTGCCGACGATCTGGCCAATGAACACCAGCGCACCGAGCGCCGTGGCCATCGTGGAGAAGACCAGGCCATAGGTGCGGGTCCTTCCCGACGCCGTGGTCTGGAAGTGCTTGCGGATGGCGAGGGCCATGGCGGTAATGGGCAGGAAGACGCCGACGCCGTAGTACGGCACGGCCAACGTCGTGCGCCCCTGGACGGCCAGCTGGATGACAATGGCGGCGATGACGGCCGCCGTCACCGGCCGAGTGAAAGTTCCCTTCGGGTTGCGGTAGACCACCACCTCGGGGATCTCGCCGATGGCGACGTTGCGCCAGGTCATCGACTGCAGGTCCTGGAAGGCCGTCATGGAGGCCGCCGCCAGCATGGCGACGGCCAGGATCTGGTACGTCCAGTAGAGGGTCACCCCGCCGGGGATCTGGCCGAAGCCGATGAAGGCCAGGTTGCCCACCAGCGTGCGGCCCAACGTCCCGTCAAAGACGTTGAAGTGCATGGCGAAGCTGACCAGCATGAGCGTCGTCAGGCCGCCGTAGAACAGGAAGGCCGTCTGGACAAACCGCCCGATGCCGGACTTGCCCGCGTAGAAGTTCCACAGCCGACGCAGGCGCGGCAGATGCTTGCGACCCCAGGCGACGATGCGAGCGTCCTCGTCCTTGACGAACTGGATGCCGTTGGACATCGCCTCCAGCCCGCTCAAAGCGACCATGCCCTTCATCGACGCCGTGAGCAGGTGACGCAAAGCCTCGCCCAGCGAGACGGCCTCCAGCGGCGCCTCGGCCGGTATCGGAGGCACCTGGCGCGCCAGGGCGACAATGAGGCCGATCACCATCGTGACGGTCAGCAGCAGGAAGATGCCCAGCAGAGTGCCGACCACCTGGGCCGATTCTCCACGCCCCCGAATGGTGACATACCACGTCGTCATGGCCAGGGCTGCGCCCAGCCCGAAATGCCAGATCCAATGGATCCCGTAGGAGTTGGTGAGCGAGAGCAGCTGGTCCACGCCGGAGAGGGTGGACACCACGATCGTCAGCACGTAGTCCTGAATGAGCACCACGGCTACGATCAGGCTCAGCGTCGGTCCCAGGTAGCGCATGGCGGCCGTGAACGAGCCGCCGCCCTCGTTAAACACCCCCAGCGAGTACATGTACAGGGCGCCGAAGACGATGTTGGCGAAGGCGATGACTGCCACGGCGATGTAGCCGTAGTGGTCCAGGCCGTAGGGATGCAGGGCGCCGAGCAGCTCCCCGGAGGCATAGTAGTACGAGGTGAAGTAGTCCACGCCGAAGAGCGCCACAGCGGCCAGCAGCCCGACCTGGCCGGCGCCATGAACCAGCGCGTCCCCCTCCTTCTCACGGGGGGCGACGCGCCAGGCGATATAGACAACGACCAGTAGCAGACCGATGGAGAAGAGCATGGGGGCCTAGTCGTCCTTGGTGCCCCGTCGTCGCGACGGGGAGTAGGCTTCGAACGCCCGCTCGAGCATGCCGAGTTCGTCGACCAGGTGCCGGCGCGTGGAAGGATCGAGGCGCGTGTCCTGGGCCATCTTGGCCGCTTCCTCGCGAGCGGCACGCACGACGAAGGCCGGCACGAACATGATCCGGCCGGTGGGGATGACCTCGAAATCGCGGGCCCGCATTTCCAGGTCCTGATCGTCGAAGTACGGCAGGCTGAGGCTCAAGCCGCGGTTGAGGTCGCTGGCTTCGGCACGGCGCTTGATGGTTCGGATGATCTCGCGCGTCTCAAAGCGCGCCAGGGCTCGCCCCTGGTTGACCAGCTGGCCGAGCATGCCGTAGCGCTTCGCCTGGTAGTCATCGTCGGCAACCATGTAGGGAGCCAGGCCGACGGCGGCGTGCAAGACGGCCAGGTAGCGCTGCATCGAGGCGATGTGGGCCTCGGCCTCCGCCAGCGAGCCGACGAGCAGGCGGTCTTCCTCGTCGAAGGCCACCCACTGCGGCAAGTAGAAGCGCAGCGCCGCCGGCACGTACGGCACCTGCAGGTCACCCCGCCCGGCCTCCTCCTGGCCCTCCTCGGCGATGGCGTCCGACGCCTGGGTGATGGCCGAGACCGGCGCGAGCTTGTCGCCCGCCGGGATGGACGGAATAGCGTCGCCCTCAGCCGCCAGGTAATGCACGGAACGGCCGGAGGGCAGCATGGCATGAATCATGTGCCGCGCCGTGGCATGGCGGATCATCTGGGCTGCCGCCACGACCGCCTCGTGCGGCGATTGTTCCAGCTCTGTGAGCCGCTGGCGGATGGCCAGACGGGTGTCAATTCGCGTCAGGCGGTCGAGCAGTCCGCCCACCAGCTGGTCGCGGTGGTCGGCGGGAACGGACACCAGTTTGCCTTCCCCGCGCGAGGGCACCTCCGCCACCAGTTGGTCCGGCAGTGAGAAGCGAACCTGCGGCGGTTTGTCGAACGCCGCTTGCGCCAGCACGGTCGCCTGAGTCTGCAGGAAGTGCTGGACCAGCCTGGGCTGCGCCGCCAGAAGCGCCTCGCGCGCCTCGAGTTCGTGGCGCAGATGGCCTTCCGGGCTGCCTGTGCGGGGGTCGGTGGAGAGGGCTCCCCGCCCCAGTTTGGGCTTCTTGGTGTCGGTCATGGTGGCGTCCCCTGCCCCGCCCGGCGGGAGCCCCCCTCGCGCTCCCAGGGCGGCAGCAACAGAGCGCAAGTTTACCCCAAGTCCGCCCCGGGCAGGACGGACAAACGGCCGCCTGTGGGCGGCCGTCCATCGGTACGCATCTCCAAGCGGCTTCAGGTGCCGCCTACACGCCCCCCCGCCCCGGGGAGGCCGGCACCTCCAGGTAGGGCAGCAGGATGGACGGTGCCTCCGGATGGTCGGAGTGGACAGCGTGATCGTAGTCGCCTGCCGGGACCGGCTCGACTGGGTCCGCGCGCCGCACGCCGAAGATCTCGAAGGTCCGCCGCAGCAGCTGAAGCACCTGGTAGCGGTACTCCTGCATCTTGAGCGACTGCCACTCGACGATCGAGCCCATGGCGCCCTGGACCCGCGCCTTCTCGCGCACGATGCGGAAGATCTGGCGCGGATCGCGCGCGCCGCCGGGCGAAACCAGGAGACCGTGTGCCAGCAGGATGAGCAAGGTGAAGGAGATCAGGACGACCCAGCCTCCCTCTTCCCACTTGCCGACGATTTGCCCGACGAATACGAGGCCGGAGAGGGAGATCGAGGCCGAGGCGCCGGCCATGCCGAGGCGCCGCGCACGCCCGGCGTAGTGCTGCTTGAAATGCTCCCGCACGGCCATGCCCATGACGGTGATGGGCATGAACACGCCCACACCATAGTAGGGCACGGCCAAGGAGGTCCGTCCTCGCACCACAAGCTGGATCACAACGGCCAGGATGAAGCCGGCGGTCACCGATCGGGTGAAGGTTCCCCCCTTGTTGCGGTAGACGACGATCTCGGGGATCTCCCCGATGGCCACATCGCGCCAGGCGGTGGCCTGCAGGTCCTGAAAAGCGGTCATCGAGGCGGCCGCCAGCAGAGCGACGGCCAGGATCTGATAGGCCCAATACAGCGTGAGCCCGCCGGGGATCTGCGAAAAACCGATGAAGGCCAAGTTGCCGACCAGCGTGCGCCCCAGGGTGCCGTCAAAGACGTTAAAGTGCACGGCGAAGGTTGAGAGGAAGAGGGTCGTCAGGCCGCCGTAGAAGAGGAACAGGGTCTGCACGAAGCGTCCGATCCCGGACTTCCCGCTGTAGAAGGCCCACAGACGCTTGAAGCGCGGCAGTGCCTGCTTGCCCCAGCGCACGATGCCGGCATCCTCGTCGCGCACGAACTGGATGCCGTTCGACATGGCCTCCAGTCCGCTCAGGGCGACCATGCCCTTCATGGAGGCCGTCAGCATGTGGTACAGGGCCTGGCTCAATGTGGCCGCCTGGGTCGGCTCCGTATACGCCACGGCCGGGACGTTGCGGAAGAGGGCCGTGAAGAGGCCGCCGGCCAGCGTGACGGTCAGCAGCACGAAGACGCCCAGCAGCAGGCCCACCACCCGCGCCGATTCGCCGCGGCCGCGGATCGTCAGGAACCAGGTGACGGCGGCCAGCGCAGCACCGAGGGCGAAGTGCCAGAACCAGTGCAGGTTATAACCGTTGGTGATCGAGAGCAGCTGGTCGGCGCCGGAGAGAGTCGAGACGACGATCGTGAGCACGTAGTCCTGGATGAGCACGACGGCCACCACCAGGCTCAGCCCGGGCGAGAGGTAGCGCATGGAGGCGGTGTAGGAGCCGCCGCCCTCGTTGAACACGCCCAGCGAGTACATGTACAGGGCGCCGAAGACGAAGTTGGCCAGGGCGATGACCGCCACGGCGATTCCGGCGTACTTCTGCAAGCCGTAGGGATGCAGGGCGCTCATCAGTTCGCCGGTGGCGTAGAAGTACGACGTGAAGTAGTCCACGCCAAAGAGCGCCACGGCCGCCAGCAGGCCGATCTGGCCGGCGCCGTGGACATGGGCGTGTTCGTCTCGCTCGCGCGGCGAGATCTTCCAGGCGATGAAGGCAAAGGCAACCAGCAGCGCAACAGATAGCATAGGACCCGTCGACTCTCCAGGCCTCGGCGTTCTGCCGGGCGCTCAGCTCGCAAAGGCGCCGGCCAGCGCCTGCAGCAGTTCAACCAGATGGGCCTGCGTGGCTTCCGACAGGCCGGCCTCGGCCAGCACGTGTTCGATCTCCTGCCGCGCGGCCAGGACCACGAAGGCGGGCACGAAAGGGATTCGGCCGCGCGGGATAATGACCAGCTCCCGCCAGCGCAGCTCCTGCGCGCCGTCATCGAAGTAGGGCAGGCTGACGGTCAGCCCCCGGTCCAGGCGGTGTTCCCTGGCGCGCGTCTGAACCTTGCGGATCATCTCCTGGACCTGCAGCCGGGCCAGCTCTCTGCCCTGCTCCGATGTCATCGTCACCGCCGGCATCGAGGCCTCGGCGCGCGAGACGTCGAGCCATGCAGGCTGAGCTGCGGCGCGTACGTTCACAACCGCCATGGATCCGCTCCTTCTCCAGGGACCCTGCCGCGGGCGCCATCCGCTTGCCTACGCGCCTCGAAACCGCGCGTTGGCAGCTCCGCGGGCCCACGTGGCCCCATTGATGCTGGGACTACTCTACCGGGGCGGAGTTAGGTCGCAGTAAAGAAGCGGGCCAATGGCATAAAGGACAAATAAAGATCGGCTGGAGCCAGGAGGCTCCCGCCGCTGTGGGGCTGCGATGGGCCGGGGCGGTCACCGCCGGGTCGCAGGCTCCGGGGCGGTTGGGGGGGAGAGGTACGGGGCCAGCAGGGAAGGCGCCATCGGATCGTCCACGTGCAGAGCGTGGTCGTAGTCACCAGCCGCCACGGGACGGTCGACACGGATGGGCCGGTGCACGCCGATCAGCTCCCCTGCCCTCGAGAGCCCCACCAGAAGGCCGTAGCGATACTCCTGCATCTTGAGCGATTGCCATTCGACAATCGATGCCATCCCGCCCTGTACGCGCGCTTTCTCGCGCACGATCCGGTGGATCTGTCGCGGACTCCGGGATCCGATGGGGGAGATGAGCAAGGCGTGTGCGGTCGTGATCAGGACCGTGAAGGTCAGCAACCGGATCCAGCCCCCCTCTTCCCACTTGCCCACGATCTGGGCCAGGAAGATGAACGTCGATAGCGTTCCGGCCAGGCCCGCCGCCGCTGCCCCCCAGGCGCGTCTGCGGCCCGTGAAGTGGGCGAGGATGTGCTTCCTCACGGCGAAGCCCATGATGGCGATCGGCATGAAGACGCCGATGCCGTAGAAGGGTACGGCCACCGAGGTGCGCCCTCGGACGAGGAGCATGATGACCACCGCCGCCAGGAAGGTGATCGTCACCGACCGGGTGAAGGTGCCGCGCTGGTCCCGGTAGATGATCACTTCAGGGATCTCGCCGATGGCGACGTCGCGCCACTCCGTCGCCTGGGCATCCTGCAAAGCCGTCATCGAGGCGGCCGCCAGCAGCGCCACAGCCAGGATCTGGTAGACCCAGAAGAGGAGTGTCCCTCCGGAGAGCTGGGTGAACCCGATGAACGCCAGATTCCCTACCAGCGACCGGCCGAAGCTTCCGTCGAAGACGTTGAAATGCAGGGAGAAGTACGTCAGGAACAGCGTTGTGCCCGCACCGTAGAACAGGAACGTGGTCTGCACGACGCGGCCGATCCCCGACTTGCCGCTGTAGAAGTTCCACAGGCCGTTCCAGCGCGGGGCGTGCTGCTTGCCCCAGCGCACCAGAGCGAAGTCCTCGTTCTTGAAGAACTGGATCCCGTTCGAGACAGCTTCCAGGCCGGTGAGCGCCACGATGCCCTTCATGGTGGCGGTCAGCATGTGGTAGCCGGCCTGGCCAAGGCTGGGCGACGCCACGATCTCCTGCACCGCCGGCGGCAGGCCTCGCTGCACGGCCATCACCAACCCGCCCGCCATGACCAACGTCAACTGGACAAAGACCCCGAGCAGGATGAAGGTCACGAACGACGAGTCCCCCCGGCCCCTTATGGTCAGATACCAGGTGACCGTCGCCAGCGCCGCGCCGAGCAGGAAGTGCCAGACCCAGTTCCGGCCGTACAGGTTCAGGATCGACAGAAGCTGATCTCCGCCGGATAGGGCTGAGACGACGATGGTCAGCGTGTAGTCTTCGATCAACACGACCGCCGCCACTAGGCTGAGGAAGGGCGTCAGGTAGCGCATCGAGGCGGTGTACGAGCCGCCGCCCTCGTTGAAGACGCCGATGGCATACAGGTACAGGGCGCCGAAGGCCAGATTGGCCAGGGCGATGAAGGCCACGCCGATGTAGGCGTACTTCTGGAGCCCGTAAGGGTGCAGGGCGCTCATCAGCTCGCCGGTGGCGTAGTAGTAGGAGGTGAAGTAGTCGACGCCGAAGAGCGCCACGGCCGCCAGCAGGCCGATCTGGCCGGCGCCATGGACGTGGGCGTCTTCCTTTCGCTCGCGGGGTGCGGCGCGCCACGCCACCGCGCAGAACAGGATAAGCAGTCCGATCGCCAGCATTCGCTCGTCGCTTCCTCTCTAGACGGATCCGGGCGTGGAGAAGGCCAGTCGCAGCATCTCGAGCAGGCCCACCAGATGCCCTCGGGTCGACTCACTGTACTGATGATCGGCCCTGACCCTCTCGATCTCGCGCTCAGCGGCAATGACCACAAAGGCCGGCACGAACAGGATCCGGCCGCGAGGGATCACGGTGAAGTCCC
Source organism: Candidatus Aquidulcis sp. (assembly GCA_020723365.1). Taxonomy (GTDB): domain Bacteria; phylum Chloroflexota; class Anaerolineae; order Anaerolineales; family E44-bin32; genus DYJB01. Next base: position 8,620 of record DYJB01000012.1, on the reverse strand, counting down.
GCCAACGAAGGCTCAGCCGGCGGTCGTCAAAGAAGGGGAAGCTGAGCCTGACGCCCCGGTCGAGCTGATGGCCGGCCGCGCGGCGGGCCATCTCCCCGATCAGCTCTTCCACGGCCTGTTCGGCCAGGCGTTGGCCGCGCCGGACCGTTTCCTCCTCCGCCAGGTGTGCGGCTCCGGATCGGAGGGGCAGGTAGGCTGTATCCACGGAATTCATGGGCTTCTCCCTGCGCGTGGATCGGATTCCTCGCCCGGTCGCCCAGCGTACGGAGGGCGCGCCGGTTCTGAGTCTCACCTGGCGAGGTTAAGCGGTGACAAAGAACCGCACGACTTGCGCTAGGGTCCCATAAAGAAGAGGGCGCCCTTGCGGGCGCCCGGGGAGCTTGAATGGGAAGGATGGAGCTAGCCGTCGGCCATGAACCGGTAGCCGATGCCCGGTTCCGTGGTCAGGATCTCCGGGTGGTCGGGGTCGGCCTCGAGCTTCTTGCGCAGCTGGCGCATGTACACGCGCAGGTACTCGACATGGTCGGCATACTCGGGCCCCCACACGGCGGCCAGGATGGCGTGATGCGTGAGCACGCGCCCGGCGTGGGCCGCCAGGTGTGCCAGCAGCTTGAACTCCGTGGCCGTCAGCCGCACCTCGACGCCGCTGCGCGTCACGCGGAATTCGGCTAGGTCGATCTCGAGGGCGCCTGATCGGACGACGGCGCGCCCGCCGGACTTCGTCTGGGCCGAGTGGCGCAGCGCCACCCGAATGCGCGCCAGGAGCTCTTCGATCCCGAACGGTTTGGTCAGGTAGTCGTCGGCCCCCCGATCGAGTGCCGCCACCTTGTCCTTCTCGGTGTCCCGCACGGAGAGCACGATGATCGGCGCCTGGGTCCACTCGCGCAGTCGGCGGCAAACCTCGATGCCGTCCAGGTCAGGGAGGGTCAGATCCAGGATGATCAGGTCGGGAGCCTGAGCCGCCGCCAGCGTCAGCCCCTCCTCTCCCCGCGCGGCCGTGGTGACGCGGAACTGCTTGGCGGTCAGGATCGTGCGCACGGCACGCAGGATCTGCGGTTCATCGTCGATCACGAGAACATGCGGCGGCTGCGTCATGAGACCTCTCCGGCGAGGGGCGGCGCGCCCTCGGAGTGGAGCGGCAGGGTGAACCGGAATGCCAGGCCGCCGGCCCTGTTCTCGGCCCAGATGCGCCCACCGTGCGCCTCGACGATCCCCTTGCAGATAGACAAACCGAGCCCGGTGCCGGAGACGCGATCGGCGGCTGTGACGCGGTAGAACTTGTCGAAGATGCGGGCGAGGTCCTCTTCCTTGATGGGAGGGCCCTGGTTCTCAACCTCGATCAGCAATTCGGCACCGCCGGTCTCCCGGGCCCGGATCGTGATGCGCGTTCCCGCTGGAGAGTACTTGGCGCTGTTGCTCAGCAGGTTGGCGAACACCTGCTCGATCTGGATGAAATCCACCGGCACCAGGGGCAAGTCATCCGGGATGTCCAGCTCCACCCGGTGGTTCCGGAGTCCGGTGCGCATGCGCGCCAGGACCGCCCGCGTGATCTCCGACAGTTCGTTCCAACTTCGTTCGGGGGTCAGGCTGCCGGCCTCCAGCCGCGAACTGTCCAGAAGATTCCCCACCAGATGGTTGAGGTGGTCAGCCTCTTCTTCGATGGCTTCGAGCAGGTCCCGGCGCGCCTCCGTGTCCCAGGCGACCTCGCCCCGGCTCAGGCTCGTGACCGAGGCCTTGATCGTCGCCAGCGGGGTGCGCAGTTCGTGTGACACGGAGGACAGCAGGGCCGACTTCAAGGCGTCGCTCTGTTCGAGAACGCGTGCCCGACTTTCTGCCTGCGCCAGGCGGGCGCGGTCCAACGCCAGCGACACCTGGCCAGCAATGGCCGCCAGCAGGCGCTCTTGCGAAGTCGTCAACCTGGCGTGCGCCATCCACAGGTTGATCTCGCCAAGCAGCCCCTGCGGCCCCTGGAGAGGGTAGGAGACCGTCGGCCGACCCTGGGGTGGGCCGGCCTCCGCCGGCAAGGACCTCCTCACACGCCGACCACCGGGTTCGATCCCCAGGTGCAGTTCAATCCACTCCGGCCGGAAGGCTGCCTGGAGTTGCTGCAGGACGATGGCGGCGATGGCATCCAGATCGGTCTGGCCAATCAGCGCGGCGGTCAGCTCGAACAGGCGGGTGGACAACTGCCCCTGCTCCGTGGCCAGGTCCAGGCTGCGCCGCGTGCGCCCGACGAGCTGGTTGGTGACCACGGCCACAATCAGGAAGACCATCAGCGCCACGACGTTGTCGGCGTGCAGCACGCGCAGGCTGTAGTACGGCGGCACAAAGAGGTAGTTGAAGGCCAGGAACGACAGCACGGCGGCGGCGATCCCGGGTCCCTGCCCGAGCCCGGCCGTCACCAGCCCCACCGGGATCAGGTACAGCAGGGCTAGCGCCGCCGTGTCGATGGCGGCCCGCAATGGGAAGAGCAATCCGCTCAGGGCGGCGACCGCCAGCGCGGCCAGTGCGAAACGAAGGATCGGGACGCCCAGGTGACTCACAACCGGTGATGCTCCACGTCGAACGATGGACCTTTGCCAGCGACAGCGGCCACCCGTATTGTAGGCCTGTCTGAAGAGAGCAGCGGTTCAGGATGGCACAGGCCTGCCCTCAGGGGCAGGCCTGCGTGTGCCGAGGATGGGATTCGGACCCATGACCGCACGATTATGAGTCGTGTGCTCTACCGCTGAGCTACCTCGGCGCGAGGGTGACGGGGATTATAAAGGACGATGCGGGCTACGACAAGCTGGCGCCCTGCGCCGCCTGGCAGACGTAGACCGCCGGCGCCTGGCCAGTGCGCCGCCGGTACTCCTCCGCGATGCGCCCGCCCGCCTCGGAAGCGCCCGCCCTCCGGACCAGTGCCACCGCGCAGCCGCCGAATCCGGCGCCCGTCATGCGTGCTCCCCAGCACCCCGGCTGCGCAGCGGCGATCTCCACCATCGCATCCAGCGCCGGACTGGAGACCTCGTAGTCGTCCCGCAGGCTGGCATGGCTGGCGAGCATCATCCTTCCGACGCTCTCCACATCCGCCCCTCGCAGCGCCCGGGAGGCTTCGAGCGTCCGGGCGTTCTCGGTCAGGATATGCCGCACGCGTCGCCGAATCGTCTCCTGCAATTGCCCTTCCCCGCCGGCGAAGACGCCGGGCGTCAGGTCACGCAGGCTCGTCAATCCAAACGCCTCGGCGCCCTGGCGGCATTCCTGACGCCGCCGGTTGTAGGCCGAGGTCACCAGGCCGCGCCGCGTTCCGGTGTCGAGAACCAGCACGCTTACAGCCGGCGGCAGCGGCACCGGGTCGATCTCCAGCGAACGGCAGTCGATCTGCAGCGCGTGGCCGGATCGCCCGCAGGCGGAGGTGAGCTGGTCCATGATGCCGCACGCCACGCCGACCCATTCGTTCTCTGCCTTCTGGGCCAGCCGCGCCATGGCCGGGGGATCCCAGGCCAGCCCCGAGGTAGCCGCAAAGGCTCGGGCGGTGGCCAGCTCGAGCGCGGCGGAGGAAGATAGCCCGGCTCCGCGCGGCACGGCACCGGAGGAGGCAAGCCTACAGCCTTCGCGCCTGGGACTCAATAGGCCATATCCCGGCTTTCGCACCTGGGAAGGCGGACGCGGCTCCTTGCCCGAGGATGGGC
>DYJB01000012.1:0-4939 GCA_020723365.1 Candidatus Aquidulcis sp. | reverse complement strand
GCCCGGCTCCGCGCGGCACGTCACCGGAGATCACCCCGTCCCAGCCGTGCAGGCTGTGCCCGGCCGCCTGGAGCGACCAGGCGACGGCCCTGATGTACTCCCCCCACCCCGACCCCCCTCGCTCGAGGGCTCCGAGGTCGAACTCGATCTCCTGGAGGAAGTCGAGTGAGCGGACCCGGACGCGCGCGTCGCCCCTCGGGGCGAGGCCGATCCAGACGGCGCGATCGATAGCCATGGGTAGGACGAAGCCGTCGTTGTAGTCGGTGTGCTCACCAATCAGGTTGACGCGCCCGGGGGCGCGCACCACCCACTGCGGCCGTCGGCCGTAGACCGCCGCCATTGCATCCGCCACGCGCCGCTCGCTCTCCGGGCGCTGAGGCTCCCATGGCTGCGCATGCTCCTCAGCCTTCACGGGGACCGCCCTGCGGCGACTCGGGGCGCGCCCAGGGGTTCTTCCCTATGGGGCGCTGACTCTCACGCACGGCCAGGATAACGAAACCGAGGGCGTAGACTACCAGGGTCCCAAGGCCCGCAGCCCAGAACAGGAACTGCGAGAGGCCACTCCATTCGGTGCAGCCGAACTCGATCCGGTCGCATCCCGCCGGAAGGCCTGCCGAGAGGCACGCCCGCTCCAGGCAGTCACGGATGCTGGCCTGCAGCGATAGGTGGAAGGCCGCCTCCATGGCGCCGATGGGCAGCAGGCCGAGCGCAAACCCGAGGGCTGTGTGCGAACGGCGAATCAGAGCCTGCGCGAGCAGGAGCGATACCGTAGCGCACAACAGGGCGTACAGCACGACCTCGAACACCGCCCATCACCTCACACAAGCGCGCGCCGTCCCAGAGGCGCCGAATCACCTTCCGGACCCGCCGGCGAGACGTCAGCCGCCCCGGGCCGGCGGGTCGTTCGCCATACGCTCCGAGTACCGCCGCGCGGGCAGCTCCCTCAACCTGGCGGCCGCCATCTCGGCCGTCAGGTCTCGCTGCGGCTCGGCCAGCATCTCATAGCCGACGAGGAACTTGCGCACCTCGGCCGAGCGCAGCAGGGGCGGGTAGAAGTGCGCGTGCAGCTGCCACCCCGGCGCCTCCCGCCCGAAGGGCGCCCCGTGCCAGCCCATCGAGTACGGGAAGGGCACTTCGAAGAGGTTGTCGTAGCACACCAGCAGGCGCTTGAGGATTCCGGCCAGGTCGGCGCGTTCGGCGGCCGCCAGATCCGGCAGCCTCGCCACGCTGCGGCGGGGCATCAACAGGACCTCAAACGGCCACACGGCCCAGAAGGGGACGACGGCCAGCCAGGCCTCCGAGGCCGCCACGACTCTCTCGGCGCGGAGCGTCTCCTCGGAGGCGTAGTCGACCAGCAGGCTGGAGGCGTGCGCGTCGTGGTATGCCGCCTGGCTGCGCGCTTCGAGCGCCGGGACCGTCGGCACTTCGGCCGAGGCCCAGATCTGGCCGTGCGGATGGGGATTCGAGGCCCCCATCTGCTCGCCCTTGTTCTCGAAAACCTGCACCCATGCGTGCTGGCGGCCCAACTCAATCGTCTGCTCGCACCAGGTCTCGATGACGGCGCCGATCGCCTCCGGGGTCAGTTCCGCCAGCGTGAGATCGTGACGCGGTGAGAAGCACACCACGCGGCAGGTGCCGCTCTGCGGCTGCCAGTGGAGCAGCGGATGCCGTGGTTCCGGCGGCGGCGTCGCTTCGGGCAGCAGCGCCGGGAAGTCGTTGGTGAAGACGTAGGTCGAGGCGTACGCCGGATTGCGCTGACCGCCGGCGCGCGGGTTCCCCGGGCACAGGTAGCAGGCCGGATCGTAGGCGGGGACGGCGGTGGTGGAAGGGCGATCGACGCGTCCCAGCCAGGGACGTTCGATGCGCTGGGGTGAGACAAGGGTCCACTCGCCGGTGAGCGGATTGAGGCGGCGGTGTGGCTGAGCGCGCAGCACGTCGGAGGCGGTCATGGGCCGGCCTTCCCCGCCCGCCGGCATCGCCGCAGCCCGGTGGGGGGAGGGTGGTGGCGTAGATTGTCGCGCATCCTAGTTGCTGAGCGAGCGGGCGATCTCCTCGAAGACGTCGAGCGTGCGCTCGACCTGCGCCTCCGTGATCACCAGCGGCGGCTTGACCTTGACGATGTTCCCCAGCCCCAGGTACTTCGACTCGCCGAAGATCACGCCGCGCTTCAGCCCCTCCTGGACGAAGTCGTGGGCTTCCTGGCGCGCCGGCTCCTTCGTCTTCTTTGACTTGACCAGCTCGACGCCGATCATCAGCCCCGGGCCGCGCACGTCACCGATCAGCTCATAGCGATCGCGCATCTCGAGCAGCCGGGCGGTGATGGCCGCCCCGAGCCTGCGCCCGCGGTCCAGCAGGTTCTCGGCCTCGATCGCTTCGATCGAGGCCAGCGCCGCCGCCATCGAGACCGGGAAGTGGGCGAAGGTGAAGGAGTGGTCGCCGGGTGAGTACGGAATCAGGTCGTCGCGGCTGAGCGTGCCGAAAATCGGGAAGCCGCCTCCCAGGCCCTTGCCGATGACCATGATGTCCGGCTCGACCCCATAGAGCGAGCTGGCGAACCACTCCCCCACCCGGCCGAACCCGGTCTGGATCTCGTCGTAGACCAGCAGCATGCCCAGGTCATCGCACAGGCGGCGCATGGCCTGGTGGAATTCGGCCGGGAAGTCGATCATGCCGCCATTGCCCTGCATCGCCTCCATCATCAGCGCCGCCGGCGCTTCGGCGGCGGCGTGCTCGATGGTTTGACGCGCGAAGCGGGCGCACTCGAGGCCGCAGGACGGGTAGCTCAGCTCGAAGGGACAGCGGTAGCAGTAGGCCTGCGGGATCCTGAGCACCGGGCCGCCCCAGGCGGTGAAGCGGTTATTGGGATGCGGCCAGCTCATGTTGATCGTCGACAGGGTGCGGCCGTGGTAGCCGTCCCACAGCGTGACGATCTGGTCGCTGGTGCGGTTGCGCAGCGCCAGTTTGACGGCGCCCTCGTTGGCATCCGATCCGGTCAGGCAGAAGCCGACCTTCTTCAGCCGCCCCGGACCGAGCTCGCTCAGCTTCTTGGCCAGCAGCAGCTTGGGGGCGGTGTCGAAGCTGGTGCGGATGTGCGTGAACTTGTGCACCTGCTCGGTGACCGCCTCCACGACGCGCGGGTGGCAGTGACCGACGTTCAGGCTCCAGGCCTGCGACGTGCAGTCGATGTACTCCTTGCCGTTCGAATCCCACAGCGAGGCGCCGCGGGCATGGTCGACCAGGATGGCGATCGCGGCGCCGACCCCGCCGCCGACCATCGCCTTCCGCCCAGCTTCCAGGTCCGCATCCGTCCATGCCTTCGGCATCGTCCCTCCCTCGTTGACGCGAGATAGGTCGTCGTCCGTCGCCCACCCCACTCCCCTGAGCCGCTTCCCTTCGTGCGAACGGCGTGCGCCTGGAGGGCCCCAGGTGAGTCGTGCGGAGACCGTGGTGCGGGCGGGCTTCCAGGACTACCGGGCCAAATCCCGCTCCGCAGCCTTGAGTCTAGGCACTTGGAGGCGGATTGTCAACTGATAATCGTCCCTTTACCGATGATTTGCCGTCGTATTGACTTCTGATTCCTAACAGCGCATAATGGGGCCGATGGCAGAGACGAAGGCCGGTCAGACCGAGGCCAGGCAGGCCCGCATCGCCGATCTGCTGGAGCAGCGCGGCACGGTGCGCACCTCCGAGCTGGTGGCTTCGCTGGGCGTGACCGACACCTCGATCCGGCGCGACCTGGCGGCGCTCGAGGCGCAGGGCCGGCTCATACGCGTCCACGGTGGGGCGATCGCCCCACCCCGCGATCCGCGCGCGGCGCGCTTTGCCGCCCAGGCGCAGCTGCGCATGGCACAGAAGCGGCGCATCGGCCTCGCCGCTGCGGGCCTGATCCGCCCGGGCGAGGTGCTGCTCTTCGACGCCGGAACGACCGCCTTCCAGGTGGCGGCGCAGGTCCCCGAGGCGCTGCGTGCGGGCGGCCTGCTCACGGTCGTCACCAACTCCTATCCGCTGGTGAACGAACTGCGCACCTGGCCGTCGCCCAACTGCATCTTCCTGGGCGGCCTTTACCTGCCGGACTCCCAGGCCAGCGTCGGTCCCATCGCCCTGAGCCAGCTGCAGGCCATGACGGCCGATCGGGCCTTCCTCGGCGCCGACGGACTGACCCTCGACGGCGGCATGACCACGGCTCATGTCCTGATGGCGGAGCTCGACCGCGCCATGGCTGAGCGCGCCCGCACCGTCGTGCTCGTGGCCGACAGCACCAAGCTGGGGCGGGCCGGCTTCTATCCGGTGCTGCCGGTCGAACGCCTGAACACCATCGTCACCGACGACAGCGCCGATACACAGATCGTCGCCGGCCTGCGCGCCCGGGGCCTCGAAGTCATCCTGGCCTGAGCCGCAGCCTGGGAGGTTCGTCGTGGACAATTCCACGGCTCTCGAGCTCGCCCGCGATTCCGTCGCGGCCCAGATCGGCGCCCTGCAGGCGCTGTCGGCACAATTCGGGGAGAGCCTGCCGGCCGCTGCTCACGCCATCGCCGCCTGCCCCGGCATCACCTGGACCACCGCTGTCGGCACCTCGTCCGCCGTGGCGCTGCGCCTGGCGCATATCCTCACCGATTGCGGTGTGCGCTCGATGTTCCTGTCACCGGATCTTGGTTTGCACGGCCATTCGGGGGCGATGGCGTCCGGCGAAGTGCTGGTCGCCATCTCGCGCGGCGGGCTGAGCGAAGAGGTCAACCTGCTCGTAGGCATCGCCCGGGCGCGCGGCCTGGCGACCATCGGCCTGCTGCATGACGACACCTCACCGCTGGCGAAGCTGTGCGATCTGGTGATTCCGGTGCGTACGCCGGCGGAGCTCGAGCTGGGCGGCTACTGCGCCACGACCAGCTCGCTGGCCGCCTCGGCCGTCGGCGACGCGTTGTGTGCCCTCGTGCTCCAGATC
>DYJB01000219.1 GCA_020723365.1 Candidatus Aquidulcis sp. | reverse complement strand
ACGCAGGTGCGGACCGGGACGTGTCGTGCAGGCCGAGCCTGTTTGGCAGCCATGCGGCCTTCTCAGGTCGAGCGAGCCACCGAGGCTACAGCTCGCCGGTATCCCACCCACCGCCTCGGCCGGGCTTCCTGCGCTTCTGGACCACCAACCCTCCGGTGGCTTCGTCGAAGACCACCGTGCGGGCGCCCTTCTTCTTCTTGCCCTTCTTCTTCTTGCCACCCGCACCGGCCTCGCCCTCTTCCTCGTCCTCTAGGGCGCCTTCGGCCGCCACGGCGCTGATCTGCTCGGCAATCGCCTGGAAGGCCTTCTCCAGCGTGTCGCCGCCTTCGGTTGCCACCGCGAGTTCGCCCTCGGCGGGGACGGCGGCTTCGAGCGCCTCGGCCGGCGCTGGCCGAACTCCAACAGTACCTTGTCCGCCAGATCCTGGGCAATGGCTTCTTTGGTGCGAGGCTTGGCGTCGTCGCCTTCACCCTCGGTGACGGCCAGACCCTCGACGGGTTCGGCGGCTGCTTCGACCAGCGCCGGGACCTCGGCCTCAGGCTCCGGTTCAGGCAGCGCGTACGGGTGCGACTGCAGGACCTCACGCAGTTCCTCGACCACCTTCGGGCCGAAGCCTTCCAGCGCCAGAAGCCGGTCGGCGTTCATGCCCAGCTGCTCGAGGACCTTGCCGCACGTGTCGTAGCCGCCCTCGGTAAGCGTCGCCAGGACGCGCTCGGGCAGGTTTGCCTGGGCCAGCGGCGTCTCGTAGGCCGAGGCCGGGATCTGGCCGCGCACGGCCGCCAGCTTCTCCAGGTACGCCAGCCGGCGAGCGCCGCGGCGCGCTTCGACCTCGCGCTGCACGCGTTCGACGAACGACGTCAGCGCGCTGTACTCTTCCGGCGTGACCGGCCGCCCCTCTTCCTTCTTGGCCAGGATGGCCTCAACGTGGGGCAGGCTCTCGGCGAAGCGCTCGATCAGGTCGGTGTAGAGCGGATCGGTGCGCAGGCGGTTGAGCGACTCGGCGGCCGCTTCCACCAGGCTCTTGATGTCGATGCGCCAGCCGGTCAGGCGGGCTGCCAGGCGGGCGTTGACGCCGGCGCGCCCGATGGCCAGGCTGAGCTGATCCTCCGGCACGACCACCAGCGCCGTGCGGCCGCGTTCCGGATCCTCGTCCAGGTAGACGCCGGACACGCGCGCCGGGCTGAGGGCCTTAAGGATGAACGTGGCCGAGTCGGAGTTCCACTCGATGACGTCGATCTTCTCGTCATTGAGGTCACGCACGATCGACTGGATGCGCACGCCGCGCAGGCCGACGCAGGCGCCCACCGGGTCGATGCCGTCCCGCAGCGCCGCCACCGCCACCTTGGCACGCTTGCCGGCCTCGCGGGCGATGGCCTTGATCTCGACCAGCCCGGTGTTGATCTCCGGGACTTCCATCTCCAGCAGCCGGCGCAGCATGTTGGGGTGCGTGCGCGTGACCACGATAACCGGCCCGCGCGATGACTTGCGCACCTCGAGCACGTAGACCCGGATGCGGTCGCGCACGCGGAAGCCTTCGCCCGGGATCTGCTGATTGCGCGGCAGGATGGCCTCGGCCCGACCGAGGCCAACGGTCACCGCCTGGGGCGTGATCGAGTGCACCGTCCCGTGCACCATGTCGCCTTCGCGGTCGGCGAATTCCTCGTACTGGGCATCGCGCTCGGCCTCGCGCAGCCGCTGCAGGATGACCTGCTTGGCCGTCTGCGCCGCCACGCGCCCGAAGTCCTCCGGCGTCGATTCGACGAGGACCATGCCCCCCAGCGCGGCCTCGGCCGCCACACGGCGCGCCTCTTCCAACGTGGCCTCGGTCTGGGGACTCTGGACCTCCTCGACGATCTCCTTCTCGGCCAGCATGTGCACCTCGCCCGTTTCCGGGTCGATGCGCGCCTCAACGCTCTGGGCCGAGGAGGCGTTGACCGAGCGGCGGTAGGCGGAGACCATGGCCGCCTCCAGCGCCTGCATGACGGTGTCACGCGACAGGCCGAAGCGCTCGGTGATTTCGTTGAATGCCAGGGCAAACTCGCTCTTCATGCTCTTTCGATCCTAGACCTTCTTGGGTGGCGGGTCCTTACACGCAGAGAAGTGGGGGCAGCCCACTTCTCCAAGAACCGACTCGAATACCAGCGAGACGTATCTTACCACACTCGGGGGGTGCCTGCAAGGCGTCAACTGCCTCGCTCGCCGCACCCTCCGGTGCCCGACCCGCAGTTGTCGTCGGGCGGGGCGCAGCCCCACCACCTGACAGGTGGACATCCCGCCTGTCAGGTGGCGGGGAAGGTCACCGTATGACGGTCGTTCCCAACGCGGCCATGACACCTGCCCTTGCCCCGCTTGTCGAGCTGGCAGGCGGTGTGATCCGCAGGTCGAAGAAGGCGATACGCCGGCATCAGGGCTACGGCGTGCGAGGTGACAGGATGACCAGCCGCGTGTGCCCAGCGCACGGATGGACGGGGCCTGTCAGGTTCTGGCCCGCGCCCAGGAACGGCAGGCGCACGGCAAGCAGACCGTGCACCTCGAGATCGGCGAGCCGGATTTCCCCACGCCGGAGAATATCGGCCGGGCGGCGGCGTGCAGAGCTGGTGCGAGCGCTCCATCGTCTGCGCGAGGCGCGCAGCCCGGGTTGCTCTCGCCGCACAGGCGTGGGTGACCCGGCACCGCCTGAGCGGGAACATCATGCAGGCCAAAGCGGCGCAATGCCCGAAGTGAGATTGGACGGACCTCACAATCTCCACGCAGGCTGGACCCCGATGAAACGCGCGAAGCGGCCGGCTCGCCCATACACGATCCGCACGACCGTCTCCTGCGCCAAAGCCACCGGCAATGCCCATGCCTAGCGGAACTCAATCCCGGATCTCCTCCCAGCCAGCGCTTTGCCCCTTGTGTATAGGACTATTCGGGGGTATCTTGTCCATATTACCTGCGCAGCCTGACGCCGCGAGCGTTCAGCCCCAAGGAGCCCTGATGACCCCCGGACCCACCCTTCGATCGCTGTCCCTGCTCATCGTCGCCCTGGCGCTTGCCACCGCCGCCTGCGGGCTGCCGGTGGCCGCCGTGACGCCCACCGCCGCACCCATCCTCCCGACGGCGCCGCCGGCTTCGGCCACGGCCTCGCCGACGGACGTCCCCGCCTCCCCGACGGCGGAGCCGTCGCCTACGGTGCCGGCGACGGCCGCCCCGGTGCGCGTCACCGCCTCGGGCGGCAACATGACGCTGCGTCGCGGCCCGGCCACCGCCTACAACGTCGGCGGCTACATGCTGGCCGGCCAGGCCACGACGGCCGTTGCGCGCAATGAGGCTGCCGACTGGCTGCTCGTCCAGGATCCCTCCACCACCGGCAGCACTGCCTGGGTCAGCGCCGCCTCGCGCTACATCGTGATCGAGGCCGAGACCGGCGCCGTGCAGGCCCTGCCGGTGCAGACCGTCGATCCGGCGGTGCCGGCCTACGTCCGCAACTGCACCTTCCACCCGATGCGCATCCTGCCCGCCGACACCGTCCTCAAGGAGCAGCTCTATCCGCCGGACAACCGGCGCGCCTTCAATCCCGGCGTCATCGAGGCGTTCGACCAGAGCGTCGAGGGCAACCCGAAGGTGTTGTCGGAAGAACTGAGCGAGGGCGAAACGATCGACATCACCAAGGACGGATTGAGCAACAGCTACGCCTGCCCGTCCTGATCCGCGACGGCCCCGCCGGCGCATCCTCCGACGCCCCTTTCGGGGCGTCGGTCGTTTCAGGGCGAATTGACGGGCCGCGAGGCAACCGCTATGATGTGGCCGGTCCTGCTCGACCTGAGGTGAAGCATGGAGATTGGGTTGGTGCGCCGCGTCGACATCGACGGCGAAATGCAGCAGTCTTACCTGGACTACGCCATGAGCGTGATCGTGGCGCGGGCGCTGCCCGACGCCCGCGATGGGTTGAAGCCGGTACACCGGCGCATCCTGTACGCCATGCAGGCCATGGGCATCCGCCCGGCGACGGACTTCAAGAAGTCGGCCCGCATCGTCGGCGAGGTGCTGGGCAAGTTCCACCCGCACG
>DYJB01000218.1 GCA_020723365.1 Candidatus Aquidulcis sp. | reverse complement strand
GTCGTGATCATGCCCTTTCTGCCCGGCGACTCGCTGCTGTTCGCGGCCGGGGCCTTCGCCGCCACCGGGGCGCTCAACATCTGGGTGCTGTTCGGCCTTCTGGCTTTCGCCGCCATCCTGGGCGACACGGTCAACTACTGGATCGGCCACCGCATCGGCCCGCGCGCCTTCCACGATAACGTCCGGTTCCTGAAGCGGGAGTACCTGGAGCGGACGCAGGCGTTCTACGCCAAGCACGGCGGCAAGACCATCTTCCTCGCCCGCTTCATCCCGATCATCCGTACCTTCGCCCCATTTGTCGCCGGCGTCGGCACCATGTCCTACGGCAAGTTCATCCTCTACAACGTCGTGGGCGGCCTGGTGTGGACGTCGCTCTTCCTCTTCGCCGGCTACTTCTTCGGCAACATCCCATTCGTGCAGGAGAACTTCGGCCTGGTCGTCATCGCCATCATCTTCATCTCGGTGCTGCCTGTCCTCTACGAGCTGATCCAACAGCGTCTACGACGCCCCTCCCCGGCTCCCGGACAGGCGCCCTCCGATCCTGGCGCCTAGACCCGGCTGCCTGCGCTCCCCTGTCAGGGTTGGCACCTTCAGGCAAATCCTGCCCTGGGGTCCGGCACGGTGCCCTGCAGCCGAACACGCGAACGTCCTGTCCTGCGCTTTCCCGGCGGTCCGCGCCCGTCCAGACGCTCCGTCGGCGATTCCTCGACACCTCTGGCGCCTGCCATTCTTGACTCGCCGAGTCGCCTGTGCTACATTCCTCGGCACCACTCGCCAGGATTGATTGTTGTCCAAGACCCGCACCGACCAGATGGTAGACCGCCTGCGTGACCTGCAGGCCTCCACGCCGGACGTGGAAGCCTCGGCGGTCGTCAGCGTCGACGGCCTGACGATGGCCTCCGCCCTGCCCCCCTCCGTCGAAGAGGACCGCGTGGCCGCCATGTCGGCGGCCATGCTCTCACTGGGCGAGCGCATCTCGTCCGAGCTCGGCCGTGGCAAGCTGGATCAGGTCTACATTCGCGGTGCAGGCGGCTTTGTGATCCTGATGGCTGTCGGAAGCGAGGCGGTGTTGACGGTTCTGGCACGGCCGGACACCAAGTTAGGGCTGTTGTTCCTCGACATGCGCCGCACGGCTGAAGATCTGGCGGCGCTCCTGTAGCCGAGGACGAGGGTCGAACCGGTGGCGTCCATTCCCAAGAGCGGCTACGGCTACCCCAACCACGTGGCTCGCGCCTTCCTGCTCGAGCTTGAGAATCTGATGGGCAAGAACGGGGTCAGCGCCATGCTGAACCGCTCTGGCCTCGAACCGTGGATCGCCGCGCCGCCGCCCGAGGACACCGAGCGCGGCGTGGATTTCGCCGAGTTTTCTGCGCTGCTGGCCGCCCTCGATGATCTCTACGGACCGCGTGGCGGACGCGGCCTGGCAAGGCGTGCCGGTTGGGCGGTCTTTCCCCAGATCCTCCCGCTCATGCCTGCGTTGCGATCCGTGGCGGACCTTCCCGGGCGGGCCCTGCCGGCCCCGGAGAAGCTCGGGCTTGCCCTGCAGGCTCTCGCCGAAGCGTTCACGAGCGCCTCGGACCAGCAGGCTGCCGTCGCCACCGAACACGACGCTTTCGTCTTCAAAGTGACCCGCTGCCCGGCCTGCTGGGGACGCAAGGTCGAGGATGGGCCGGCGTGCGCCGCCATCGACGGTCTTCTGGAGGAGTGCATCCACTGGCTGCTCGGTGGCGAGCCCATTCGCATCGAGGAGACCGAGTGCATCGCGCTTGGTGGGACCAGCTGCAGTTTTCGCATCCCACGGCCGGCCCCATAGGGCGGCATGCTTCCCCTCACCATCGTCATACCCACCTACAACGAAGCTGACAATCTGCCATCGCTGGCCAGTGCCATCTGGGGCCTGCCGTTGGCCGACACGCGCCTTCTCATTGTCGATGACGGGTCACCGGACGGCACGGGCGAGGTAGCCGAGGACCTTGCCCGCCGCTATCCGGGTCGGCTTGAGGTTATCCATCGCCCGGCCAAGCTCGGCCTGGGCTCAGCCTACATCACCGGGTTCCGGGCCGCACTCGGCTCAGGCGCCCAGGCGATCGGCCAGATGGATGCCGACTTCTCCCACGCGCCTGCCTATCTTCCAGGCTTCCTGGACATGCTCGAGCTGGCCGACGCCGTGGTGGGCTCGCGCTACATCCCGGGAGGCGGTGTAGATCGCCGCTGGGGCCTCGGGCGCAAGCTGCTCTCCGCATTCGGGAACCTCTACGCCCGCACCATTCTGGGCATGAGGATCCGCGACGCCACGGGCGGGTTCCGGCTCTGGCGGCGGGAGACGCTGCTCGGGATGCCGCTCGATCGCATCCGCTCGAACGGCTACGTCTTCCAGGTGGAGATGGCCTACGTGGCGCAGCGCCTGGGATACGAACTGGCCGAGACGCCGATCTACTTCGAGGATCGCCGCATCGGCCAGTCGAAGATGTCGCTCCAGATTCAGCTCGAGGCGGCGTTGCGCGTGTGGCAGGTTCGCGGCATGCACCGCCACCTGACGCCCGCCGATCGCCTGGCGGGGTAGCCGGCCGACCTCCGCTCCAGCCCTTTCCCTTTACCCCAACTGCCGGGCGAGCCGTTCCCAATCGGCCAGCGCCAGTTCTTGCGCCCGTGCCTCGGGCCGGACGGCGGCCCGTTCGAGGAGCGCAGCGATCTCGCCTGATCCTAGCCCGAGGCCGGCGGAAAGCGCGTTGTGGAGCTGCTTGCGCCTTTGTTGGAAGCCCGCCCGCGCCACGCGGAAGAAGGCGGGGATCAACTCGGGGGCGACCGCCGGCCGAAGGTGCCGGTCGATGCGCAGGACAGCCGAGTCCACCTCGGGCGCCGGGAAGAACGCACCGGCGGGGATGTGCGCCACGCGGCGCGCCCGCCCGTAGACCTGCACACTCAATGCCAGCAAGCTCATCTCCCCCGCCCCGGCGGTGACGCGGTCGACGACCTCCGCCTGGAGCGTCAGCACCACCCGGTCGGGGCCATCCGGCATCTCCATCAGGCGCCGCAGCAAGTGCGAGGTGATCTGGTAGGGGATATTGGCGACGACGCGGAAGGGCTTGCCCTGCATGAGCGCGGCGAGGTCGAGTTTGAGCACGTCGGCTTGAACCACCTGCACGCCCGGGAAGCGCCGCACGCCCTCGAGCAGCGGTTCGATCAGCCGCCGGTCGAGTTCGACGGCCACGATGCGGCGACCCTCCCGCGCCAGGCGCGAGGTCAGCGTGCCGATGCCGGCCCCGATCTCGAGCACCGTGTCGTGCGGATCCAGTTCGGCTGCCTCGACCACCCGCTCCAGCGCGCCGGGGTCGATGAGGAAGTTCTGTCCCAGTCGGCGATCCGGGCGCAGCCCGTGGCGGCGCAGTACGGCGCGGGCATCCAGGAACGCCGGCGGATGATCTCCCGCCACCACCTCAGGACCTGTCATGGGAAGATGACCGGGACGTCAGGGGGAACGGGGGCGATGAAGTACAGCGTGGTGTAGGAACTCCACAGTTCCCAGTCCTCATCCGAGTAGCCCAGGTCGATCCAGTACCTGTCCGGGAAGCCGCCCCCGATATCCTCAATGGTGGCTATGCCGTAGCCGGGGATGTAGACGGGGACGCCGAACCCGAGGGCCAGATACCAGGCGTAGCGCACGGCAATCACGCCGCGCTGGACCGGCTTGCCGCTCGACGTCCCGGGGTAGCAGCGATCGGCTCCCGAGCGGCAGGGTGAGTAGGAGGTGGCGTATACCGGGATCGCACGGTAGTACTGGATCGGGCCGAACTCGGTGTCCAGCGTCTTGAGCACGATCCGGGTGCCGTAGGCGACGATGCGCGGCTTGGGCTCGACGGCCAGCCACTCACCTTCCGCCTGGCGGCTGACCTCGATCCCGTCCTCGTAGCGCACCCGCGTTCGTTTGGCCTGCACGCCATAGGCGCCGGGATCAAGCAGCGTCTGGGTATCAAGGTCGTGCTCGGCTGAGAACTCCTGCTGGATGGGCGCCTTGACCGGGATCTGGTCGATGAGGACGTCTTCGCGCACACGGATGATGCGAA
>DYJB01000217.1 GCA_020723365.1 Candidatus Aquidulcis sp. | reverse complement strand
GCGCTGCTGCTGGCCGCCGGAAAGCTGGTCCGGCCGGCTGGTGCCGCGATCGCCGAGCCCCACCGCCTCCAACAGCTCCTTGATGCGTGCGTCCCGCTCTCCCGCCGAGTGCCCGTTGAGCAGCAGCGGCATCTCGATGTTCTCGTAGGCCGTCAGCGTCGGGATCAGGGCGAAGAACTGGAAGATGAAGCCGATCGTCCCCCGGCGCATGTCCGCTCGCTGGTCGCGATTGAGCTGGCTGACGTCCTTGCCGCTGATGAACACCCGTCCGCCCGAGGGCCGGTCGAGGCAGCCGAGCAGCTGCAAGAGCGTCGTCTTGCCCGAACCGGAAGGGCCAACCAACGCCGTGAATTCGCCGCTCTCGATGCTCAGGTTGACGCCCCGCAGCGCTTGCGTCTCGACCTTGCCGACGGTGTAGATCCGGGTTACGTTCTCGACCTTGGCGACTTCCATGGAGGGTGCTCCTTTACTTCTCTGCGCGCAGGGCGGCAACAGGCTCCATGCGCGCGGCCAGCACGGCCGGGTACACGCCGGCCAGCAGCGTGACGATGAAGGTCATGACGATGAGCTGAATCGTGTCCTGCACCGTCAGCCGGGTGTAGATCGTATCGCTGAACAACATGCCGGTGATGCCGAAGCTCTCGATGTCCATCGGGAAGCCGTAGCGGGTGAGGTAGGCGACGGCGATGCCGCCCACGATCAGGCCCAGCACGATCCCGCCCACGGCCAGCAGGCCGCATTCGGTCAGGAAGATGGCCATCAGCCGGCGGCCGCGCATGCCGATGGCCGAGAGGATGCCGATCTCGCGCGTGCGCTCGTAGACCGACATGATCTGCGTGTTGATGATGACCGTAGCGGCAACCCCCAGCACGATCAGGTAGAAGAACCCCATGTAGCTGCCGGAGAGCTGTTCGATCTGGATCAGCATCTCGTTCAGGTCCTGCCAGGTGAGCACCTGATAGCCCGGCGCCTGAATGGCGGCCAGGACCGCCTCGGTCTGGCCGGTGTCCTTCAGCAGGACGAAGACCGAGCTGGCGCGGTTCTCGGCGCCGGTGAAGGCCTGCGCCTTGGCCAGCGGCAGGAGCACCGTCAGGCCGTCGAACCCGCTCGTGCCCGTGCTGAAGATGCCCCGAATGATGAACGCCTGCTCATCCACATCGCCGCTGGAGGTGTTGACCGACAGGTTCACGCTGTCGCCCGTCGCCAGGTCCAGCCGGCGGGCCAGCGTGTGTCCGATAAGCACACCCTGGCGGTCCTCGGCGGAGAAGAAGGCGCCCTCCAGCATGCCGTCCCGATAGGGCGCGTTCGCCGCCGAGGCCGGATCGATGCCCAGCACGCGCACGCCGGCCGCCTCCTGGCGGGTGGTGATGAAGCCGCTTGCGTAGAGGCGCGGCGTGGCGGCGGCGACCGGCGCCAGCGAGGCGATCGGCGCCGCCACCTGCTCCGGGTTCTCGATCAGGTCCTCCCACTTGAGGCTCGTGCGGGCCTCGTCGTAGGTGGCCGAGCGCACCTGCAGGTGGCCGGACTGCAGCCCGATGGTCGACTCGAGGGCGCTCATCATCTCGCCCTCGATGAAGGAAGCCATCATCAGCAGCAGCGCCAGCGCCAGCCCCATCGCCAATGCCGAGAAGAACGAGCGGCGGCGATTGCGTCCCAGGTTGCGGAAGGCCAGTCTCAGCATCTGGATCATGGTCAACCTCAAACGGCGTGCAGCGCTTCAGCCGGATCGCGCTGCGCCGCCTCGCGCGCCGGAAGGACGGCTGCCAGCGCGGCGATGATCGCCACCGTCAACGCTCGGCTCAGCAGCTTGCCCACTCCCCAGCCGGGATAGATCCGATCGGTGATCAGCGCCGTGTAGGAGGTCATGCCGGAGAAGGCGGAGTAGTCGAGTCCCACGGCGCGCATCATACCGTTGAACGCCAGGCCCATGACCACCCCGGCGACCACGCCCACCGCCCCGATCAGTGTGCCCTCCAGGATGAAGAGCAGCGAGATCTGGCGCGGCTTGAGGCCCATGGCCCCCAGCACGCCGATCTCGCGCGTGCGCTCGTAGACCGCCATCAGCAGCAGGTTGAGGATGCCGATGCCGGCGATGCCCAGGATGATGACGCTGAAGATGTCCATCACCTGGCCCTTGGAGGCGATGGCGTACTGCAATTCGGGGTAGCTGTCCTCGAAGGAATCCAGCTCGTAGGCCGGGAGTGCCGGGGCCAGCGCGGCGATCATCTTCCGCTCACCGCCGATCGCATCGAGGAAGACGGCCACCTCGGTGGACTGCCCCGGGAGGTCGTAGAGCGTTTGCGCCTCGGCCAGGCTGATGTAGACGTTCAGCTTCTCGATCTCGGCCATGCCCAGATCGTAGACTCCCACGACGGTCATCGTCCGGCGGCGCATCTCCTCGTGCGACGAGCGTCCCGTGAGGGTAATGCGATCGTCGACCCAGACGTTCATGGCCTCGGCCAGGCCCTTGCCGATCAGAACCGCATCCCCGTCGGCGGCGGTCAGGGCGCGCCCGGCGACAATGTTCTGCCCGGCCAGGTTGACGTCCTGCTCGACCTCCGGCTCGACGGCGGTGATGCCCACGGCGAAAGCGCCCTCGCGGCTCGAGGCCAACCCGCCGGTGTTGATGCGCCGCGCCGCCGCCACCACCCCGGGCTGGGCGCGCATCGTTTCCAGGACGGCGGCATCGTCGGCCAGCGGCAGCAGCGGCTTCTGGCCGGCGCTCTCCCGATAGCCCGCGGCGTGCACCTGGATGTTGCCGCCCAGGACCTTGATGGCGTTGCCGTAGATCGCCTGATTGAAACCGTCCACCAGGCCGTCATACATCATCATCAGCGACAGGCCGAAGCCCATGGCCGAGACGATGATGATCGTCCGCCGCCGGTGGCGCCAGATGTTGCGCCAGGCCAAGCGCAGGTACAACTTCATCGTCCGCTCTCCTCAGGAAGCCGCTTCCTGTCTGGATAGCCCGCCCCAGCCCGTCCCTGTCACAGGGCAGGCCGCTTCAGGCAACGCACCCACTATGAATCCGAAGTCTGCGCCTGTCAACTGATGTTTGTCAAAATCCGACCCTTCCGTCTCCGGATTGGCACGGGCGGGCTCCGGTAGCGGCCGCTGGACACCCGGCCTCGGCCACCCGTACCTTCGTGATCGCCGCGGGTCGCGATGCTATAATCACGGCCCTCTCCCCATGTCTGGCCCAAGGAGGAGTCGATGACCTCATCCGGCAGCTCTCCTTCCGGTCCTACCCTCTCCCTCTCCCCCGAACACGAGATGATCCGACAGACGGCCCGGGACTTCGCCCAGAAGGAGATCGCCCCCATCGCCGCCGAGTTCGACGAGAGCGGCGAGTTCCCCCACGCCACCGTGCGCAAGATGGGCGAAATGGGCTTCATGGGCATCGAGATCCCCGAGGAGTATGGCGGCGCCGGGCTCGATACGCTGGCTTACGTGCTGGCGCTGGAGGAGATCTGCAAGGTCGACGCGGCGCACGGCACGATCATGTCGGTCAACAACTCGCTCTACGGCTTCGCCATCCTGCGCTTCGGCACCGAGGAGCAGAGGCGCACCTACCTCGAGCCGGTGGCCTCGGGCAAAGCCATCGGCGCCTATTCGCTCACCGAGCCAATGTCGGGCTCTGATGCCGGCACGATGCGCAGCCGCGCCGTGCGCCAGGGCGACGCCTACCTGCTCAACGGGCGCAAGTCGTGGGTCACCAGCGGACCGGTGGCCGACTTCATCATCGTCTTCACAATGACCGATCCGGAGAAGAAGCACCGCGGCATCACCGCCTTCCTGGTGGATACCAGGCTGGCGGGCTTCAGCGTCGGGCGCAAGGAACCCAAGCTGGGCATCCGCGCCTCGGCCACCAGCGAGATCGTGTTCGAGGACTACCGCTGCCCGCTCGGCGCCCGCCTGGGCGAGGAGGGCGAGGGCTTCAAGATCGCCATGACGGTGCTGGACGCCGGACGCATCGGCATCGCCTCCCAGGCGCTGGGGATCGCTGAGGCCTGCTACCTGGCCAGCCTGCAGTACGCCCGCGAGCGCGAGGCCTTCGGCCAGAAGATCGGCGAGTTCCAGGGCACGGGCTTCAAGCTG
>DYJB01000216.1 GCA_020723365.1 Candidatus Aquidulcis sp. | reverse complement strand
CGCAACCAGTCCGGCGAGACCGTCATGCGCGGGCGCTGGATCGCGCTCATGCAGAGCCGTCCGTAGGCCGTCCAGGGCCGGGTGCTATAATGCGCGCCAGGCCTGCGCCATCCCGGGAACCTTCCGGCGCGTGACGACGTCTCGGACTCAGGTGAAGGCTCACCCACGCCATGCCGCGCCCTGATGATCCTTCCACCCCTGCGGGGGATCCTGGTCAGCCTCAACCCGATCCTCCTACGGGGTGGACGCTCCCGCCTGACGCCACGGGCGGCGGCACGCGCCTGAGCGCCACGGGCCCCACCCCGCGCCCGCTCCCGGCCTACGACCGCGACGGCATGCCCCTGCCCCAGCGAGTCACCGAGCGCGACCTCTCGGCGACGCGGGTCACGCCGGCCGCCTATGTGCCCCCACCCGGCGCCACGCAGCGACGGGGCCCGGGTGACGGCAAGGGCCGCTCGCTCGGCTGCGGTGGCTGCGCCGTGCGCATGCTGGTCCTCAGCCTCTTCGCAATCCTGGCGCTGCTGATCGCCGTCGCTTCCTTCGGCCTCTACCAGTACTACTCCCTGGCGGCCAGTCTGCCTTCCGCCGACGACCTGGGCAGCCGCGCGGCGCAGTTCGAGACCACGCGCATCCTCGACCGGGATGGCAACCTGCTGTACGAGATCCTCGACCCGAACGCCGGCCGCCGAACCTACGTGCCCCTCGAGCGAGTCTCGCCCTTCCTGGTGGCCGCCACGCTGGCCACCGAAGACAAGCTCTACTACGAACACCCCGGCTACGACCTGTGGGCCATCCTGCGCGCCGTATGGCAGAACCTGCGCGGCGGTGAGGTCGTCTCAGGCGCCTCGACCATCACGCAGCAGGTGGCGCGCAACCTGCTCTTCACACCCGAGGAGCGCACCCGGATCACGGCGCTGCGCAAGACTCGCGAAGTGCTGCTGGCGGCTGAGATCACTCGCAGCTATACCAAGGACGAGATCCTGCAGCTCTACCTGAACGAGAACAACTACGGAAACCTGGCCTATGGCGTCGAGGCAGCCGCCGAGACCTACTTCGACACCACGGCCGATCGCCTGACGCTGGCCCAGGCCTCCTTCCTGGCCGGCCTGGTGCAGGCCCCCTCGGTCTACGACGTGTACGCCAACCGCGAGGTGACCCTCAATCGCCAGCGGCAGGTGCTGGGGCTGATGGTCGAGGCCAGCATGGAGGCCGGCTGCCTGTTCGTGGGCCAGGGCAAGGCACCCGTGTGTGTCACGCCCGAGGAAGCTGGCGCCGCGGCGGCCGAACTCGAGAACTTCACCTTCCACACCCCCGACGTCTTCATGCGCTACCCGCACTGGGTCAACTACGTGCGCTCGCTGCTGGAGGCGATGTACGACCCGCAGACGATCTACCGCTCGGGCTTCACCGTCCACACGACGCTCGACCCGGCCTTGCAGGATGAAGCCGAACGGCTGGTCGGAGAGCAGGTCAAGTCGCTGGCCGCCTTGAACGTCACCGACGGTGCCCTGGTCGCCCTGCGCCCGACGACGGGCGAGATCCTGGTCATGGTCGGATCGGCCGATTTCTACGATGAGGTCAACGCCGGGCAGGTCAACATGGCCATCCGGCCGCGCCAGCCCGGGTCATCGATCAAGCCGCTCACCTACGCCGCCGCCTTCGAGCGCGGCTGGACGCCGTCGACGCTGATCTGGGACGTGCCGTCCGAGTTCCCTCCGTCCGGCGATCCCAACGATCCGAATCCGCCCTACAAGCCCGTCAACTACGACGAACGATTCCACGGCCCGGTGACAGTGCGCGCGGCGCTGGCCAACTCCTACAACATCCCGGCCGTCAAGGCACTCGACTTCATCGGGCTGTACGACCGCTCGGATACGCCGCAAACCGAAGGCCTGATCGCCTTCGCCGAGCGGATGGGGATCACGACGCTGACGCGCCCGGACTACGGGCTGTCGCTGACGCTGGGCGGCGGCGAGGTCACGCCGCTCGAGCTGACCTCGGCCTACTCCGCCTTCGCCAATGCGGGCACGCGCCTAGCTCCCTTCGCCATCACACGCATCGAGGATTACACCGGCAAGACGGTCTACGAGTACCGCCCTCCGGCCGGCGAGCCGGTCCTCCGTCCCGAGCATGCCTACCTGATCAACTCGATCCTGTCGGACAACGCCGCCCGCACGCCCGCCTTCGGTCCGAACTCGCCGCTCAACCTGCCGTTCCCGGCGGCCGCCAAGACGGGCACCAGCAATGACTTCCGCGACAACTGGACGCTGGGCTGGACGCCCGACCTGGCGGTGGGCGTGTGGGTTGGCAACGCCGACAACTCGGAGCCGACGGGGAAGATCTCCGGCGTCACGGGCGCGGCGCCCATCTGGAACGCCTTCATGCAGTACGCCATCCCGCGCCTGACCAGCAACAATCCCATGCCGTTCCAGCGCCCGAACGGGATCATCGACAAGGCCGTGTGCGCGCTCTCGGGAGCCGAGCCCTCGGAGTGGTGCCCGGACCAACGTCTGGAGCAGTTCGCCCAGGACCAGCCGCCGCTGCCCAAGGATAAGGACCTGTGGCAGCGCGTGTGGGTCGACAGCTTCTCGCTCGAGCTAGCCTCGGACGCCTGCCGCGACTACGCCGTCGAGCGCGTCGGCCTGGCCGTCACAGACCCGTGGGCGCAGAAGTGGCTTACGGAGGACTCCCAGGGCAAGACCTTCCTGGAAGACAAGCTCGGCGTCAAAGGGGATGAGCTGTTCTTCATCCCGACCGGCATCTGCGACGCCGACACGCCGCATCCGGTGGTGGCCTTCACCGCGCCGGCCGGAGGATCGGTGATCACATCTGCGCCGCTAACGATCTTCGGCCGCGCCTCCGCCGGTTCCGCCTTCAAGGACTGGGTGCTCGAGTACGGCGTCGGAAGCGATCCCGATCACTGGCCCGACCTGGCCATCGGCAAGTCCCCGCTCGAGAATCCGGGCGAGCTGTTCGTTTGGGATCTGGCCGGGGTGCCCAATGGACCGATCACGCTGCGCCTTACGGTGCGTGGCGAGAACAACGGCAAGGCCGGGGCCGAGCTGCGCCTGACCCTCAACCTGCCGACCCCCACACCCGCCCCCACACCGACACCCACTTCGACGCAGGCGCCGACAGCGACCTCCACGCCGACGCCCACCGAAACACCGACCCCCACGCCGACCGGGACGCCGACGCCGTAGCCAACGCCCACAGCCAAGCTCAGCATACGGGCTCACCCACCCGATCGGCGGTCGGCCACCGACCGCCGATGTATTGACTGCAATCGAGCCAGCTGTTGGAGGGCGCGTCAGAGCAGCGGCAGCTGGGGATCGCTCTCGTGGATTGGGTCGAGGGCCAGGCGCTCGTCCAGGTTGTCGCGCGTCAGCGTGGTCTCGGCCGCCAGCCGTCGGACGTGCCGGAACTTGACCAGGTGCAGCCCGGCCTGCAGCCAGGCGCGCAGCCGCGGATCGCGGCGCGCCTTCTCCGCCACGAGGGGACCACGCCCGCCGGGCAGCACATGAATCACCTCCCCGGCATCACGCAGCGCCTGTCCGAAGGCGGCGTCGGTGCGCACGCGGAACGTGTAGCGCTCCAGGCCGAAGGCGTCGAGCCAGACCGTATCCTGGCGCTGTTCGACGGTGTAGCCGAGCTGACGGCCAATTTCGTGCAGCAGCCGAGCGACCTCCTCAAGATCCTGGGCGCGGGTGGAGGGTTCATCCTCGGCGCGCAGGCGCCACTCGCCGGCGGCGTCCTCGGCGGCGTAGGACCTCAGGCAGGCCTGCACCAGGCGGCGCTCCGGGGTCAACCAGCCCGGCAGCCGGCGGCAGGCTTCCGCTTCGACTTCTTCCTCGGAGACCATCGCTCCGGCCTGGAGCTGCTCGACGATCACCTGCTCTGCGCGATCGGCAAGCGGCACGCCGGCCGTCGCCGGATCCGCCAGCCAGTAGAGCCCGACTTCCGCCTCCGCCCCGGCGCCGAAGTGGACGAAGCTGCGCTTGTCGGCCAGGGCCTTCTCGAATCGATCGTTGAGCAGCGTCAAGGAGCGCGCTTCCTCCGCTTGCAGCAAGGGCGCCAGCAGGCGTTGTCTGGCCAGCTCACCCCAGGCTGCGGCATGCAGGCAGG
>DYJB01000215.1 GCA_020723365.1 Candidatus Aquidulcis sp. | reverse complement strand
AGCGTGCGCCTGGATGGTCACGGATTGCGTAGCCGGCGCGAGGTACCCTTCCAGCGGGCGATCGATCCAGGCAGCCGGGCCTGGCCCTCCACCCTCGCTTGGGAGACTACAGCCCACCAGTATCGAAGACGAGAACAACAAGGCTGCAGCCCGGAGAAGCCCATGGGAATGGTTGTGTTTGTTCATGGCATTCGACATCTCAACGCTCTCGTTCGAAGCTGTTTTCCAGTTGGCTCATGGACAACTCAAGACCGAACTGTCAGCATCAAGCACCAACCTGCGGCCGAATGCCACGAAGTCGTTGGCGGCCACCGATTAGTTGAACTCGCGTGTGTTTCTCAGGATGGAGGCGTGCTCCCCCGCGCTGCCAACAGCACTATCTCATTGACTATACAGCGAATTGACCTGGCCCCCAAGGACCGGTCAAGTCTGAAGAGAGAACGCGGTTCGCCCGAGTGCTACGAAGAGGGGAAGGCGGCGGGACAATCTCTGGACCGACACCGGGATCGAGACAGCGGAGGCGGGAGGCGGCAGCCCGCCTAAATCATCTCGCCACCCAACCGCCGCTCGCATGCCGACTCGGAGCTCACCACCTGATGAAGGGATGCCTGGATCCCGGGGCAGCCAACCCGGCCGGCCCTGCCGACAGGGACAAGGCAGGACACGTCACATTCCCAGTGATGAAGATACCCTTCAGGCGGGCGGCTCCATGACAAGGAATGGCCTCCGCGATCCTGCCCAAAGGTGTCCTGTGGCATGCACGCTCGGACTCGTCTTGCCCGGTGATGAAGCCCTACCCATCGATCCCGGAACGCGCGCTGTCGTCCGTTGCCCGGCCCCGGAAGACGGATGGTCTGCCGTATCCGCCGGGCCATGCAGGATCACCGGACCCTTGCACGGACCCCAGCGGAAGGCGAGCAAGGGTCACTGCGGTCGCCACCGCCGGGTCCTGCAGGACGCTGATCATGGGTTCGAATCCCATCGTCGCCTCCATGCAATGCGGAACGACCTCAGACAGTGGCCGCCACCGACGCGGCGGTTGTTCGTGATTCGCAACCGCACCTCTCCGGACGACCTCCCTGACCTCCCGACTGCTACAGCGCCGCTCTCCGGCCGCAACACCCGTACACCGCCTGGCTATCGGAGCTCCGCCTGCGCCGCGGGACACGTTGCCCCTGGCCGCGGCTCAAGGGTTGACCGAGAGGCTGGCCGTCATCCCGGCCATCTCATGGCCGGGGAGCGTACAGATGATCCTCCACTCGCCCGCCATGGATGGCTCGACCTGCAGCGTGCCGTGCTGATTGGGCAAGAGGCTCAGGAGCGCGACCTCTTCGCCGTTCGGGTCGTGGACCGACACGTCGTGTTCGAGCACGCCCAGGTTGGCGATCCGGAAGCTGAGTCGTTCGCCCACCTGAGCCGAGATCTCGCCGGGGTTGATGGTGAACTCCGTCACCTTCAACGGCACGGCCCGGGGCGGCTCCGGAGCTTTGGGGCTGCAGCCCGCCAGTAGCCCCGCCACCAGCAGTGCCACTTCCAGA
Organism: Candidatus Aquidulcis sp.; assembly: GCA_020723365.1. Taxonomy (GTDB): domain Bacteria; phylum Chloroflexota; class Anaerolineae; order Anaerolineales; family E44-bin32; genus DYJB01. The sequence continues at coordinate 2,655 of DYJB01000215.1, read as the reverse complement.
CGGTATCGCCAATGCGTAGCCATAGACATCGTCTCCAACTCGCCTACCCGCCCGGCTCGATCGACCGGCAGTCAGATGTGGCATCGGGTCGTCGGGCTCGGGTCTCGGCCGGCCGTTCACCTGCGCGCCGCCCGGCGATCGCAAGCCCCGGCTCGGGGCCTACTTCACCAGGAATCCGGTCGCGTACAGCAGCAACATGCCTGCCATGACGCCGGCAAAGACATTGAGCGGCATCGCTTCCTTCGCCGTCTGGCGCCGGACCAAGCGGATGACCTCGACCATCACCTCGAACACGGCGCCCGCGCCGACGGCCAGGAAGAGCGCCGCCAGCGGGGCCGAGTCGATCGATCCGCCGATCCATGCGCCGGCGATCGCCGGCGCACCGCCGATCGTGCCGAGCACGACGAGCCTGCGGACCGATGGGCGGTCGCGGACCACCGGGGCGATGATGCCAAGACCTTCGGTGATGTTCTGGAGTACGAACCCGATCACCAGGAACGTACCCAGCGCCGCTTCCCCCACCCGGTAGGCGGCGCCAATGGCCAGCCCCTCACCCAGATTGTGCAGCCCGATGCCCACGGCGATCATCGTCGCCAGCCGCAGCCTCTGATCGGATTCCCCCCGCCCGAGACCCGCCTGATGCCGCGTAATCGCATCCAGCAGCAGGTAGGCTCCAAGGACACCCGTGGCCACCAGGCCCACGCCCTGGAACGGACGGCCGAGTCGGGCGGCGACCTCCAGGCTCTCATTGACCGCGTCGATCCCGAGGAACAGGAGCAGGCCGACCGTCAGGGCCATCAGGAAGACGAAGGCCCTCGCTCCCATCCGGCGCAGCGCCGGGTACCAGCCGATCCCCAGCAGGACCGGAAGCACTCCCACATACAGTCCGATAAGTGTGAATCGGAGCCACGCGTCGCCGCCCGAAGGGATGGTCTCAGCCGCAGCCGGGATTACCGTCTCAAAGGGGATCGAGTTGGCCGTGAAGAGCTTGATCGCCAGCGGCTCGGCTTCGATCCACGGGTAGGCAAAGGTCAGAGTAGCCCGGCCGAGTCGAGGCAGCGTTTCGCCCGGCTCGATGTGGAAGGGCCAGACGGTCTCGTTGAGGATGGCGCTGGAGAGCGTCAGCGTGTCCGGACCCGTGTTGCGGACGTGCACTTCGATCTCGCCTTCTCGCAGTACGAGGCGTTCGAACGCCAGGTCCTCCACCGGCGCCACGGGCCTTACGTTCAGGCCCGCGCCGGCGGTGAGCAGGAAGACGGCGATCACGCCGGCCAGGAGCAGGACCGGTATGGCCAGGAGCACGAGCGCCTTGAGATCCGGTCGAGCCGGCTTTCCGGCGGGGGTAGGGATCGGTGTGTCCATCTCAGGCCGCCACGTCGAACAGGCCGGTCCAGCCCAGCTCGGTGAACTCGGTGATGTGGGCGTGGAACATGTACCGCCCGGGATACGTATAGCGGAATTCCAGGATCCCCCGCTGGGCCTGGCCCTGGATGACGGTGTCGGTGAACTCCGATGGCGTCAGGCTGGTCCCCGTCGGATAGTAGTGGAAGAAGTTGGCGTGCAGGTGGAACGAGTTCAGCAGATCGAACTCCAGGATATTGACCAGGTAGACGCGCACCAGCTCCCCAGCCTTGATGGGGATGGGATTCCTGTCGTAGTGGAACGGGATGCCGTTGACGGCGTAGAAGTCGTTGACCCCATCGAAGTCGACATCCAGGCCGTGCATCACCATGACCATTTCGTGCGCCGGGGGTCTCCCCTGGGCCGGATCAATGATGAATGCGCCATACAGGCCTTTGGCGATGTGCTTGGCCAGCGGCATGACATGGCAGTGGTAGAGGTGCAGGCCGAACGGGTCGGCGTCGAATTCGTAGGTGAAGGATTCGCCGGGCTGAACCACTTCGAAGACGCCATCCATGTTCGCCGGGTGGACCCCATGGAAGTGCACGGTGTGCGGATGGGCGCTGCCGTTCGTGAAATGCACACGCAGCAGGTCGCCTTCCCGGGCGCGCAACGTGGGCCCCGGCAGGCGCCCGTTATAGACCCACGCCGGGAAGGCCGCCCCCGGCGCCACTTCAATGTCCTTGTCGCCGGAGAACAGCCGGTACTCGCGCAATGTGCGGCCGCCGGGCAGCGTGCTGACCACGCCGTAGTCGAAGTCGGTCAGCGTGTCGGAGGGGTTGAAGCCGTTGGCGATATGGTCCACCTCCCGGTTGAATCCGGGCATCGGCGGGCCGTCACCATGGGCATGCAAGCCCGGCGCAAACGCAGGTGCTTTGCGAGTGCCGTCCCTCGGCAGCGCCGCGGCGCCCATCGCCACAGCCAGTGCACCGTACCCGCTCATGCGCAGGAAGTCGCGTCTACCAGCTCTGCGTGATGGCTTCATACCGTCCTCTACCTGTACGCTTGGGGCACCCACGCCCCGCCCTGCCCCTGCTCCCGGGCAGCACTACGCGTGCGATTCGACGAACACCAGATCACTGATCGCCGGACCGACCGCCAACGGTTCGCTCCGGTCCCCGACCCGAACGCGCAGCACCCGATCGAAGGCTGACGAATCAACGACCTGCAGGCTGACACCGGGCACCAAACCCAGCGCGGCGACGTGCCGCAGGAAGGCCGGGTCTGCATCTTCGACGCGGCGGATGACCGCCG
>DYJB01000214.1 GCA_020723365.1 Candidatus Aquidulcis sp. | reverse complement strand
AGGACCCGCCGCATCAGGGCCGCGCCGGCGCGCAGGTACGGCTGGCGTGTCGGGAGCACGATGCGCGTCAGACCGGCCGCCGGGAGGAGAAGCGACATCACCTGACGCAGCGTGTGGAACTCGGGACCGCCGATCTCGATCGGCGCATGGGAGGGCGGACGATCTTCGAGCGTCCAGCCGACCACCGTCGCCAGATCCTCGACCCACAGCGGATGAAGCAGGTTCTCGCCTTCCCCGGGAAGCAGGAACACCAGGGGCACGGAGGCGGCGATCATCGCCAGGGAGCGCGTGAAGTGATCGTCGTCGCCGAAGAGGATACCGGCGCGCAGGATCGTATGGGGCACCCCGCTGGCGCGCACGTGCTCCTCGGCCAGCGCCTTGGCGCGCAACACCGGGTAGGCGGACTCGCGGCTGGCGCCCAGATGACTGATGTAGATCAGGTGACGGATTCCCGCCTGAGCGCACGCCTCGGCCAGCGTGCGCGTCCCTTCCACATCCGTCTGCTCGAGGGATCGCAGATCCCCGGTTCGCTCGGCGCTGGCGAGATGCACGACGGCGTCGACACCAACCAGCGCCGCGCGCATGCCACCCGGATCGTGAAGGGAGGCCAGAGCGACTTCGACCGGCACGCCGGACGGCAAGCGAGGCGTGCGCCGCGCCGGCTTGAGCAGCGTCCGCACGTCGTGCCCCGCCGCGGTGAGCTGGCGCAGCACGGCGCGCCCAACAAACCCGGTGCCTCCGGTCACCAGCAGCATCGATCCGCCTGTCCCGCGGCGGTGCATCCGTGGCGCAATCCCATCCGCGTCCTTTGTTCGTGCATTCCTTCACGGTCTGAAGCGGGCCGGATTGTAGCACACGGGCACCCGCACCCACGCCGCGCGCCCGGGGTTAATCTGCCTTGAGGGGCCCTTTCTGCCCTCTGGAGGTCGATTTGGCGCGCGTCGGAGTGGTTGTGACGGGACTCGGCTGCATCACGCCCCTGGGCCTGGATGTTGCCGGCACCTGGGCGGCCCTGGCGGAGGGTCGCTCGGGTGTGGCGCCGATCACCTCGTTCGATGCTTCTCCGTTCGAGACCCGTTTCGCCGCCGAGGTCAAGGGCTTCGAGCCGGAAGCGCTCCTCGGCCGCCGCCTGGCGCGGCGCATGGACCGCTTCACGCAGTTCGCCGCCGCCGCCACTCAGCAGGCACTGGCCCAGGCGGGTTTGACGATCGACGCGCGCAACCGCGATCGCGTCGGTGTGATCGTGGGAACCGGGATCGGCGGGATCGCCACGCTGATCGAGGAGGGCGAGCGGATGCGGTCGGCCGGACCGCGTCGGGTGTCACCCTTCATGGTGCCGATGATGCTCCCCGACGGCGCGGCCGGCCAGATCGCCATCCTGTTCGGCGCCCGCGGTCCGAACATGGCCGTCGTGACCGCCTGTGCCACAGGCGCCAACGCCATCGGTGAGGCTGTCGAGATCATTCGCCGCGGTGCGGCCGATGCGATGATCGCCGGAGGGGCCGAAGCCGCCATCCTGCCGCTGACGCTGGCCGGTTTCAACGTCATGGATGCCATCTCGCGGCGCAACGACGACCCCGCTTCCGCCTCGCGTCCGTTCGACCGCGACGGGTTCGTCATGGGCGAAGGGGCCGGTATCGTCATCCTCGAATCCTACGAGCACGCCCTCCGGCGCGGTGCGGTAATCCTCGGCGAAGTCTCCGGCTACGCCTCCACCAACGACGCCTATCACCTCTCGGCCCCGGCCGAAAATGGCGCCGGCGCGGCGCTGTGCATGACCCTGGCGCTCGAGGATGCCGGCCTGAAGCCGGAGGCGATCGGCTACATCAACGCCCACGGCACGAGCACACGCCTCAACGACGCCAGCGAGACGGCGGCCATCAAGACCGCCTTTGGCGACCACGCCGGCCGCGTGCCGATCTCCTCCACCAAGTCGATGACCGGCCACCTGCTGGGGGCGGCCGGCGCCGTCGAGGCCATCATCTGCCTGGAGGCCATGCGCCACACGCTGCTTCCCCCCACCCTCAACTACAAGACACCGGACCCGGCGTGCGACCTGGACTACATCCCCAACGCCGCTCGCCCGGCGGCGGTCGAGCACTGCCTGAGCAACTCCTTCGGATTCGGGGGCCACAACGCCTGCCTGATCCTCTCCCAGGCGCCCAGGAACGGACGGCCGGCATGACGCGCTATGCTCACATTACCGGTTGGGGCATGGCCGTGCCGGAGGCGATTCTGACCAATGCCGACCTTGAGAAGATGGTCGAGACCTCGGACGAGTGGATCACCTCCCGCACCGGTATCCGTGAGCGGCGCATCGCCGCCAAGAACGAGAGCACAGCCACCCTGGCCGCCAAGGCCGGCCTGCGAGCGCTTGAATCCACCGGCTTGCTTGCACGCGAGCTGGATCTGGTCATCGTCGCCTCCGCCTCCCCCGAGCATCTCTTCCCGGCCACGGCCTGCCTGGTGCAGGACGCGCTGGGCGCCACGCGCGCCGGCGCCTTCGACCTCTCGGCGGCCTGCAGCGGCTTCATCTATGCCGTTCAGATGGCGGCGCAGTCCATACGCACCGGCGCCATCGACTCGGCCCTGGTCATCGGCGCCGAGACGCTGTCGCGCCTGGTCAATTGGGAGGATCGTGAGACCTGCGTGCTCTTCGGCGACGGCGCCGGAGCCTTCGTCCTGGAAGCCCGCGAGACCCCCGGCGGCGTCCTGAGCGGGGTGCTGCGCTCGGACGGCTCCGGCGGCAGCCTGCTGACCGTTCCGGCCGGCGGAAGCCGCATGCCGGCCTCCGCCGATACCCTGGAGCGCAATCTGCACACCATTCACATGAATGGGCGGGAGGTCTTCCGTTTCGCCACGCGCGTCATGGCCACCGCCACGCGCGAAGTCGTCGCAGGTGCCGGGCTGAAGATGGACGATATCGAACTGGTCGTCCCGCACCAGGCCAACCTGCGCATCATCGAGGCGGCCGCCCGCGGGCTGCACCTGCCCATGGAGCGTTTCATGGTCAACATCGAGCGCTACGGCAACACCTCCAGCGCCTCGATCCCCATGGCGGTTTGCGAGGCCGTCGAGCAGGGGCGGGTGCGCCCGGGCGATCACTTGGTGCTGGTGGGCTTCGGCGCCGGCCTGACGTGGGGTGCGCTCGCGCTCCAGTGGGTGGAGACGAGGCGCCCTCCGGGGGTCCAGCGCAGCCGGCTGACGCTGTGGACCTTCCTGGCCCACCTGCGCTCCTTCGCCCTGCGTGTCTGGCGGCGCCTGGAGGGCCTGTTCTGGGGAACCTCCTCCGAAGGCTGACCGCCAGGTCGGACATGAACGCAGCGGGGCCGCCCATCAGGGCGGCCCCGTGTCGATGGACTAGGCGGCAGTGCCTACGGGCAGGAACAGTACGGCGACGGGGGCTTCCCGGTCACGATCGGGGGCGGGACCACCCACTTGCCTCCGGCCGCTTCGCACGCCTTCTCCTCCAAGCCGGCGGTGCACACAGCCGGCGGGTTCAGGATGCGCAGCCCACTGGCGTCACCGAGCAGACGGATCGAGTCGCTCAGCACCCAGCAGCGCTCCCCCGGGTTATCGGGGTTGTCGGTCGCATACCACCGCCCCGACATGTCACGCCCGGCAATCGGGGCGCGTTCCCCGGCGGCGAAGTAGCCAAGGATCTCCCAGCCAGGGCCCGGCCCTTGGCGGCAGACGGCTTCCTTGAACGCCTCACCCAGCAACTGGCTTAGCCCGCACTGCACGCTCGTCCGCGTCGTGAATGACCACACGTCCGAGGCCGGCAGGAGCGTGCCCTCCAGAATTGGCGCAACGCTCCAGAAGTAGGTCGTGCAGTCTTCCAGCGGATCGGGGATGAAGGTCGTCGCCGGCAACGTGGGGAATGACGAGTAGGGATCCTCTCCGGCGAAGTCCGGATCGGTATCCAGATAGATGGCATAGCCGTCCGGGATACAGCTGCCCGCGCCGGCGGTGTAGTGCAGCCATGGACTCAGCGTGTCAACCACAGCGCCATCCACCGGTGTGACCAGCGTTGGCGGCCTCGAGTCAGCCGGCATCTCACACTCCGGTCCGGTGAAGAAGGAGCGCAGCGGACTGGGCGGCCCGAAGGTCGTGCCGATGCCGGCGAAGACCTCCCAGTAGTACTGGGTCGCCGGCTCAAGCGGCACGGCGGGAGTCCAGTTCCCGCCCGTGACCGTGACCGGATGCACA
>DYJB01000213.1 GCA_020723365.1 Candidatus Aquidulcis sp. | reverse complement strand
GATTTCCACGTCACCTCCCGCTGCCTGCAGGCGTGCCCGTTCTGCGCGCCTCCCGAGCTCAGCTCCGATGAGCTCGATACGCAGAAGGCGGCCGCCGTTGTGCGCAAGGCGCGCGCCCTGGGCGTGCCGCGCATCGTCTTCACCGGCGGCGATCCCCTCCTGCGACCGGACGCCGGCATCCTGCTGCGCCTGGCGCGCCAGGAACGCCTTGAATCCGAACTGGCGACGCCCGGCGGAAAGCTGACCCCCGGATTCCTGCGCGCCTACGGGCGCTGGATCGATCGCCTGGCCCTGCCGCTCGACGGCCCGAACGAGGCCGTGTCCAGCCGCACCAAGTCGCCCGGCCATTTCGACGCCACGCTGCGCAACCTGCGCCTGCTGGCCGAGTTCCCCGCCATCGACCTGAAGATCAACACCGCCGTCACGACTCACAACCTGGAAGCCGTGCCGGAGCTGCTCGGCCTGCTGGATGGGATCGTCCCCACGCTCCCCAACCGACTGGCCCTGGATATCTACCAGCGGCACCCGCGGACTGTCTCCGCCGGAACACCGGAATGGGCGGTAAGCGACGAAGCCTTTGACGCCTTGCGGGCCCTCAACCAGAGAGAGAGCCATCCCTACAAGGTCACCTGGATCGATCGCCGCGCCATCAGCGGGCTGTACCTGACCGTGCTGCCCGACGGCCGGCTGATGGTCCACGCTGAGGGTCAGGCGCACGACCTCGGGCCGTTCGCCGAAGTCAAGGATCTCGAGGCGGCGCTGGCAGGATCGGACTTCAACGCCCCACACCATCTCGAACGCAGCCTGGCCTGGTCCAGCCAGCGCCGGGAGGCGGCTGCCGCCCGTGCAAACGAAACCGCCGCCCAATAGGGCGGCGGTTGGCTCTGCCGCAAGGCGCGGCGATGACACCCTGGCGCCGCGACACGCCGATTTATCGGCCGCGGATTCCGGTCCCCTCCGTGACCCCGGCCCGTCCTTTGGCTAGGCCCCTTCGATCAGCTCGGCCGTACGTCCGTTGAGCAGGCCACGGAAGCCCCTGCCGAAGCTATCCGCCGCGCACGTACTCGAGAGCGTAGCGGGCGTCCAGGTAGTTGGGGTTGACCTCGAGGGCCGCCTGGAAATCGTCCAGCGCGCCTCCCAGGTCGCCCAGCCTGTAGCGCGCCCAGCCGCGCCATAATCGGGCTTCCTCCGACTTCGACGTGCGGTACAGCGTCGAGGTCGCCAAGTCGACGACGTCCTCGAAGCGGCCCTGGTTGAAGTAGGCGATGTAGGGGCCGAACTGGTAGCGCGTGAAGCGCCACGGCAGCCCCAGCCCGAGGGCCGCGTCGTAGGCCTGGGCCGCCTCGTCGTAGCGCTCGAAGTGGGCCAGGTTGGTGCCCAGGTTGAACCAGGCAAAGGCGTCCTCCGGCGCCGCCGCCACTTCAGCCCGGGATCGCTCGAGGGCCCGCTCCCGATTGATCTCCTCGTCGGCCTCGTCACCCATCAGCGCCGCGATCTCGCCGGCCCGCTCGACCGGGAAGACCACGAGGTAGACATGGTTGAAGGCATGCCAGCGCGCCTCCAGGTCCGCGTACGCGACGGGCAGATCGGGGCCGTGGTACGTGTCCTGGGTCACGAACTCCTGCCGCCCGTCATCGTAGCCGGTGAGCAGCACGTAGTGCGCCGCCCATCCGCCGCCACCCTCGTTGGCCGGCAGCACCAGGCTCTTCTCGATCACCACCGGGTAGCCGGCTGCCAGGAAGCGCTTGAGCGTGTCCAACTCGGCGCCCACGCGGTACTCGGCATTCAGCCAGCCGGCGCGCGTGCGCACGTAGTACACCAGCTCCTCGATATTCACGTTCTTGTCGCCGGGGTCCGGCTTGAGCAGATCCGAAATGTCGTGCTGATCGCCGTCCCAGCCGTAGTAGCGCAGCGCCAGGGCCAGCGTCGCCGGGCCGCAGTTGTTCCAGCTCTGCTTCTCCCACGCCGGCGCAGGCAGCCCGGCAGAGTCCGGCAGGGGCGGAGGCGTGGCGGAGGGGAGCGGCGTCGGGCCGGACGTTGGTGTCCCCGCCGGCAACAGGGTCGGCAGGGAGGGTAGGGCCGCGGCGTGCGCCGGCGTCGGCAGCGTCTCGCCGGGGTGCAGCCAACCGGCGACGATTCCTGCCGCCGCATCCAGTCGCCACTCCAGCCGTTCGCGCACGGCCGGGACCTGATACGCGCCGAGGAGCGCCGCCGTCATCACGGCCGCGCCCAGCGCGAACCATCCCAGCCATGCCCACCGCTCTTTCATCCCGAAGGATGCATCCTAGCATGGGCCCATGAATCCGCGATGAGAGACCGGCGGGCTTTCCTGCTAGAATCGCTCCAGCCAAAGGGAGCGCATGACCGACACGACCGCCTTCATCATCTTCGGTGCCTCCGGCGACCTGACCACTCGCAAACTGGTTCCGGCGCTCTTCAGCCTGCATCGCAAGGGGCGCCTGCCCTCCGGCTTCCGCTTGATCGGCATGGCGCGCAGCCCGATCGACCCCGCCGCCTTCCGCGCCAGCCTGCGCGCCGCCGCCGCCCCCGCCGATGCCGCCGCCTGGACTTCGTTTGAGGCTCGGCTCGACTACCTGCGCGGCGACCCGACCGATCCCCAGTCCCTTGCCCGACTCGAAGCCAAGCTGTCCGGGGCCGAGACCGGGGACGGCGCCGCCCATCGCCTGTACTACCTCGCCACCCCGCCCCACGTCTACGCCGACGTCGTCCAGCGACTGGGCGCCGCCGGGATGGTCGATCGCCGGCGCGGCTGGCGGCGGGTGATCATCGAGAAGCCCTTCGGTTCCGACCTGGCCTCCGCCCAGGAGCTCAACCGCCTGCTGCACAGGGTGCTCGACGAGGAGCAGATCTACCGGATCGATCACTACCTGGGCAAGGAGACGGTCCAGAACGTCCTGGTCTTCCGCTTCGCCAACAGCATCTTCGAGCCGCTGTGGAACCGAAACTACATCGACCATGTGCAGATCACCGTGGCCGAGACGGTCGGCGTCGAGCACCGCGGGCCGTTCTACGACCGGGTGGGCGTCGTGCGCGACATGTTCCAGAACCACCTGCTGCAGGTGCTGGCCATGGCCGCCATGGAACCGCCGGCGTCCTTCGACGCCGAAGCGCTGCGCAATGAGCGCATCAAGGTGCTGCGCGCCGTGCGTCCGTTCGAGCCGGGCGACATCGCCGGCCGCACGCTGCGGGCGCAGTACGACGGCTACCGCCAGGAGGCGGGCGTGGCGCCGGACTCGACGACGCCGACCTACGCCGCCCTGCGCCTGTCGATCGACAACTGGCGCTGGCAGGGCGTGCCGTTCTTCCTGCGGTCCGGGAAGCGCCTGGCGGCCAAGGCGACCTCGATCGTCATCCAGTTCAAGTCGGTGCCGCACGTCATGTTCCCGCTCCCGCCCGGGCAGGGCATCCAGCCCAACTCGCTGGCCATCTGCATCCAGCCCGACGAGGGCATGCACCTGCAGTTCCAGGTCAAGGAGCCGGGCACGCCGGCGGGCATGCGCCCGGTCGACATGGACTTCCACTACGCCAATGACTTCGGCCCCGGCGCCATCCCCGAGGCCTACGAGCGCCTGCTGCTCGATGCCTTCATGGGTGACCCGTCGCTCTACACCCGCAACGACTCGATCGAACTGGCCTGGGCGCTGGTCGACCCGATCCTGCGCGCTTGGGAGCAGCCCAGCGCACCGCCCCTGCTGCACTATGCCCCCGGCACATGGGGACCTGCCGAATCGGGCGCCTGGCTGGCGGCCGACGGCCGGGCCTGGTCGTCGGACTGCGTGCGGCATGAGCCCTGAGCCCCGGCCGGAGAACGCGATGGCCGAGCCTGAACTTGTTGTCTACGCCACCGTCTGGTGCGGCGACTGCCGGCGCGCCCGCGCCTTCCTTGATGATCACGCCATCCGGTACCGCTGGGTCGATATCGACCGCGACGCCGAAGCGGAGGCGCTTGTCAAGAAGCTCAACCGCGGCAATCGCAGCGTCCCGACGCTCGTCTTCCCCGACGGGTCGATCCTGGTCGAGCCCTCCACGCTGCAGCTCACGCGCAAGTTCGGCCTGGAGGCCTGAGGAACTCCCATGGACAAGGATCTGCATGCCTTCGTCGACCGCCTGCAGGCGGCCGGGCAGCTGGTGCGTGTCGCCACGCCGGTCTCGCGCGACCTGGAGATCACCGAGATCGCCGACCGGGTGAGCAAGGGACCGGCGGCCTCCAACCGCGCCCTGCTCTTCGATCACGTC
>DYJB01000212.1 GCA_020723365.1 Candidatus Aquidulcis sp. | reverse complement strand
CCGAGAGCGGGATGCCCATCACGAAGTCGGCGTCGATCAGCCCCAGCTCGCGGGCCGTGACGCCGGCGCGGTACATGATGCGGTTGTCGACGTTCATCAGTTGCGCCGTCTTGACCGCCGAGCCCAGGGCAATGCCCAGGTCGAGGTGGCGCAGGGCGCAGTTGGGGCCCTTGAATTCGCCGTCGTGCGTGTTGGGGACGATGCAGGACTCCGCGCCACAGGCGCCGCAGTTCAGGTCGGGCACGTCGGCGTCTTTCAGCCCGATCAGCACCACGGCCCCCGAGTCAAGCACGTTCTGACCATCGCGGTCGAAGTTCGGCTTGCCCGTGCGCTTGCCGTAGTCGATCATCCCCTGCCCCAGCCGGCGCAGGTCCTCGCCTTCGACCGTGCGCACAACCACAAAATCGCGCCCGGCCGCTTTGGGCGCCGTCACGGCGGCAATCTCCATCAGTTCCGCCACCACTCGCAATGCAGGCATGCCATTCCTCCTTCGCTGATGTCGCGACTCAAGATCGATCGTCGGGGCAAGCCCGGGCGGGCTACCTGCCCGAGCCCTGCTCGCCGCCGCGGCCTCGCCCCTCTCCCCGGCCGCCGCGCCCGCGGCCCTGCCCCCCGCCGCCGTGGGCCTCGGCCCGGACGCGGATGGCGGCCTCCCCGACAGCCGGGCACTTGTACTCACAGATGCCGCAGCCGATGCACAGGCGACGCTCGACGTGCGGCCGAAGGATCGTACGGCGCGCGCCGTTCCCTCCGGCCACCTCGGCCTGCTCCAGCCACACGGCCTTCTCCGGCAGCGGGCACATCTCCTCGCACACGATGCAGTCGGTGTCCTCGGCCCAGGGGAGGCACCGATCCTGATCGATCTCCGCCACGCCGATGACCTGCGTGCGCTTGGCCTCAAGCGTCAGAGGCGGGATGGCCTGGACCGGACAGATCTGGCCGCAGGCATTGCAGGCGAAGTCGCAGTAGCCCTGGCGCGGGGTCAGGATCGGCGACCACACGCCCTCGATGCCGGCCGAGGTCACCGCCGGCGAAAGAGCACCGGTGGGGCAAGCCCTCACGCAGGCTGCACAGCGCAAGCAGGTCTGCAGCAGCCGGTCGTTCGTCGCGCCGGGCGGGCGGAGTGGAAGGCTGGCAGCATCCGGTCGCAGGGCGTCCGTGGAGAGCAGGCCGAAGCCCACAGCGCCGGCCCCGATCGCTACCAGGGCCTGCCGCCTTCCCGGGTCGTACGCCTGCCAGGCGGGATCCGGCAGCGACGGACGGAAAGACGCCTCCCGGATCGGGCACCCGTCGATGCACTCCATGCACACGGTGCACTCGGCGGGATCGCTGGTGAAGCCGCGATCGGCGCGGATCGTGTCCGTGGGACACGCGCGAACGCAGGCCTTGCAGCCGCTGCAAGCCGGATCGACGCGCCGGCGGATCCACGCCGCCTTGCCCAGCAGCGCCAGCAGTCCCCCCAGCGGGCACATGGCCCGGCACCAGAAGCGCGGCGCCAACCAGTTGAGGGCCAGCACGGCGCCCAGCAGGACGACGACGCCTGCGCCCGCAGCGGCATTCCCCGGCTCGAGCGGAAAGACCGCCGGCCGGAGAAGCCCTTCAAGCCAGACGACCGGTGGGCGCAGGGCTTCGACACGGTAGGCGGCGCGCTCGATCGCCGTCAGCAGGTAATCAGCAGCCGGCCACAGGCCGGAGGCCAGCGCCCGATAGACCAGGGTGATCGGATCGAAGATGAGCAGCGTCAGGCTGCCGATGCCCGCCCCCACCATGACGATCGCCAGGGCCAGGTACTTTCCAGCGCGCCACGGCTCGAGGTCTTCCCGCTGGGCGGGGCGCCGGCGGGGTGTGATCACATCCAGGAGCGTGCCGAGAGGACAAAGCCAGCCACACCAGGCGCGCCCAACGGCCAGCGTGAAGACGACCGTCAGCAGCGCCAGTGCAGAGGTGAGCAGCAGGGCGCGGGCGGCGATGGACTGCGCCAGCATGGCCAGCGGGTCCAGCCGGAATGGCAGGTCGATCAGCGCCGAGGAAGCCAGCCCGCCCGAGGAAGCCACGAAGAGCACCAGGAAGCCGACCAGGCTGAGGACCTGGACCGCCTGCCGGGTGCGCTTCCACGCGGCGCGCCGCCGCTGGCGGCGGCGCCCGTCACGCGCCAACCGCGATCTCCTCGATGCGCAGCGCCGCCAGGTCGCTCCGCCCCAGGCCCATGGCGGCCCCGGCGACGAGGTAGTCCAGGTCGCCCGGCTGCAGGCCGAAGAGCGTGGCGCCGTAGGCATCGGCAGCCACGATGTCGGGGCTGGCGATGACGGTGTCGATCTTGCGCACGTCATCCAGATTCCCGCCGGTGGGGCCGTTGGCGGTCAGGATGCGCACGGCGTCGATCACGGTCAGGGCCGGCCGGAGGCGGCTGGTGAGGTCGGCCAGGCGCTGGCCGATGTTGCGGTGGATCGTCTGCCGGTCGAGGATCACACCCATCAGGTTCTTCATCCCCAGGGTTAGCCTGGCGAGCCCGTGCGTCTTGGCGATGGGTACGTTGATGAAGACGTCGGAGTTGATGGCCGCCTCGTGGATCTCGGCGCGCTTCAGGTCGAGCCCCTGCGGCAGCTCCGTGGGCAGGAACTGCAGGCGCGTGAGGGGGAGCATCACGCCGCCGGAGGCCAGGACTTGCTCCTCTATGCCGCTCCTGGCATAGGCCCTCGCCGGCGATCCCCCGAAGCCGTAGTCCAACACGCTGACTTTGCCGGCGCCCGCTTCAAACGCCAGGCGCACGAGCGCACCGACGACCCATGGGTTGGTCGTGGCGGCGTACTCGTAGGTGTGGTAGTCGACGCAGATGTTGGGCTTGATGAGGACGCTGGAGCCGACAGGCACGAATCGCTTCAACCCACCCAGGGCGGTCAGGGCGCGCTCGACCAGCAGGGCGGGATCATCCCCGCCACGGGACACGGCCACGTCCGGAAAGGAGGGCGAGGGCGGCGCCGTTGCGCCCGGGGTATCCGTCGGCTCCATCGGCTCGAGCGGCTGCGGCGTCGGCAGCCCGATCGTCGCCGGGGCCGAGGTCATTCCGGCCGGCGCGTCACCGGGCTGAGGCGAGAGGTTGCAGGCGGCCAGCAGGCGCGAGGCGGCGGCTGAGCCGAGGCTGGCGGTGAGCAGGCGAAGGAAGGCCCGCCGGGAGATCGGACTCATGGGACCCTCCTCGCCTTCATTGGCCGAGCAATCCCGGACTCGCTCATGATCTGCCTCCGGCGCGCCTGCAGCCCGTGCAGGGTGGATCACGCGGATTCTACCTTCGATGCCGGGGCGGAGACACCGGAGGGGAGTCCTGGATAGGCAGGACAGGTGGCGCTGCGGAGGGGATGGCGTCGGGGAGGCCGGCGCCAAGTCGCCGGTGGTTCACACCTGGCTCGGCAGCGACACGCCAAGCGGGCCCGGGCCGCCCCAGGCAGCCGATCCGGCGCGGTGCGGCGCGGGCATGTCTGGCGAATGCCTGGCTCGGAGATCCGGCTGTGAGTGCCGTGGTGTGCTTCCCGGGTTTGGCCGGTTGAGGCGCATGAACCCTTTGCAGGCGGCCGACGGAGGCGGGGTGGTTCCTGGAACTCAGGCTGTGCTGGAATCAGACGAGGCCGCTGGGCAGCGGCCTCGTGGAACGTCGATTGATGAAGAGAGCCCCGACCGTTCGGGATTACTCGTAGCGCAGCGCCTCGACCGGTTCGAGATCCGCGGCGCGCTTGGCCGGATACAGGCCGAAGAATAGCCCGACGGCGGCCGAGAACAGAGTCGCCAGCAGGATCGCGTCCAGGCTGATGGCCGGATTCAGCTCGGCGTTGGAGGCCCGGGCAATCGCGCCCACCAGCATCGACAGCCCCCAGCCGAGCAGGATGCCGATCAGGCCGCCCACCAGGCTCAGCAGCGACGATTCGGCCAGAAACTGGATCAGGATGTCTCGCTTGCGCGCCCCAACGGCCTTGCGCAGCCCGATCTCGCGTGTGCGTTCCGTGACCGACACGAGCATGATGTTCATGATCCCGATGCCGCCCACCAGGAGCGAGATCCCAGCGACCCCGCCCAGGAAGATGGTCAGCACGCCTGTGATCGTCTCCGCGGTAGCCAAGAAGTCCTGCTGGGTGAAGACGGTGAAGTCATCCTGCCCGATCTCCGAGCGGTGCCGGGCGCGCAGGATCGCCGTGACCTCTTCGCTGGCCAGATTGACGGTATCGGCGCTGGCGGCCTGCACCAGCAGCATGTCGATCTCGCCGCGCTGGGCTTTTCGGATCAGGC
>DYJB01000211.1 GCA_020723365.1 Candidatus Aquidulcis sp. | reverse complement strand
CCCAGGTGGCGCCCCCCACGGCGTTGATCAGCGCGTTGAGGATCGGCCAATCGCTGACGGCGTCGGTTCCGTCGCGCATGCCTTCCGTCTCGCGGTTCGGCGAGGCGACCGAGCCGGCGTCGAGGTGGTCGCGCCCGATGACGATCGGGGCCTGCACTTCGCCGCGGGCGACCATCTCGTTGAACCGCAGTCCGGCGCGGGCGCGCTCACCGTAACCGAGCCAGCAGATGCGCGCAGGGAGGCCCTGGAACTGGATTCTGTCGCGGGCCATCGTCAGCCAGCGGCGCAGGTGATCATCCTGCGGAAAGAGCTCCATCACGGCGGTCGGTGCGGTAGATGTCCTGCTCGTCGCCGGAGAGCGCCACCCAGCGGAAGGGCCCCTTGCCCTCGCAGAAGAGCGGCCGGATGTAGGCCGGGACAAACCCGGGAAACTCGAAGGCGTCCGTGACACCGGCATCGAGGGCGCGCTGGCGCAGGTTGTTGCCGTAGTCGAAGACCTCCGCCCCGGCGCGGCGCAGCGCAAGCATGGCCTGCACGTGCCGGGCCATCGACTGCATCGAGCGCCGCTCGTACTCGCCCGGGTTTCCGGTCCGCAGCGCCTCCGCCTGCGCCAGGCTGAGCCCGTGGGGAACGTAGCTGAGGACGTCGTGCGCCGGCGTCTGGTCGGTGACCACGTCCGGGATCACGCCGCGCACGACCAGTTCGGGGTAGACGTCGGCGGCGTTGCCGATCAGCCCGACCGAAAGCGGACGGCGCGCCTGGCGCGCCTCGTCGACCAGCGTCATGGCCTCCTCGAGCGTGTCGACGACCTGGTCAACGTAGCCTGTCTCCCGCCGGCGGTGGGCCCGCGCCGGATCGACCTCGACGATCAATCCCACCCCGCCGTTCATCGTAATGGCCAGCGGCTGGGCGCCGCCCATGCCGCCCAGGCCGGCCGTCAGCACAAAGCGACCCTCGAGCGACGGCCAGCCGCGCAGGCGTGCCAGTGAGCCGAGCGTCTCGTAGGTGCCCTGCAGGATCCCCTGCGTGCCGATGTAGATCCACGAGCCGGCGGTCATCTGGCCGTACATCATCAGCCCGCGAGCCGCCAGCTCGTCGAAGTGCGGCTGCGTCGCCCAGTGCGGGACGAGGTTGGAGTTGGCGATCAGGACACGCGGGGCGTCGGTGTGGCTGCGGAACACAGCCACCGGTTTTCCGGACTGCACCAGCAGTGTCTCATCCGGCTCCAAGCGGCGAAGCGAATCGAGGATGGCATCGAGGCACTCCCATGAGCGCGCCGCCTGCCCGCGGCCTCCGTAGACCACCAGGTCCTGGGGCCGTTCGGCCACCTGGGGGTCCAGGTTGTTCTGCAGCATGCGGTAAGCGGCTTCGATCAGCCAGTTCTTGCAGGTCAGGTCGGGGCCGCGCGGGGCACGTACCACGCGGGGTGTCATCATGCCATCCTCCGGGATCATCCTGGTGGAGCCATCGTCGAGGCGGATGCCGGGCTGCTTTGCACGTGGGTAGGCGCCCGCAGGCGATCAGGCCTTCTGTCCCCACTGCTCGTTGTGGAAGAGATCATCCGTCGACTTGCGGCCGCCGCTGCGCGGCGCCCGACTCAGCTCCGCCGCTTCGGCCGGGTAGCCGAGGGACAGCCCGACGTGCGCCACCCAGTCCGGCGGGAAGCCCAGCAGATCGCGGGCCTCGTCGAGGGCATAGATCGTCGCCAGGCACGAGCCCACGCCCTCCTCCCAGGCTGCCAGCTGCATGTAGGCAGCCGCCTGGCCGGCGTCGAACAGGATCGACCAGCGCTGCTTCGGATCGGGCGTGATCAAGATGATGGCCGCCGGTGCGCCGGCCAGGTGGTCGGCGTAGGGTCCGAGGCGCGCCAGGGCGCGCAGCCGCTCGGCGTCGCGCACCAGGATGAACTGCCACGGCTGTGTGTTCTTCGACGACTGGGCCCGGCGCCCGGCGCGCAGGATACGCTCCAGGACCGCCTCGGGCAGCGGGGTGGCGGCAAAGCGCCGAATGGCCCGCTTGGTGCGGATGGCTTCAGCCACGTTCATGCAGCCCTCCTTGGCGAACGGCAGGATTATAGGCTCGGCCCAGGCACGCGGCCAAGGCCTGGGCAGGTCTCAAGGTGGGCGGAGGCGGGGTCAGTCGATGGTGGTGCGGGGAGGTTCAGGGAGGGGACGCAGGTAGACGGTGCGGGCATCAAAGGAATCGACGCGCCCGTTGGCGCGCAGCATCTCCAGATCGGTGTCCTGCACCGGCCGGCCGAAGTCCTTCTCGTCATAGCGCAGGAAGTCGCCGGTCATGATGTCCTGGACCCGGCCGTCACCCCAGTCGATCACGGGCTCGCCGGTCTTGAGGACGAACACCCAACCCCGGGTGACAGGGATGCCGCGGGTCATGGCGCCTCCACTCCCGATGTCAGTCTCGCAGAACGAAAGGCGCCGGGCAATCCCCCCGAGGTCGGGGAGGGCGCCGGCGCCCATCACGCTCAGACGAGGAGGTTTTTCAGGACGATCGGCCGTTCTTCTTGAGCAAGGCTCCGAAATCGGCCTTGCCCAACTGCTCGACCAGCTTGTTCTGCGTCTCACACCAGATATCGTGCACGGGGCAGTCATCGCCGAAGATGCAGGCGCTGCGGTCGGGGACGCACTCGTTGAGGGTGATCGGCCCGTCGATGGCCTCGATCACCTCGAGCAGGTTGATGTCCTTGGGTTCGCGGGCGAGCGAGACGCCGCCGCGCGCCCCGCGCGAGGTCTGAACGACCCCCGCCACCGAGAGCTGGGAGACGATCTTGGCCAGGAAGGAGGGCGGGATGTGCATCTCCTGCGCGATGCGGCTGGTGGGCGCCCGGCCGTTGTCCCCTTGCTCCGCCAGGTAGAGGATGGCCCGAACGGCGTAATCGGCTTGTCGCGTGATCTGCATGGGTCCTCCCCCGGTGGCCATCCTTGGCCTAATAGACAAGAGTTGTCAGCTTCATCCAATAGTCTACGCCGCAGGTCGGAATTGCGGCAAGTGAGGAGTGTCACCGGGGAGGCATGACCTTTTGCGAGTGAAAAGGTCGGAAACAAGGCATGGTATCATTCCCGCGATTCAGCCCCGGCAGGACGTTCCCAAGGAGGACCTGTGAAGGACATCGCCGTTGTCGGTGTCGGCTACGTCGGTCTCGTCACCGGCGCCTGCTTCTCGGATCTCGGCAACCGCGTGGTGGCCCTGGACATCGACGCCGGGCGTATCGCCGGCCTGAAACGCGGCGAGATGCCGATCTACGAACCGGGGCTGGAGGAGCTGGTCGAGCGCAACGTGCGCGCCGGGCGATTGAGTTTCACCACCTCCTACGAGCAGGCCCTGCGCACGGCCGAGTTCGTCTTCATCGCCGTCGGCACGCCCTCCGGAGTCGATGGCGAAGCTGATCTGCAGCACGTGCGCGCCGTGGCTGAGGCCATCGCCCGCACCATGGATCACTCCATGGTGATCATCAACAAGTCGACCGTCCCCGTGGGCACGGGCGACTGGGTGGCCGACATCCTACGTGCTACGCAGCCCAAGCCCATTCCCTTCGCCGTCGTCTCGTGCCCCGAATTCCTGCGCGAGGGCTCCGCCATCGAGGACTTCATGAATCCGGCGCTCGGGTCGCTCGACCCCGAGGCGGCCGAGAAGGTGGCCCAGCTTGACCTGCCGCTGCGGGCGCCGATCATGATTACCGACCTGCGCACGGCGGAGATGATCAAGTACGCCTCCAACGCCTTCCTGGCGACCAAGATCTCCTTCATCAACGAGATCGCCAACATCTGCGAGGCGCTGGGCGCCGACGTCAAAGAAGTCGCCTCCGGCATGGGCTACGACCCGCGCATCGGGCGCGCGTTCCTGGAGGCCGGCCTGGGCTACGGCGGTTCGTGTTTCCCCAAGGATGTCAAAGCCCTGGCCTACATGGCGGCCGAGAAGGGACGCCACCCTCAGCTGCTCCAGGCGGTCATGGATATCAACGCCGACAGCCGACGGCGCATCCTCGAGCGGGCGCAGGAGCTGCTCGGCTCGCTGCGCGGCAAGACCGTCGGCCTGCTGGGCCTGACCTTCAAGCCCAACACCGACGACCTGCGCGAGGCCCCCGCCCTTGAAATCGCCCAAAGCCTGCTGGCCGAAGGCGCCAGCGTGCGCGCCTACGACCCCGTGGGCATGCCGCACGCGGCGGCCATGATGCCCGCCCTGCACATGACGCCGGACGCCTACGAGCTGGCCCAGGGCTGTGATGCCGTGATCGTATGCACCGAGTGGAACGAGTTCAAGAAC
>DYJB01000210.1 GCA_020723365.1 Candidatus Aquidulcis sp. | reverse complement strand
CCAGCACTCCCAGCTGCAGGAACTGCCTGCGGCTGAGCGGGCTGGCTGGCGGCCGTTTGCCGGATTGGGATCGCATCACTCACCCATCGCCAACAAGATCCAAGGGCTCGATCGACGGACATACAGCGCCAACGCCGCCGGGCCGACACCTGCCGGCAACTCGGGCGAGCGTTTCTGCCGGCGCGCGCAGCTTCTCCTTCGGCACGGAGCCTGCCTGCATCGGCCTCCTCCAGAACGGCGGCGCGCGCCGCTGGCCGGTCCCCGCGGCCTCGAGCCTGGCTGACCGCCGGCCCCCCCAACAATCCCCCAGGATTGTGCGCCTCGCTGGCGGGCAGGAGAAGCACCCCTGAGGGCACCGCCCGCCATGTCCGTCGAAGGTCCTGGCGATCGTCCAGGGCCCCGGCGGGTTGTCGGGTGCCGCCAATGCGGGAACGGCGCGGACGGCGACCTGCCGCGTGGTCAGTCGCACACCGGCACGCCAAGGAAGCAGGGCATCTGGTCGCTGACCAGGGCAATCCACCCCCAGGCCAGAAGGAACAGGGATGCCAGGCCGGGGAGCACGACGAGTGGATTGGCGGAGCCTGTTCTGCCCGGCATCAGGTTGCGTGTGGTGGGGATGAAGATGAAGGCGAAGCAGAAAGCCATGAGCCACATCATGGCGAACAGCTGGAGGGGAAAGGTCTCGGAATACGTGCGGCGATTCACCAACTCGAGGATCAGGAAGGGACCAACGAGGAGACAGGCCACGACGACCGGCGCAAGCAGGTGCCTTGCCGAACCGCGGCGGAGGGAGGCCAGTGCGATCAGGGGTGTCCCGAGGAGCAGGAGGGACGCCCCGACGCGCCCGAGTCCTGCAATGATCTCGACAACCGAGGGCGGCAACGGATGCTCCTTTCGACTGCGATCGTAGACCAGCGGCACCCAAGTCCGATTTTACCGCCTCGTTGGGAGCAGGAGAGGGGAGCCCGGTTCGCCCCGTGGGCAGGCAAACCTTAACGGTGGTCTAACTCGGCGGGAGTAGAATGCAGCCTGACCTGATTCTGTGGCGTCCGGCCGGCAGGCTCGAGGGCCTGCGGCACGGGGAAGGAGTGCGATCGTGACCTCGACAGGCCGAATGATCCTCAGCTGGTTGATCACTGCCGCAGTCCCGGGTATTTCGGTGAGCGGCAGCGAAGGGCTCGCCGCCGTCCTCGTGATGGCAGCCATCCTGGGCGTGCTCAACGTCCTGGTCAAGCCGGTGCTGTCCTTCCTGTCGTGCGGACTGATCGTGCTGACGATGGGGCTTTTCCTGATCGTCATCAACGCCCTGTCGCTGTGGCTGGCCTCCTGGATAGCCCAGAACTGGTTCAGCATCGGCTTCGTCGTGGATGGCTTCTGGCCGGCGGTGTGGGGATCGATCGTCGTCAGCCTGGTGTCCTTCTTCCTGTCGACGGTGCTGCTCAAGGGACCCGGCGACCGCCAGCGGGCCTGAGGCCTCAGGGAGAGTGCAGCAGGGGCGATGTTCGCATCGCCCCTGCCGATTCCTGGGCCCTGTGCTTGGTGTGCGGATCAGGCCTTGAGCTCCGAGGTACAGTGGGGGCAGCGGCTGGCCTTCAGCGGGATGGAAGACAGGCAGAACGGACACTCCTTCGTTGACGGCGCCGGCGGGGCTTCCCGGGCGCGCAGCTGCTGAGCGCGGTTCACCAGCCGGATGAGCAGGAACATGACCAGTGCCACGATCAGGAAATCGACCAGCGCCTTGATGAACAGCCCGTAGTTCAGCGTCGCTGCGCCGGCCTCCTGGGCCTTGGCCAGACTGGCGTAAGGTTCGCCCGAGAGGCTGATGAACAGGCTGCTGAAATCCACCCGGCCGAGCAGCAAACCGAGTGGGGGCATGATGACGTCATTAACCAGCGAGCTGACGATCTTGCCGAACGACGCCCCCAGGATCACCGCCACCGCCAGGTCGAGCACGTTCCCGCGCAGCACGAAGGTCTTGAACTCCTTGAGCATCCCATCCCTCCCCGGATCGAACCGCCGGGCAGCCCGCCCGGTGCGCGAAGATTCTACCTGACGCCGGCGCATGGTCGTCGCCCCATCCGGCGCGGTCCAGCCCCGCTGAGCCGGCGTCAGGGGGCGCTGCCCGGCGTGCTATAATCCCGCCGATGCACGTCCCCTGCTGCATGCCCTCGAAGCCACGCCCCCGGAGGGACTGAGCCGCATGGCCGCAGCCCCCACCCGACCTGCCACCACCCCGTGAGTCGGGCCGCTTGACCACCTGGCGCTGCTTCATCGCCATTGATCTCTCGGCGGAGGTGCGCAGGCTGCTGGCCGCACGCCTGGATCGACTCCGGTCCTTGCCGGGGCAGGAGTGCATGCGCTGGGTTCAGCCGGATTCGATCCACCTGACGCTGGAGTTCCTGGGCGACCTGCCGCCGTCCCGCGTGCCGGACCTGGCCGCCATGCTGGATCGGGTCTGCGCGGCTCAAGGCCCCTTCCGGCTTCGGCTAAGGGGCCTGGGCTGCTTCCCAGATCCGCGACGGCCACGCGTCCTGTGGGTAGGGCTGCAGGAGCCCACAGGGTCTCTGCAGCGGCTCCAGAAGGCCATTCGCACAGGATGCGCTGACTTGGGCCTGGAGGTGGAGAAGCGGACCTTCAGCCCGCATCTGACGCTGGGACGTGTGCGGCGGGAGGCGGGCCCGGAGGCGGTGGACTTCGCCAGCCAGGCGCTGGGAGGCCCGGAGGCGGAGACCGCCGGGGAGATGGCCGCCGAGATGGTTCACCTGTACCGCAGTGAACTGCGCCCGACGGGTGCGGTCTACACTCGCCTGCACTCGGCCGCGCTGGCGGCGGCGTCATGAGGCACAATAGGCCGGAGTGCATCGGGGGATGCCCCGCCTTCCGGCGGCAGAGCGGACAGGCGTACGGCATTGCTGTCAGTAGCCCCGATTCGCCCCGCCGGCAGCCAGGCTCATCCGGACGCCGCCGGGCACCTTGACCGAGGGAGCATAGCCATCGAACCGCTGGAACTGGGACGCGATCTGGCCGATGCCCTGGCCGAGAAGAAGGGCGAAGACATACTCCTGCTGGACTTGACCGGAGTGTGCACGTTCGCCGACTACTTCGTGCTGGCCACCGGCCTCTCCGAGCGAACGCTGCAGGCCCTGGCTGACGATCTGCAGCGCAGGTTCAAGGGCCTTGGGGTGGGCCGGAGGGCGCTCTCGGAGGGCAGCGCCTCCAGCGGCTGGATCCTGCTCGACTTTGGCAGCGTGATCGTCCACCTGCTCTCGCCGGCGCAGCGCTCCTTCTACCGGCTGGAAGAGCTCTGGCACGAAGGGCGCGTCATCCTGCGCATCACCTGATGGCCTCCGCCGGCATCCCTCCGCCGCCGACGGGTGCGGAGAGATCCCCCGCGAGAATCGGAGCGGCCGCTCGATTGAGCGGCCGCTGTCATGCCCCCTGACGCGGAACCGGCGCCTAGCCCTCGAAGACCCAGCGATCGACGTCGCGGCTCCACTCGACGAGCTCGGCCGCCGTGAACCACAGCCCAATCTCCTCCGCCGCCGTCTGCGGGGAGTCGGAGGCGTGCGTCAGGTTGCGGCCCACCGTCAGGCCGAAGTCGTGCCGCACCGATCCCGGCGCCGCTTCCGTCGGGCGAGTCGAACCCATCGTCTGCCGGACGGCGGCGATTGCGTTCGGACCCTCCCAGA
This sequence comes from Candidatus Aquidulcis sp., assembly GCA_020723365.1. Classification (GTDB taxonomy): domain Bacteria; phylum Chloroflexota; class Anaerolineae; order Anaerolineales; family E44-bin32; genus DYJB01. The sequence continues at coordinate 607 of DYJB01000210.1, read as the reverse complement.
CCATGGCCATCACTGGCGCGGACGTGATGTAGGCGATCAGGCCATCGTAGAACGGTTTGCCCTTGTGGATCGCATAGTGCTTCTCCGCCAGCGCGCGGTCGACGCGCAGGAAGCGGGCGGCGACCAGACGCAGACCGCGCTTCTCCAGCCGCGCCGTGATGTCACCGATCAACCCCCGCTGAACAGCATCCGGTTTGATCAGAACGAGTGTGCGCTCCAAATCGGCCTCCTGAAAAGGCCGAACTCGGGGAAACGGCCCCGAGTTCGGTCCGTGGGATCGAATCGAGTCCTGGTTACAGATTGGCCAGGCCGTGCCGGTAGGCCTCGACCGCCTCAGCCGGCATGTCAGCCTTCATGTAGGCATCGCCCAGCGCCTGCCACAGCTCTGCCGTATCCGGCAGTCGCTGAACGGCGACCTTCAAGTCCACAATCACATCTTTGACCATCGAGCGCCGACGGACGAGCGCACCGTAGTGTTTGGCGGCTGACTTGATGTCGTTGGCGGCGAGCGCCTGACGTGCCGCGGCGAGTGTCTCGCCCGGCGTGCGCGCCGTTGTGCGTGGCTTCGCGCCCTTCGCAGGCGTCGGCTCCTCGGCCGCAGGCGGGG
>DYJB01000209.1 GCA_020723365.1 Candidatus Aquidulcis sp. | reverse complement strand
AGTCATCTGCGGCCGGAACCGCCGGTTGAAGAGCGACCTCGAGGCGCAGGATTGGCCGATCCCGACCCGCATCTACGGATTCGAGCGCCGCATCCCGACCATGATGCAGGCGGCTGACCTGCTGGTGACCAAGGCCGGGCCGGGGACGATCACCGAGGCGATCAATGCCGGCCTGCCCATGGTGCTCTACAGCCGTCTTCCGGGGCAGGAGGACGGCAACGTGACCTACGTGGTGGATGAAGGGGTGGGGACGTGGTCGCCCGGCGCCGACCGGGCGGCGGCTTCCGTGCACCGCTGGCTGCGCGATCCGGCCGCCTTGCAGCAGGCAGCCGCGGCCTGCCGGCGCATCGCCCGGCCGACGGCGGCCATCGAAATCGCCCACTTGATTGCGGCCCAGCTGCAGGCGGGACAGCCGGCCTCCCCCCTTCTTGCCGGCGCCGCCTAGAAGTTGGTGATCACCGTGCTGAACATATTGCCCACGGCCGTGCCGAAGAGCGCCACGAGCACGATGACCACGACCCCCACGAGCAGGATGATCAAGGCATACTCGACCAGGCCCTGACCGCGGGGCAGACGATAAAACATAAGTGCCCCCAGCAACGATAGAAAGATTGGGCCAATGACAACCCAAGCGTATGGGACCTTCTTCCTACGCGCAATAGGCCCTTGGGGTCACGGATTCTCATCGATCCCGCCGGCGATGCGGTTGGTGAGGCTGAAAACGGACGGGTGTGGAAGAACCGGTGCTGCGTTGCACCTTACAGTCACCTTGCGGAAGGGAGTGATGGGCTCGTGCACAAACTGATGCTGGTCTTCCGCCCGCCTCAGGATCCAACGGCCTTCGAGCAGCGCTGGAGCGAGGAGTTCGTGCCGCTGGCAGAGAAGATGCCCGGCTTGCGCCGCGTGGCCCTGGCGCGCACCTACGGCGGGCCGAGAGGACCGACGGAGGTCTACCTGGTGCATGAGTTCTACTTCGAGGATGCCGAGGCGCTGCGCCTGGCGATGACCTCGAGCGAGGGCGTCGAGGCGGGCCGTGCCCTGATGGGCTTCGCCGCGCGCCAGGTGAGCCTGGCCTTCGCCGAACACCTCGAAGAGGAGCGGCCGATCCCTGCCCGCGCCGCATGACGGGGAGAGACCGCTCCCGAATCCCGAAGGCCTTGAGCCGAGCATGACGCTGCGCCTCCAGCCTCGCCGCCCGCGCCGCCTGAACCTCGGCGCGCTGCTCGTGCTGATGGCGGTCACGGCCGCCGTCGCCGCCTCCCTCTGGCTTGCCTACCGGGCGCTGCGCCCCACCAGCGGCAGGCTGGGCCGGTTGCGTCAGTACTGGTCGAACCCCCAGGCGCACGCCGATTGGGCCGTGCGCGCCGGCAAGCGCTGCGGCACGGCGCCCTTCGTCATGCCGACCGACGGACTGATCGGGTTCCTGTGGGGCGACTCCTTCTACCCTGGCCACCAGCACCAGGGCCTGGACATCTTCGGTCCGACCGGCCCCGACGGGTTGGGCATGACGCCCGTGGTGGCTGCCCACGACGGCTACCTGACCCGGCTGCCGGAGTGGCGCTCGGCCGTGATCGTGCGCATCCCGTCCGACCCGCTCATGCCGGGCCGGACGATCTGGACGTACTACACCCACATGGCGGATGCCGATGGCCGCTCCTACATCGCCGACGACTTCCCGGCAGGCACGCGCGAACAGTTCGTGACCGCCGGGACGCTGCTCGGCTATCAGGGCAACTTCTCCGCCGATCCGGATAACCCGACCGGCATGCACCTGCACTTCTCCATCGTTCTGGATGACGGCCAGGGGCGCTTTCGCAACGAGTTAGAGATCGGGAACACCCTCGACCCCAGCCCCTACCTGGGGGTGGCCGTGAGCGCTTCCGCGGCCGGAAGCGAGCCGGCCGTCTGCGCCTCCGGAAGCTGACCTGGCCGCCTGACGATTCGCGGCCCCAGCGCGCGTATAATTCCCTTCGCCGGAGGAAGGCCGCACGCGCCGCGGGACGCCCGGGCGCGGGGTCTGCCTCATCCCTTCCATCCTGAAGGTTCCCGATGGCCTACATCGTCTGCGCCGAAGAAATGGACGGCCGCTGGATCGCCCACGTGCCGGACCTGCCGGGGTGCTTCAGCGCGCACAAGGATCGGGACGTGGCCATCAAGGGCGTGCCGTCGGCCATCGAGTCCTACGTCCTGTGGTGCCAGCGGCACGGCATGCGCGTTTCCGGGCTGGCCGGGCCGATGACCGTCAGCGAAGTCATCCGCGCCTGGACATACGAGGATGAGTACGAGGTCAACGCCTTCTTTGCCAGCGACCGTCCGCCGGTCGTGGCGGAGGAACTGGACGAGTACCGCCGGCTGCTCGAGATGACGCGCGCCGATCTGCTGGCGACGGTCGAGGGGCTGGCGCCGCAAGATCTGGCCAAGGAGTTCAGCGGCGAGCGCTGGCCGATCCTGGGCATCCTGCGCCACGTGGCCAACGCCGACCTGTGGTACCTGGATCGTCTGGGGCTGGCGCTGCCGCGGGCCGAGCTTCCCGAGGACGTCATGCCGCGCCTGACGCGCGTGCGCGAGCATCTGCTCGACAAGCTGCCAGCACTGTCGTCGCGCACCGGCGTGGTGGCCCTCTCCGGTGAGATGTGGTCGGCGCGCAAAGTGCTGCGCCGCACGCTGTGGCATGAGCGCGATCACACCGATCACATCCTCAAGCTGCGCGCCGTGCTGCGCTAGAGGGCGGCGTGGAGGAGTTGTGGGCCTACCGGGAGCGGCTGTTGGGACGCCATGCGGAGCAGGTGGCCGCCTTCCGCAGCGTGCTGGGGGCCTTCCCGGCCCGGCGGCTGAGCGAGCCGGCTCCGGACGGCGGCTGGTCGGCCCACCAGCTGGCCGTGCACGTGCGCGACGTTGAGATCCAGGCCTACATCCCGCGCGTCCACCGGCTGCTGGCCAAAGCCAACCCGCTGCTGGCGGATTTCGATGCCGAGGCCTTCATGGCCGAGCACTACGATCCGGGCGAGCCGGTCAGCCGGATCGCCGAGGATGTTGATCGAGCGCGCCAGGCGCTGCGCGCCGAACTGCCTGTCGACCGCGCCCAGGCCTGGTCGCGCACCGGCCGGCATCCGGCGCTGGGAGTGCGCAGCGTGCAGACATGGGTCGAGCGAGCGGTGGGGCACTTCGACGAGCACCTGCTGCAGCTCGAGGCGCGGCTGCGGGCCGCGAGGTGAGGGAACCGATGGCCGACCCACTCGTACTCCAGGAAACGCACGGCCGCGTCGGGCTGGTGCGCCTGAACCGCACGGAGGCGCACAACGCCCTCCATGCCGGCCTGCTGCGGGATCTGATGGATGCGCTGCAGGCGCTCGACTTCGATCCGGCCATCGGCGCCATGGTCGTCACCGGGAGCGACAAAGCCTTCTCGGTCGGCGCGGATATCAAGGAGATGGCCGGGCGCTCCGCTTCGCAGATGCTGGAAGGCGATCCCATCGGCGCCTTCGACCGGCTGCAATCGATCCGCAAGCCCGTCGTGGCGGCCGTGTCGGGCTGGTGCCTGGGGGGAGGCTGCGAGCTGGCGATGGGCTGCGACATGATCATCGCTTCCGAGTCGGCCCGCTTTGGCCAACCCGAGATCACCATCGGCGTCATCCCCGGTGCCGGAGGCACGCAGCGGCTTACGCGCCAGGTGGGCAAGGCGCTGGCGATGGAGATGGTTCTGAACAACCGCACGCTGACCGCCGCCGAGGCGCTGGCCCACGGCCTGGTGAACCAGGTGCACCCGGTCGATGCCTACCTGTCTGCCGCTCTGAAGCTGGCCGAGGAGATCGCCTCCCGGGCGCCGCTGGCCGTGCGCATCGGGAAGGAGATGGTCAACCACGCGCAGGAGAGCTTCCTGACGCAGGGTGTGGCCGACGAGCGCCGCAGCTTCTACTCCCTCTTCGCCACCGAGGATCAGGCTGAAGGAATGCGCGCCTTTCAGGAGAAACGCCCGGCCCGCTGGAAGGGAAGCTAGCCCCGGCCCGAGACCGTCATGCGCAACGAGCAGCTCTCCTACCGCGACCTGATCACGGTCTTCCGCACCCTGGGCATGCGGCCTACCAGCCGCGTGCTGGTGCATGCCTCGCTGCCGGCGTTGGGTTCGATCGCTGGCGGGGCCGACTCGGTCGTGGGGGCGCTGCTCAGCACGTGCGAGACGGTGCTCATGCCGTCCTTCACCGAGCAGGCGATGATCACGCCGGAGATCGGGCCGGCGGGGAACGGCATGGCGTACGGCGCCGAGCTCGACATCAACCTGGCGGCGGAGTTCTACCACCCCGACCTGCCCACCCG
>DYJB01000208.1 GCA_020723365.1 Candidatus Aquidulcis sp. | reverse complement strand
CTTCGTTGGGGTCGGCTTGGCCGACGACCACTTCGCGGCCCTCGTCCAGGTCGCCTTCGACCACCTCGGTGAACCGGTCGTCGTTGTCGCCGACGCGTCGCTCACGCCGGCCGCGCGCGTGAAGCGTGCACCACGCTCGAGCAGGCCGAAGGAACCCTCGGGCTGACCCCCGCCGTGGCGGCGCTGGCCGACTCCGGCACGATCGTGATTGAAAGCGGCGCGCACGGCGCCCTCGACGCCTCCTTGCTGCCCGCCACGCATCTCGCCATCCTCGACGCGCGGGATCTCTATCCCACCTTCGCCGACTGGGCCGGCCGGGGCGGACGCTCGCTGCTCCTCGAACGCTCGAGCCTCGCCCTCGTGACCGGCCCCTCGCGCACCGCCGACATCGAGATGATCCTTACCATCGGCGTGCACGGCCCGCGCCGGCTGATCGTGGTGGTGTGCGAGCCGGAGCCGGCAGACCCCGGAGCTGTGGTCAGATGAACCGGCCTCCGGACTTCGGTCCACGCTCCCGCGCCGTGGGCGCCTGGGCGGCGCCGAACCGCAACACCGGCGCGCTGCAAGCGCCGGCCGCCGCCACGCGGTCGCGGGCTTCCCTGCCGACAGTCGGGCTGGCAGCATCTGTGGGCCGGCGGTCCCGGTCATGACGGGCGAAGGCCGCACGCGCCGCATCCGCATTCGCAACGGGTTGAGCTTGAGCGAATCCGATCTGGAGTGGCGCTTCATTCGAGCAGCGGGACCGGGCGGGCAGAATGTCAACAAGGTAGCCACCAGCGCGCAGCTGCGCTTCGTGGCGCGCCGCCACCTGCCGCCGGACGTGTTCTCCCGTCTCCGGCGTCTTGCCGGCCGCAGACTCAACCACGACGGCGTGCTCACGATCACGGCTCGCGCCGAACGATCGCAGGAACGCAACCGCGCCCAGGCGCTGGGCCGCCTGATTGAGCTGCTGCGCGCGGCCGCCGAACCGCCGACGCCGCGGACCCCCACCCGCCCGACCGCCGCCTCCCGCTCCCGGCGCCTGGAAAGCAAGCGAAGGCGATCCGGCGCCAAGGACCGGCGGCGCAAGGTGACGCACCTCGATGACTAGCGGCGGGAGGTCCAGGCGAGTGGCCCGTCCCGCGCCCCCGCCGCGACCACGCTGCGCTCGAGGCCTCATCCAAACGCTCGGGGGTCGGCAGTGAATAGAGGACACACAGGGACTCCACGAACGCTCATCTTCCAGGCCGCCAAGCTGGGCGACATCGACTGCCTGCTGGCCGAGTTCGACCTGGCCGCGCCTCTCCTGCGAGACCCGGCGTCCGTCGGGAGGATCGTGGGGGTCAGTGGGGGCGCATGGCTGGCCCTGGGCGCCGGGCTGAGCTGGGCGGCGCACCGTCATCCCGGCCGCTGGTCCGGCGCCGCACAGGCGTTTGACGAGTTCGGCGGCTTCCTGCGCCGCGCCTCCAGCGGGGACTTGCGCGCCCGCAATCTCAATCCCTGGTACGGCCCCTACAACCTGCGCCCGCTGCGCCGCTGGCTGGACGAGCGGCTGCGCGCCTACGGAGCAGGGGACGACGCGTGGCTCTCGGAGCTGGGTGTGGCTCTGTACCTGGGCTGCATGGATGGCGATGGGACCTTCACGCTGCTCGGCCCCGAAGATGACCGGCTGCAGTTCCAGTACCACGCCGTGCGGGTCGGCCCGCCGCGCGACGCGCCCATCGCCGAGGCGCTGATGGCGGCGCTCAGCACGCTGCTCTCGACCGAGCCGGCCTGGGTCCGCGCCCGAGGCGGCGGAGGCGCCTGGCTGCGGGATGCCCGCCCGGCGATCGTCGACGCCGGGGCCATCGTCAGCGACCTGGAGGCGGGCGAACCGCGAGCCATCGTTCGCACGCGTCCGCATGCCCCCATCCGGCCCTGGAAGCTGAACTGGATCACGTCGTCGTTCATCATGCACTCGTCCAACGAGCGCAACCAGACGCTGCTGGCAGCCCACTACCTCGACCTGCGCCGCCGGCATGCCGAGCTGATGGCGCGCCCGCCGGGCCCGGGCGACCCCGCCGCCGCTCCCCTCGTCGGGCATGTCGACCTGCCCTACATCGGCAGCACGGAAGCCTTCACCAACATGCGTCAGTCTTCCGAGAACAAGGATGCGCTGATGGCGAACGTGATCTACGGCGCCGGAGGCTTCTCCGGAATCCTGGCCGGGCTGGTAACCACGCGGCACGTCGACGCCGGGTTCGCCCGCGGCGGCGGGCAGGTGCGAATGGTCTACGGCGTTTCGGCCGGCGTGCTGAACGGCTTCTTCCATGCCGTTCAGCTGGCCGCCGCCCGCCGTCCCGGCGCCTTCCTCCCCGCGGCGCAATCGGCGCTTAGCGACCTGGAGGCCTTCGTTGCCGCCGTCGAGCCCAGGCGAATTGCATCCATCAACCTCAACCCGATGCGCTTCTGGCAGGGCTGGTCGAACCTGGGACCGCTGCGGGCGTTCTTCCTCGAGCGGCTGCGTGCCTACACCGCAACCGCTCACCCCGAAGCGCTGACCTTCGACGACCTCGAGCTGCCCTTCACAGTGGCAGCGGCACGCGGCGACGGCTACACCGACTTCCTGGGGCCCAGCCGGCCGGCGCGGCGCATGCTCTTCGGCGACCGGGAGTGGTCACCGGTCAACACCCCGATCGTGGACGCCCTGATCGCCGGCTGGAGCATGAACACCTACGTGCAGCCCGCCGAGCTCAACGGTCAGCAGTACCGTGACGGCGGCGGCACCTTCTACGACCCGGCGCTCTTCGTGGCCTGTATGGATGATCACCTGGTCAACCTGCTGAACATCCACCTGGACGAGCCGGAGGGCCACTCCTACAACCTGCCGCCACGCCCCAACCTGCTGCGCCTGCTCTTCGACACGCACAACTACGTCTTCCCGGAGGAGCGCCGGCGCATGCGTTTGCTCACCGACCTGCTCTTCGAGCATGAGCGGCTTCGTCGCCACCACCAGGCGGCCTACGGCGAGGCGCCGCCGGATTTCCGCCAGGCGTGGGAGCTGAGCCCCGAGTCCATTGGACTGGCGCTGCCCGAGGCGGTGGACAGGCCGCGGGGTTTAGCAACAGAGTGAATCGCGCTGGGGACGCCTCGTCCCCCGGCTCGCCCGGCCGCCGGGGACCGCTTCCAGGCGCCGTCCGGCAACCCGACCGTACAAGGAGAAACCGTGACCGCATCTTCGCTCGCTGAGAAGCTCTCCCGCACAACGAAGCTGGCCTACGGCGCCGGCGACCTGGGCGCCGCTATCGCCACGGCGATCAACGGCTTCTTTCTGAACGCCTTCCTCCTGGATGTTGCCGGCCTGCGGCCGGCGATGGCCGGGACGATCTTCCTGATCGTCAAGATCTGGGACGCCGTCAACGACCCGCTCCTGGGCATGCTCTCGGACCGTACGCGCTCGCGCTGGGGCCGCCGCCGGCCCTGGCTCCTTTTTGCCGCCGTTCCCTTCGGTGTCTTCTTCTTCCTGCAGTGGACCGTCCCGCCCTTCAGTGACGCCGGAAAGTTCGTCTACTACCTGATCGTCGCCATCCTGCTCGACTCCGCCTTCACCGCCATCAACGTCCCCTACGCTGCGCTCACGCCCGAGCTGACGCACGACTACGACGAGCGCACCAGCCTGTCGTCCTACCGCATGTCGTTCTCGATCCTGGGGGGCGTGCTGGCGGCTTTCTTCCACACCATCCTGGTGGGGCTGTTCCCCAGCGTACGCATCGGCTACATGGTGAGCGCCGCCGTGTGGGCGGTCTTCATCACGGTGCCGAACTGGATCACCTTCGCCTTCACACGCGAGGTCCACTACAAGGAGGCGCGGCCCGCCGGCCCGGGCTTCTTCGAGGGCCTGAAGATCGCCTTCCGCAACCGGGCCTTCGTCCTGGTGACGGTCATCTACCTGCTCTCCTGGCTCAGCATCCAGTTCGTGCAGAACAACCTGATCCTGTACGTGCGCTACTGGATGGGGGCCGAGGCGCAGTTCGGGCTGCTGATCCTGGCCGTGCAGTTCTCATCCTTCGTCTTCGTCCTGATCTGGACGCAAGTCAGCCAGCGTCAGGGGAAGCAGCGCACCTACTACATCGGCATGAGCGTGTGGATCGTCGTGTGTGTGCTGCTCTTCTTCGTCCAGCCCGGACAGATGCCGCTGCTCTTTGCGCTGGCCATCCTGGCCGGCGCCGGGGTGAGCATCGGCTACATCATCCCCTGGAGCATGATCCCGGACGTGATCGAGCAGGATGAGCTCGAGACGGGCCAGCGGCGCGAGGGAGTCTTCTACGGCTTCTTCGTCTTCATGCAGAAGCTGGGATTGTCGCTGGGGC
>DYJB01000207.1:1896-4334 GCA_020723365.1 Candidatus Aquidulcis sp. | reverse complement strand
CGTCTCGGTCACGCTCAAGGCGCCGGCCGATGCCGGCACCTACCAGGGCTTCTTCAAGCTGCGGAACCCGTCCGGCGTGCTGTTCGGCATCGGCGCCGACGGCAATACCGCCTTCTGGGTCAAGATCAAGGCCGAGACGTTCCTGCTGCTGGTGCCCATCCCGATGATCCCCATCTTCCCGATCATTTCCTCTTCGGGGACCGGCATGGATCTGGCGACGAATGGCTGTTTCAATCTCGACACCGGCGCCGCCGTCGGCTGCGGCAGCGGCGGGGCGGACTTCCAGTACGACTACGAGCTGCTAAGCCAGGATGAGATCGATCCGCGCAATTCGGCCACGTTCAGCGCGCGCTTCAACGCTGAGCCGTCCTTCAGCGACTGCCGTGACGCCAGCCTGGACAACGACACCTTCGACCCGACGGAGAACCGCTGGTACTGCTACAAGACGACCGACGGAAAGTTCGGGTGGATCAAGGTGCGGGATACCGAGATGCTCAGCATGGAGTTCGACTGGACGACGTGGTAGTGAGGCTTTGGCAGCCCAGACAGCTCCGGTTGCCGGCGGGTTCGGCCCCTGACATTCGGAGCTTCGATCGCTCCGAAACGCGGAAGCGGCCGTCGTGGGCAGGGTGGCTGCACCCGCAATGAAAACCGGGTCTCGCCGGGTGTCATCGTCATCCTCTCGGCGACCCCGCCGGCGGCTCGATTGGAGGCGCTCCCGGACTTCACCATGAAGGTGAGTCAGCTGCTGTGACCTCAGCCCGGCCCGCAAAGGGCCGGGCTCGGCGTTCTGGGATGTCCGCCCGCGGCGGGGAGGCGCTCGCCCGGGGAGGATCCCGAGCGCGGCGGTCGGCAGGGCGCCGAAGGACTCCTTCGCGGCCATGGGGCCGATTCGTCCGTAGACAGGCTTCTGCTGTGGGGGCATCGGGCCGATAATGGGGAGGCCGGGCCGTTTCCGGCCATCCCCGACCCTTGGTGGAGGTGAGCATGAGTGCCAGCGCCGCCGCGCAGACGGCCGCACCGGTCAACGACAAGCGCGAGATCCGTGGCTGGGCCTTCTATGATTGGGCCAACTCCGCCTTCAGCACCACCGTCGGCACGGTCTTCCTCGGCCCCTACCTGGCCTCGCTGGCGGCCGAAGCGGCCAAGGCCTACAGCGACGGGATGGCGCGCCTCGGTGGGATCCCCATCGCACCGGATTCGTTCCTCCCGTATTGCGTCTCCATCTCCGTCGGGCTGCAGGTGCTCTTCCTGCCGATCCTGGGCGCCATCGCCGACTACTCGCACCTGCGCAAACAGATGATGCGCCTGTTCGCCGCGATCGGCGGAGTGGCCACCGTCCTGCTCTTCTTCACGGTGGCGGAGACGTGGTGGCTGGGGGGGCTGCTCTTCATCCTGGCGAACCTGGCCTTCGGCGCGGCCATGGTCTTCTACAACTCCTACCTGCCCGACATCGCCTCCGAGGACCGGCGCGACAGTGTTTCGTCCTACGGCTGGGCGATGGGCTACTTGGGCGGCGGCCTGCTGCTCGTCCTCAACCTGGCCTTCTACCAGTTCCGAGAGACGCTGGGCGTGCCCACCGACCTGGCGGTGCGCATCAACCTGGCCTCCGCCGGAGTCTGGTGGCTGGGATGGTCGCTCTACACCTGGACTCGGCTGCGGGCGCGTCATGCCCGGCGCACGCTTCCGCCTGGCGAAGGCTATGTGAGCGTCGGCTTCAGGCAACTGATGGGCACGTTGCGCGAGCTGAGGCACTTCCCCGAGACGCTCAAGTTCCTGCTGGCCTACTTCCTCTACAACGATGGCATTCAGACCGTCATCGCCGTCTCGGCGACCTTCGCCGCCGCGCCGATCGTGCGCGGAGGCATCGAGCTCGACCAGTCGACGCTGATCGTCATCATCCTGATGATCCAGTTCGTGGCCTTCGGCGGCGCGCTCTTGTGGGGCAAGCTGGCGGGCTGGGTCGGCGCCAAGCGGTCGATCCTGATCAGCCTGGTCATCTGGGCGGGTGTTGTCATCTACGCCTACGGCGGCCTGCAGGGCGAGACGCGCGTGCTCCAGTTCTGGATCCTGGGCGCCTTCATCGCCGTCGTCATGGGCGGCAGCCAGGCCATCAGCCGCAGCCTGTTCGCCCAGATGATCCCGGCCGGCAAGGAGGCCGAGTTCTACTCGTTCTACGAAGTCTCGGAGCGCGGCACGTCGTGGACGGGGCCGCTGCTCTTCGGCCTGATGAACCAGGCTTTCGGCAGCCTGCGGCCGGCGATCCTGTCGCTGATCTTCTTCTTCGTCATGGGGCTGATCCTCCTGCCGTTCGTCAACGTCAAGAAGGCGATCGAGGACGCCAGGCGCGCGCCTGGGGTGTAGTCAGGACGCCCGGCGAGAACGAGGCGAACTGGTAGGGGCACGGCATGCCGTGCCCCTACGCGTTGGTGGCGGGG
>DYJB01000207.1:0-1886 GCA_020723365.1 Candidatus Aquidulcis sp. | reverse complement strand
CCGGTTCGAGGCCCCCGGCGGGCATGGCCCGCTGGGGCGGAGGCGGAGGCCATCGGCCGACGGCTCCGCCCTGCCGGCCAACGCACGCTGGATGCCGCCGAGCGGACTCAGAGCGGCTCGAAGCGCGCCGTGAAGTGTCGCATCAGCCGCGGCTGGTAGGTGATGCGGTAGCCGCGGATTTCGGTCTTGCGGGCGGCGATGCGCCCCATCGTCTCGGCGACGAAGTCCAGGTGCGCCTGCGTGTACGTGCGGCGCGGCAGCGCCAGGCGGACCAGCTCCATCAGCGGGTAGACCATCTCTCCGCTGTGCTCATCCTTACGGGCGAACGCTACCGACCCCAACTCGACGGAGCGCACGCCGCCCTCGAGATAGAGCTCCACCGCCAGCGCCTGCCCCGGGTACTCGTCGCGCCCAATGTGCGGCAGGAACGCCCCGGCGTCGATATACACCGCATGTCCGCCGGGCGGCTGGATCACCGGCACGCCGAAGTCAAGCAGGCGCTGCGCCAGGTAGGCCGTCTGCCCGACCTGGTAGGCCAGGTAGGCTTCGTCCAACCCCTCGTACAGCCCGACCGCCAGCGCGTCGAGATCCCGACCGGACAGGCCCCCGTAGGTGGGGAAACCCTCGCGCAGGATCAGTTCGTTGCACGCCTTCTGGAAAAGGTCATCGTCGTTCATGGCCAGGAAGCCGCCCATGTTGACGATGGCATCCTTCTTGGCCGACATCGTGGCTCCATCCGCCAGGGCGAACATCTGCCTGGCGATCTCGCGCACCGTGAGCTTGTCGCACCCGGGCTCGCGCTGTTGGATGAAGAAGGCATTCTCGGCGTAGCGGCAGGCGTCCAGGAAGAAGGGAATGCCGTGCCGGCGGTAGATGGCGCTGACCTGGCGCAGGTTCTCGAGCGACACAGGCTGGCCGCCGACGCCGTTGTTCGTCACCGTCATCATGCCCAGTGGGATGGCCTTCGCCCCGACGCGCTCGATGAACGCCTCCAGCCGCGCCAGGTCCATATTGCCCTTGAACGGGTGCGGGTTGGAGGCCTCCGCCGCCTCGGGAATCGCCAGGTTCGTCGGGCGTCCGCCGCGATCGAGGATGTTCCCCTCGGTGGTGTCGAAGTGCGTGTTGGAAGGGATGAACTGGCCGGGCTGGATCAGCACCTTGGCAAGGATGTTTTCGGCCGCCCTTCCCTGGTGGGTGGGGACGAAGTGCCGGAAGCCGAAGATGGACCCGATGGCCTCCTTGAGGCGATAGAACGAGCGCGCTCCGGCGTAGGACTCGTCGCCCAGCATCATCGCCGCCCACTGGCGGTCGCTCATGGCGCCGGTCCCGGAGTCGGTCAGCAGGTCGACGTAGATGTCATCCGAGCGCAGGCCGAAGACGTTGTAGCCGGCGGTTCTCATCGCCGCCAGGCGCTGGGCGCGGTCGAGACTGCGGATCGGTTCGACGACCTTGATGCGGAACGGCTCCGCCGGATAGGACGGCATGCGTGCCTCCCCCTGGATGGATGGCGAACAGTCTATCACTGCCCCCCTCGCCGGGCAACGCGGCGCGGTATACTGCGCGCATGCTCCGGCGCCGCGCCCTGCTGCTTGCCTTGGGATCGATCGGACTCGCGGCGTCGGTCGCCCTCGGCCTGCGCGCCGCCTGGCCCTCGCCGCGCCAGACAATCCGGATCGACATCAACGCTGCCCCACTGGACGCTGAGGGCACGCGCCCGGCGGAGGGCTCGACACTGCCCGGCGCGTCCGTGCCGGCTTCCGCCGTTCACCTCGACCTTCCCACCGAACTGATGCGCGGGCGCGCGGAGCACCTGGCGCTGCAGCTGGAGGCACCGGCGGCAGAAGACGCCTTGACCCTCTCGGCCGGGATCGTCACCGCGAGCCTGA
>DYJB01000011.1:7504-33040 GCA_020723365.1 Candidatus Aquidulcis sp. | reverse complement strand
GCGTCGGGGAAGGGCAGGACGGTGGAGGTCAGCGGCACGCCCAGGTAGGTGGCGCCGGTGAAGGTGATGCCATCGGGTGTGGACGTGCCGGCGCTGCCGTCGGCGCCGTTGATGGGCAGGATCAGGTCGAGGATCGGGCCGTAGCCGACATCGGAAGGATTGCCGGAGGTGTTGTCGAAGGTGACGGTGAAGGAGAACGACTCGCCCAGCGGAATCTGCGAGGCCACTCCGATGGAGACGGCCGGGACCGGCGCCAGGTTGGGGCGCGCCAGCGCCGCCGGCGCAGGGACGAGCAGCGCTGCGGCAGACGTAAGCGCCGCGCCCAGAAGAAGGGCGCGGCGAAGGAAACGTGGGCGCAGGAGCGGGAGGGAACGAGCAGGATGGGTCAAGGCGGCCGCCATTCGCAAGGCCAGGGCTTACCCCGCTGGCCGGGGCATCCCGCCCCCTGCACGGGACACAGCCTCGCAGACGCTCCTATCATACCGTCCCCAGGACAGCGTGGCAATCCGGCGACGCCCTCAGCCTGCCAGGACCCGGGTACCCCAGGATGCCTCAGCCCTCCACACCGATCGGCAGCCACACGGTGAAGCTTGTCCCCCCTTCCTCCGAACTGACGACATCGATTCGCCCGCCGTGGCGGTCGACGATCTCCTTGCAGATGGACAGGCCCAGGCCGGTGCCCGGCTCGCCCGACTCGCGCCCGGTCCGCCCCCGGAAGAAACGCTGGAAGAGCTGCGGGATATCCTCGGGCGGGATGGGCGGACCGTCATTCCACACCCGGGCGCCTACCTGAGTCTCGCCCTGCGCTGACCGACGCACCAGGCTGCCGAGGGTGACGGACCCGCCGGGCTGGGTATAGGCCACGGCGTTGGCCACCAGGTTGTTGAAGACCTGGATCATAGGCTGGTAGCCCATCCAGGCCGGCGGCACGTCCGGGTTCGGCTCCAGCGTGAGCGCAACGCCCTTGGCCTGCGCCCGCGCCCGATGCGCCGCAGCGACCTCGCCCAGGAGCGGGTCGAGGGAGCGCAATTCCCGGCTGATCTTCAGCGCTTCCTGATCCACCCGCGACAGCGTCAGCAGGTCCTCGATCAGGTGGCCGAGCCGCTCCGACTCGTGCCGCAGCACCTGCAGGTACGTCGGGCGGCGCTCCTCCCGGCCGGGCTGCTGGAGCAGATCGAGGTAGAGCAGGACGTTGGTGATTGGCGTGCGCAATTCGTGCGAGACATTGGAGACGAAGTTGCTCTTCAGGCGGTCGAGCTCGGTCAGCCGCTCGTTGGCCTCCGCCAGCTCGCGGGTGCGCACCTGGACGCGCTGCTCGAGGGTCTCGAGTACGTCCGCCCGATGCAGGGCGCTGCCCACGACCTCCGCCAGCGCCAGCAGCAGGCCGCGCTCGGCCTCGCCGAAAGGCTCCCGGCGGCCAACGCCGAATAGCCCGACAACCTTCTCCTGTTCGACCAGCGGCACCAGCGCCACGGCCGGAAGCTCGCGCACCGGCGCCGGCAGGTCGTTCCACGCCTCCGAGCCCGGACTCACGTCCCAGGCCGGCGTTCCACCGGCCATCACATCGGCGAAGATCCCGGCCGCCCCGTGAGGCAGCACGCCTGTCAAGGACAACCAGGCCCCCGAAGCCTCAGGCACGACGATCTCGCGCGTCGCCCGGTCCTCCAGCGCCAGCAGCGCGCCCTCGGCGCCGACCAGCTCCTGCAGCCGCACCAGGATGACAGCCATCATCCGATCGCGGCGGCCTGCGGCGCGCAACCCGGCAGCGACGCTCGTGATGGCCTCCAGGTGCGCCGCCCGGCGGCGGGTCTCCTCAAACAGCCGGGCGTTTTCCAGGGCGATGGCGGCCTGGTCGGCGAAGAGCTGCAGCACCCGCAGCTCGTCCGCCTCGAAGGGATCGGTGCGGGTGTCGTCGGTGACGTCGATGACCCCGATGACCTTGCCGGCCCGCTTGAGCGGCGCCGCCGCCACGCGCCGGAAGACCTCCCCCTCGTAGGTTGCCGATCGCCCATCCCAGGTGGCGTAGTTCGTCACCGCCTGCGCCTCGCCGGTCTGAGCCACCTTGCCCGAGAGTCCCTCGCCCATGGCCAAGCGGACGCCGCGATACTGAACTGGCAGATTGTGGATGACCACCAACTCGAGCTCGGGGCGGTCGTCGCGCATCAGGTAGATGCCGCCCATCTCGGCGCCCAGCAGCCGGGCGGCCTGATCGACGATCACCTGCAGGACCTCCAGCACGTCGCTGCGGCGGGCCACGTCCAGGGAGGTCTCGTACAGGACCGCCAGCTCGCGGGTATGACGCTGGATGGCGGCTTCGGCCCGCTTGCGCTCGGTGACGTCCTCCAGCACGCCCATAAGCGCCCGAAGGTTGCCTTCCGAATCGCGCAGCGGCGCGGCCGAGATGGCCACGTCGACGGGGACCCCATCAGAGCGAATGGCCTTCACCTCCACGTCCGAGACCGGCCGGCCCTGCAGGACCTCCTGGAGCACGTCGGCGAACGCCGCTACGTTTTCGGGCTGCAGGTCGCTCAGCGCCTCCAGCCCCCGGTCCAGGATGTGCTCGGCCGAGATGCGGAAGATGCGCTCGGCCGCCGGGTTCCACAGGCGCACCCGGCCATCCAGATCGAAGACCGTCACGCCGACGGGCGCCGCCTGGACCAGCGCCTGGAGCATCTCGGTCGTCTCCCGCAGCGCCGCCTCGGCGCGCTGGCGTTCGGTGACATCACGCGCCAACGACAGGATGTACGGCCGGCCGTCGATGTCGAAGCTGCCCACGCGCAGCTCGACCGGGAAGACGGTGCCGTCCTTGCGGCGATGGGCGCCCTGCAGCGTCTGCGGCGCCCCGGCCGTCAGGCTCCGCCACAACCCGCGCTGCGCGTCCTCCGGGACGGCGGCCTCGATGTCGCGCACGGCGAGCTTCAGCAGTTCGTCGCGGGTGTAGCCCAGGCTCTCGCACGCCTGCTGGTTGACATCCACGATGGCCCCCTGCATGTCGTGCAGGAAGACGGCATCGGCGGCGCGCTCCACCAGCAGGCGGAAGCGCCGCTCGCTCTCGCGCACGGCCTCCTCGGCCCGCTTGCGCTCGGCTACGTTCTCGACCATCCAGATGGCCGTGGTCTGATCGCCGTCGCCGGGAATGCGCGAGACCGTTGCCCGCGTGGGCGTGAGGCGCCCGGAGGAGTCGCGGTAGCGGATCTCGAGCTGGAAGGGACCCCTGCGCTCCTGGCACAGGTCCGCGTACAGGCTGCGCGTTAGGCCGGCATCTTCCGCATGGATCCACTCCCACACCTGCCGGCCCAGGTCCGCCCCCTCCGGCTGGCCCAGGATCGCCTGGAAGGCGGCGTTGGATTCGAGTACCCGGCCCTCGCCGTCGGTCAGGGCGATGCCCATGGCGGAGTAGGCGAAGAAAGCCCGGAAGCGCGCCTCGCTCGCCCGCAGCGCCGCCTCCGCCCGCTGGCGTTCGGTGATGTCCGTCACCACGCCCAGGATGGCCGGCTGTCCGCGGAAGGCGATGAGCTTGGTGGCATTGATGACCGTCAGCCTATGGCCCGGACGCGTGATCAGTCCGTACTCATAGGGCTCGACGTCCTCGCCCCGGGCGTGGCGGGCGAACGCCTGGCGCACGATCGGCAGCGACTCCGGCGCCACCAGGCTCTCGAAGTGGAACTCCGGCGCCAGCAACTGCTCGGGCTGGTAGCCCATCACCTCCGAGCAGCGGGCGTTGACGTAGACGATACGCCCCGCCTGGTTGATGAAGATCATGCTGGGTGAGCGCTCGGCCACGCTGCGGAACTGCTCTTCGGATTCCCTCAGCGCCCGTTCGGCCGCCGCGCGGTCGGAGAGGTCGGCAAACACGGCCAGCATGCCGTCAAACCGGCCCTCCTTGAAGCGCGGGCTGCCGCTCACCAGCGCCGGCAATCGGGTCCCGTCCTTGCGCGCGAACTCGATCTCGTAGCGGCTGGTATCCCCTCGCTCCCGGTCGGCATCGACGGCGGTGACGATAGCATGCTGGTCGGGCGGGACGATCTGGGTCCAGGGGGCCTGCAGCAGCTCATCGGGCGCGTAGCCGAGCATGGCCGCCGCGGCCGGATTGACGAAGGTGAAGGCGCCCAGGCGGTCCTGGACCAGGATACCTTCGCCCATGCTCAGCACGATGTCTTCGTTGAACTCCTTGATCTGGCGGAGTTCCTCCTCGGCGCTCAGCCGCTCGGCGAGCAGCTGAGCGTTCTCCAGCGCCACGGCGGCGTTGGCGGCCAACCCCTCCAGGATCGAGACATCCGACTCGTTGAACGGCTCTCCGCGGCGGCGGTTGTGCACTTCCAGGCAGCCGAGCAACGCTCCCTCCCGGCTGATGATGGGCACGTTGATCAGATTGCGGATGCCCAGGTCCTTCCCGGCCGAGGCCAGGAGGGCGTCGGCGTGCGGGTCATTGGCCAGGTAGCTGCTGCGGGTCTGCGCCACGACGCCGGGGACGCCCTCGCCGGGCGGCAGGGCCGAGTCGATCGGCTCCAGCAATCCGTCGCGGTTGTACTCGCTGAAGCGCATCACCTCGCCGGTCC
Organism: Candidatus Aquidulcis sp.; assembly: GCA_020723365.1. GTDB lineage: Bacteria > Chloroflexota > Anaerolineae > Anaerolineales > E44-bin32 > DYJB01. The sequence goes on along the minus strand of DYJB01000011.1, from coordinate 28,481 downwards.
ACACCCCGGCCGTGCCGGCGCTGGCGTCCACAAGTTCCATACCGCTGGCCACCAGCGTGCGCAGGACGGCCGGGATCTCGAGCACGGTGTTGAGTTGCTGGCTGATGCGCGACAGCAGTTCGAGCTGGCGGCCCTGGCGCAGCAGCGCCTGTTCGGTCTCCTTGCGCTCGGTTGTATCGGTGATCGACCACAGCGTCAGCGGGCCGCCGCTCTCCGACCCCCGAATCCGGCGGCCGCGCGCCCGGAACCAACGCACGCCGCGAGGCAGGTCGAGCGGATACTCGAACTCGTAGGACGCCCCTTGTGTGACGACGATGCGGATGCCGGTGAGAAAGCGCTGGGCGATCTCGGCCGGCAGAACCTCGGCCACGGTCCGACCGAGCATATCGGAGACCGGGCGCATCAGAAGCGAGGCGTCGCCGGTGATGACATCGACATAGTGCCCCTCGGCGTCGTAGACCACCAGCACGTCATCGACGGCCTCGACGATGTGCTGCAGCCAGGCTCGCGAGGCCCGGAGCTCATCGTCGGCTGCCCGGCGGTCGGTGATATCGGCGATGAAACCCTCGATCATCGGCGTGCCGTCGGCGGCGGTGCCGACGGCGCCTCCCTGCTCCCAGACCCAGCGTTGGTCCCCTGCGGCTGTGAGGATGCGGTAGCTGAGCTGGAAGCGCCGCCCGCCTTCGACGGCCGCCCGCACCGCCTGCGATGCCGCGACCAGATCCTCGGGCTGGATGAGCGAGGCGTAGCTCACCACGCGATTGGCCTGGAGATCGACAGCCGGGAAGCCGGTCAGCTCAAGACAGCCTTCGCTGACGAGCTCCATTGTCCACTGGGGATCGTTGCGGCGGCGGTAGGCCATGCCCGGCAGGTTGCCGAGCAGTGTGCTCAGGCGGCGTCGGCTTTCGCGCAGCTCGGCTTCGGCCTGCTTGCGTTCCGTGATGACGCGCGTGGTCAGCACGATTCCGCCCACGCCCGGCTGGTGCGACAGGTTGCGGGCCACCGCCTCCACGTCGATCCAGTGCCCGTCCCGGTGGCGGAAGCGGAACTCGGTCGGTGTCCCCGGATTGGAGCGCTGCAAGACCTCGGCGAACGCGTGCCGGACGACCTCCAAGTCCGCCGGATGGACGAAGTCGAAGCCGCTGTGCCCGATCAGTTCGTCCGGCCGGTAGCCCAGCTGCGGCTCCGCCGATGGGGTCAGGTACCGGAACTCGCCTCGCTCGTTCAGCACGGCGATGACGTCGCTGGCGTTCTGCACCAGGGCGCGGAAGCGTTCCTCGGAAGCGCGCAGCTCGAGCTCAAGCCGGCGCCGCTCGGTGACATCCAGCAGGGAGCCTTCGTAGGCGATGATCTCCCCGGACGCGTCGCGCAGCGGCCGGGCGTGGTCCTCCACCCACAGGGATTCGCCGTCCGACCGGCGCAGCTCCACCTCGCTTGCATGCAGGACGGATTCGTCGCGCTGTCCGTCGAGGATGCGCTTGCGATCGCGCCTCCTGGCGTACAGCCCGGAGGCCTTGAGCGCCCGGAGCGCATTGCGGTCCGGGTAGCGCAGCATCCGCGCCAGCTCGGCGTTGGCCTCCAGAATGTCGCCCCGCGCCGAGGTGCGGTAAAGCCCCACCGGGACGTGGTCGAAGAGCGAACGGTAGCGCGCCCGGGCCTCCAGGGCCTCGGCCCACTCGGCGGCGCGGGCGGCGGCCAGGTGCAGCTGCAGCCGCAGGGCCTCGGGGGTGCTGCCGTCCTCGAACAGCAGGCCGTCCAGCCCGGCGGCCCGCGCCGCCTCGGCCTGCGGAGGGGTGCGGCCGGATTCGACCCAGCCCAATACGGCGCACCCCGGCCAGCGCTCGCGGATGCGTCGCTCCGGCGACTCCTCGCCGTCCCAGCCTTGCGCCTGCTGAACGACGGCCACCGCCATGCGCTTGCTGCGCAGGCCGGTCTCGATCCACTTTGGATCCCGGGCAACGGTGACACGCAGGGCCGGCTGTCCGCCGCGCAGAGAACGGCGCAGGCGCGCCATAGCCCGGGGCTCCCCAACCAGTAGCACATCCACGGGATTCACCCTGACACCTCCACCCACCTGCGATCCCCGGTCCGCCCTGTCACAGCCTTCGCCCTGCGGACAGCCCGTCTCCACGTGCCCCTGCCCTCCGAACTCCATCCGAGGCACTCGCCATCCGATCAGCCCGCCGCGGCCGGGACCCAAACGCTGAAAGTCGTTCCATCGGCGCCGCTCTCGACCTCGATCCAGCCGCCGTGCTGCTGGACGATCTGGCGCGAGATCGCCAGCCCCAGCCCGGTCCCCGGCTGGCCGGATTGCTTCCCGGTGCGGCCGCGGTAGAAGCGCTCGAAGATGTGCGGCAGGTCCTCGCTGTCAATCGGCGGCCCGTCGTTGAAGACGCGTGCGCCGACGAACTCCCGGCCTTCCACGGCCCGGCCGACGGTCGAGAGGCGCACATGGCCACCGCTGTGGGTGTAGGCAATGGCATTGGCGACCAGGTTGGTGAACACCTGCAGGATCTGCGTCCGGCTGACCAGCGCCACCGGCAGGCTCAGATTCGGCTCGTGGGTCACCTGCACCGCGCGCGCCATGGCGGTGGGCAGCTGCGCCACCAGCACCTCGGCCAGCAGAGCATCCAGCGGATGCGGCTCGAGCTCCAGCCCGATCATGCCGCGCTCCAGCCTGGAGAGGATCAGCAGATCCTCGATCAGCCGCCCCAGGCGGACGGACTCGGACTTGAGTACCCCCATGTAGTGAGCGCTCTTGTCGGCCGAGGGCGACAGGCGCAGCAGGTCGAGGTAGAGCAGGATGTTGGTGATGGGCGTGCGCAGCTCATGGGTGACGTTGGAGACGAACTCGGTCTTCAGCCGGTCGAGCTCCTGCAGCTGGGTGTTCGCCTGCTCGAGCTCGCGCGTGCGCTGCGCCACGCGCGCTTCCAGCGTTTCCATGATTCCCGCCCGATGCAGCGCCGCGCCGGCCATTTCGCCAATGGCGGTCAGCAGGCGCACATCTTCCTCACGGAACGGCACCCGGCGGCCGACCATCAGGCAGCCGATCGTCTCCTGCTGCACAGTGAGCGGCACGCAGGCGATGGCCGGGATGTCCCGCACCAGCTCGGGTCGCGCCAGGTCCGCGTCTCTGCGGATATCGGCGCTGACCCTGGGAACCCCGGACTCGATCACCTTCCCCACGATCCCTGTTCCGGCCGGCAGGCGCAGGCCGGCGACCGGCTCCCACACACCGCTGGAGAAAACGGTGACGTTGTCACCCCCGACGGATTCGCGCAGCGTGAGCGTGGCGCCTACTGCGTCCAGAAGCCTCTGCAGCTGGCCGAGGATGATGGGCTGCATGCTGGCCAAGTCGGGCGCCACCCGCAGCGCGGCCGCGGCCGTCGTGAGGGCTTCCAGGTACGCCGCCCGGCGCCGGGCATCGGCCAGCAGTTGCGCCTTCTCCAGGGCCGTCGAGACTTGGGCGCCGAAGATCGACAAGGTGCTGACGTCATCGGCCTGGAGTTGATCGGACCACAAGACCAGCAGCCCCACAGGCCGGTTCTCTTGGATGACCGGCAGCAGCACCGTCCAAGTGTCGGGCCCGGCATTGGCGGCCAGGAGCAGGCGCTCGAAGACATGGTCCGGCAGCGGTTCCGGGATGAGAAGGCGGGCCAGATCGGGAGCCGGGAGCAGTCCGGGGCGATCCGCGAGGGCCACCTGCCCGACCATCTCTGCAAGCTGCTCTCCGGCCGGGACCGTCCCCAGGATCGAACCGACTTCGGCCATTGCCCCCACAAGCCCGGAGGCCTCCGGCGTCAACAGGCGCGTTTCCAGCTCGTCCCTGTCCGGCCGAAGGATGCCCATCCAGGCGTCGATCCCCAGGTCGCGCAGCTCTACCTCCAGCACCTTCAGGAGATCGTCCGGCTCGGTCGAGCGCTCGAGATTGGCGGCTACGCGGGAGAGGGACTCGATCAGGGCCCGCGACCGCTGGAGCTGGGACGAATGCCGGCGTTCCGAGGCCAACAGGCGGCTGTTCTCGATCGCCACCGCCGCCTGGTCGGCGAAGAGGCTCACCAGGCGGATCTCGGCCGGGTCGAAGACGCCTCGCTGGAAGTCGCTGACGAAGACGGCGCCCGTGATCCGGCCGCCGACGCGCAGCGGCACCGCCAGCACTCGCCCCAGTCGGACGTCATCGTAGACCGGCGCCTTTCCCTCCCAGTCCGCGTAGCTTTCGACGAAGTAGGGGCAGCCAAGGGCGACCGCCTGGCCGGCTACGCCTTCCCCGACGGCAATCTTCGTTCCGGCGTAGTTCCGATCCGGGTAGCGGCTGACGACCATCTCCAGCGTTTGCGTCTTCTCGTCCAGCAGGTACAGGCCGCCGACCGGCAAGCCCAGCAGGCCTGCGGCCCGGTTGACGACGTCCGTCAGCAGCAGATCCAGGTCGGTCTGCGAGCTGATCTCCAGCGCCGTCTGGTTCAGCGCCTCCATCTGTTGGCTGTAGCGGCGGGTCTCGTCGAACATGCGGGCGTTGGCGATGGCGATGGCGGCTTGTTCGGCGAACAGGGTCGCCAGACGGATCTCCTCCTCAGCAAAGCCTCCGGCCGCCTCGTCGGAGAAGTAGAGCACGCCCAGTGTCCTGTCTTGCGTCTTCAAGGGGACGGCCAGCACCCGCCCGGTCGTGCTGCCGTGGAAGGCATCCGCCTTGCCGGGCCAGGCGCGATGGTCCTCGACCACAACCGGTTCACCCGAGGCGGCGGCCCTCCCGGAGACCCCCTCCCCCAGGCGCAGTCGAGCCCCGAGGAAGCTCCCGTTCCGGCCGTAGTCGACCACCTGCTCGAGCACCTGTCCGTCGGAGGAGGCCAGGAACAGCCCGCCCATTTCGGTGCCGACCAGGCGCGTCGCCCGCTCGACGATCGAGCGCAGCAGCGGCTCGAGGTCCGTCTGGGCGCTGATCTCGAGCGAGGTCTGGTGCAGCCCGGCCAGCTGCTCCGCCCGCCGGCGCTCGGCCATCTCCGCTTCCACGCGGCGGGTGACGTCGCGGGCGATGCCCTCCAGCGCCAGCAGGCGTCCTTCCTCATCGGCCACAGGCGAGGTCATCTGCTCGACCCACACTACCCGCCCGTCGCGATGCTGCCAGCGGAGCTGCAGGCCCCCGGCCGCCGACACGCTGCCATCGAGGATCCGCAGCAAGCGCGGACGATCCTCCGGGTGCACGATCTCCAGGATCAGATCGGCGTCGGCGTACAGCTCATCGGGCGAGTAGCCAGCCAGCGCGGTGACCGCCGGGCTGACATACTCGAAGGCGCGGTCGGGATACAGGCGAAAGCGGAAGATCGCCTCCGGGGCATTGTCGACCAGCCGCCGGTAACGGGCCTCGCTGTCCTCAAACGCCCGGGCGGCGCTCTCGCGCGCCATGACTGCTCCCAGCATCCCGGCCGCGGCGCGCGCTGCTTCAATCTCGGCCGGCGCCCACTCACGCTCCCGCCGGCACTCATCGAAGCCGATCACTCCCCACCAGGTGCGGTCGGCGAAGATCGGGAGCAGCAGAATGGAGCGAATGTCCTCCGGCGTCATGAACACCGGCCCGGCCTCGGAGAACTGCCAGGCATGGCCGCGCACGACCTCGCCCTGTTCCAGGGCATCCCCCCACGCGGTGAAGGGACTGTTGTGGCGCGGAATGTTCTGCAGCTCCGGGTTGTCGATCTGCGGGACGATCCCCGCCGCGCACCACTCACCACGCTGGCTGATCACGGCCTCGCCCAGCGGCCCCTCATGCGCCTGGAAAACATAGGCGCGGCTGGTGTCCAGGGCTTCGCCCAGCCGCTTCAGGACATCCGGCAGGCGAGGCAGCGGATCACCGGGCAGCAGCAGATCCTGGGCTACGCTCCCCACCGCCGCCAGCATGGCATCCCGCCGCTGCAGGATGGACTCGGTTTCGCTCCGGCGGGTGATGTCTTCGAACATGGCGTAGACCGCCGTGATGCGGCCGCTTTCGTCGCGCAGCGGAGCCGTCCACAGCCGGAGCCTCACCGGCTCGCCGTCCTTTCGGAGCCGCACAACCTCCACCCCGGCCAGTGACTCTCCGGCGAACACGCGTTGGACATAGGCCTCATACTCGGCCCGGGCCTCTTCTGGGATGAAGGGCGGAGGGCGTCCGATCGCTTCCTCCGCTGTCCAGCCGAAGGTGCGCTCCGCACCGGGGTTCCAGAGCGCCACCCTCCCTTCCTTGTCAAGGACGATGATCGCCAGGGGTGTGCTGCGGACGATTTCGCCAACCGGGTGAGCCGCGTAAGGCATTCGCTCGTCGGCGGCCCGATCCGTTGCCTCGGCGCGCCTCTGCGCCGCCAACTCGCGCAGGACCAGCGCCAGGACGATCGCCGCCGAGGCCGCCACAAAGGCCCAGCCTTTCACTGCATTCTCAAATGCGGTTGCCTGCGCCGCAGGGATCAGGCACAAACGAATGAGATCCGCAAGGGCGAACCAGGCGGCGCCGAAGAGGGCGTAGAGCAGGGCGGTGCGTGCAGCTCGGAAGAGATGGGGCCTGCCCGCTCGCAGTGGCGGCTTGTCGAAGGTGGGTGGAACCGGAGTGGCGCCAGGCATCACGATCCTCCCCTTGGCTCGTGATCGAGGTGCCAGTAGGACGCGGGCGACCTCGTGGCCGAACAGGCGAGCTCACAGCCCTGAGCCTGTCGGCCTTAGTGTATCCGCCTGTGGGGGACACGCCAATGCTGAGACCGGGACTGCCCCGGGCGGCGACGCTTTCCTGTCTGCCTCCCGCCCTGGAGCTCGACCATTTTCATGCCCGTGAAGTGGTTGTCGCCTCAGGACTGCTTGCATGTGGCCGGGCGTCGTGTCACAGACCCAGCACTGGGGGCGGTTCGGCGCCCGCCCCCTGGTTCACGCATCACCTTACAGCGACCTTGCAGCAGGGCACCTGCCACCTTACAGCCCGCAAACAGGCTGTGAGGCGCCCGCCGGCCGATGTCGCATAGCATGACGCTGCACTCGATGAACGGACATGCACGCGGCAAGGGGGACTGAAATGACCGACATGACGCTCACCCGCACTCTCCTCCCGAACTTCCTCCGCCCGCTCGTGTGGCTCGGCCTGGCCGGACTGCTGGCCGCCACGCTTGCCGTTACGGCCTCCGCCTCGCAGGATAGCGGCCTGGCGGCCATCGGTGGCGAGGGCAGCGGGTTGATCAGCGGCTTCGTCATCGCCGATATCGACTACGCCCTGTCCGACGCCCGCCCCGGCCGGCTCGACTCGGTCTCGCTGTCGGTGATCGGGCCGGACGGCCGGACGACCGCCACTCGCGTCTCCGTCTCGCTGATCGCCGGCCAGCCGGCCACCGACTGCTTGCGGCAAAGCCCGTCCCGCTGGACCTGCCCGCTCGACCTGCCTGTGGCAGCGGCTGAGAGCCTGCAGGTGAGCGCTTCCCGCTAGCAGCCCTGCTGCCTGCCCGATGTATACTCCTCGCCATCCGGCCCCCATGGCAGCCTGACGATCGCCTTTGACCAGCCACGCCCCTGATCCCCGTCTGTATCGGCGGCCCTGCGCCTCCGCCGCCCGATTCGCCCTCGGCAACGACCACGCTGCCGCAGCCATCCGCGCTTCCGCCGCCGCGCTCCCAGTACCGGCCCGCCTGGACAACCCGTCGCGATGACCACACCGCTTCACGTGCTGCTGGTCGCCCGGCCGGATGTGCAGGCGGCCCCACTGGAGGCCGAACTCCGGCGGCGCGGCTTGGCGCCGCGCTTCGAGTCGGTCTCGACCAAAGCGGAGTTCCTGCGCGCCCTGGACCTCGACCTCGACCTGATCCTGGCCAGCCTGGACGTTCCCCGCTTCCCGATCGCCGATGCCCTGCGCCTGCTGCAGGCGCGCGGCTATGACCTGCCCGTCATCGCGCTGGTGGACCCGGCGCTGGAGCCGGATGGAGCGGAGGCCATGCGCCTCGGAGCACACGACTACGTGCTCACCGACCATCTGCTGCGCCTCGGTCCGGCAGCGGTCGCGGCGCTGGAGCATCGCCGGCTGCAGCAGATCGAGCGCCTGAGCAGCGCCAAACCGGTTCCGGCGGAGCCGCTCTTCCAGACCTGGTTCGAGGATTCTCCCTTCGGCCTGGCGCTTACCGACGCCGACGGCCTGCTCCTGCAGGCCAATGCCTCGCTGCTGCGCCTGGGCGGCTACGGGCCGGGAGCCCTGCCACGTCTGCGTGCCCTGTCCCGGATGTTCGAGCCGCCGGAGTCGTTCCTGCGTATCGTGCGCGGCATGCAGGACTCGTCGGCCCCCCATCAGTCCACCCTCTATCTGCGTCTGGCGGACGAAGGCACACGCGAAGCCCTGGTCACCGCCATGCCGATTCGCACGGCCGAGGGCGGCCGCGTGCTGTGGACCATCGAGGATGTCGCCGACTGGGTGCAGGCCGAGCGCTCGCTCCAGGAAAGCCAGACGGAGCTGGCCGAGGTCTTCGCCGCCGCCCTGGACGGGATCCTGATGCTCGATGCCGAGCAGCGGGTGTTGCTCGTCAATTCCGCAGCCGAACGCATCTTCGGACTGGCGGCCGATGACCTGAACGGGCGAGCGGTTGGCGACATCCTGCGACTGGATCCCGCCGCGACCACCGCGGCTGGCCCTCCGGTGCCTCCCGCCGGGCTCCCCGTGGGCGGCGCAGTGGTCGTCGGCCGGCGGGCCCTGGAGCACGACTTCCCCGCCGAGGTGACCGTATCCCGCTTCCGCTTCCGGGGCAGCGAACGCTTTGTCGTGCTGGTGCGCGATGTTACCGAACGCCAGGCGGCCGAGAATGCCTTGCGCGAGTCGGAGGCCAACTACCGCGGCATCTTCGAGGGTGTACAGGATGCCATTATGGTCCAGGCGCTCGATGGGCGGATCGTGGACGCCAACGAGCGCGCCTGCCAGCTGTATGGATACGGGCGCCAGGCTTTCCTTGCCCTGCACGTCCCTGACCTGATCCATCCCGCCCGCGACCCGATCGACGGCGAGCGTCTGATCGAGCTCAGCCAGGGAGGTCGGCTGGTGGAAACCGTCGACCGGCGCTCCGACGGCAGCCCCATCCCGGTGCAGATCTCCGCCAGCCTTCAGACGATCGCCGGCACGCCCCGCATCCTGGTGGTCGTCCGCGACATCACCCAGGCCAGGGAGGCCGAGCGCGAGCTCCGTCGCCGCGCTGCCCACCTGGAGGCTCTGAATTCAATCAGCGCCGCCGCCGCCACGCCGGGCGACGCCCGCAGCCTGCTGCACGTCACCCTCGAGCACACGCTTGAGGCGCTGAGCCTTCCTTCCGGGTGCGCCTGGGCGGGCGACGACTGGGTGTGCATCGGAATGCCGTTGGAGCATGATCCCGCCCGATTGCATCGCGTGCCGTCCCCTCCCATCGATCTCCAGGCCTTCACCGCCGTCAGCGACTGGACGGCTCTCCCGCCGACAGGTCCGCTGGCGCCCATCGCCCGGGACGCGGTCGCCTCCGGGCTGCGCGCCTCCCTGACCGTCCCCATCCTGATGTTGGAGCGGGTCATCGGCGGCATGAGCGTCGCCTCCTCCGATCCCCACGCCTGGAGCGAGGAGGAGGTCGCCTTGGTGCGGGCGGTGGCGCACCAGATCGGAGGCGCCGTCCACCGCCTGCAGTTGCTGCACTGGACCCAGGGACAGGCTCGCCAGCTGCAGACCATTCTGGATAACGCGCCAGAAGGATTCCTTGTGCTCGACGGGGCCCGCAAGCTGCGCGTTGCCAACCCGCTGGCCGAGGAGTACCTCGAGGCCCTGGCCGGCTACGAACACGACGGCGCGCTGGCCAACCTCGGCGGCCGTCCGCTGAGCAGCCTGCTCACCCCGGGCACGGCCGGCCGCCTGTACCAGATCGCATCCAGCGATCAGCCGCCGCGCTACTTCGACGTCCTGCTCAGCCCGATCCTGCTCGACCTGGAGACCCAGGGGTGGGTGATAACGCTGCGCGAGGCGACCGAGCAGCAGCGCCTGCTCCAGGAGGCCGAGCAGCACCGCAACCTGGCCGCCATTGGGCGCATGGCGGCCGGCATCGCCCACGACTTCAACAACCTGCTGGGCCCCATCCTGCTCCACAGCGAGATGTTGCGACGCGACGCCACCCTCCCCGACCGTGTACGCTCGCGCCTGGGCACGGTTCAGGAGCAGGCCCAGCGCGCCGCTGGACTGGTGCAGCAGATCCTAGATTTCAGCCGCAAGACGATCATGGAGCGCCGGCCGGTCGAGCTGGGGGCCTTCTTCGACAACCTGCTCTCTTTGCTGCAGCGTACCGTTCCCGAGAACATCGCCCTGTCGTTTGCCCGCGAAGGGGACGCCTTCCCGGTGCGGGCCGACTCCGGCCGGCTGCAACAGGCCTTCCTCAACCTGGCGGCCAATGCTCGCGATTCGATGCCGGAAGGCGGGGCGCTGCGCATCGGGCTGAAGGCGTTCAGCCTGCCAGCGGACGGGGTGCGCCCGCTGCCTGAGATGAAGCCTGGCGACTGGGTGCGTATCACCTTCGAGGACTCCGGATCCGGCATTCCGGAAGCCGACCTGCCCTACATCTTCGAGCCCTTCTATTCGACCAAAGGGTCGGAGGGCACCGGCCTGGGCCTGGCCCAGGTTTTCGGCATCATCCGCCAACATGACGGCTTCATCCTGGCTGAGAGTCCGCCCCACGGCGGGGCGTGCTTCACGATCTACCTGCCCCGGGAGAGCGGCCAGGCCGAGGAGGTCGCTCCGCTCGAGCTCGAGCCGCTCGAGCAGGGCCGCGGCGAGCTGATCCTGGTGGTGGAGGACAACGTCGCCACGCGCCAGGCGCTGTGCGAGATCCTTGAGATGCTCAACTACCGGCCGGTCGAAGCCGAGAACGGCCTTCGGGCGCTTGAGGTGCTCGAGGCGCGGCGCGATATCGCCCTGGTCATCTCGGACATGGTCATGCCGCAGATGGGCGGCAAGGCGCTGCACGAGATGGTGATATCCAGCTATCCCTCGGTTCGCATGATCCTGATGACTGGCTATCCGTTGGGCGAGGAGGACCGTGCCCTGCTCAGCCGCAAGGGTGTCGTCTGGCTGGGCAAGCCGCTTGGTCCGGAAACCCTGGCGCACTCGATCCGGCGCGTCCTCGATTCCTCTCCGTAGCCCCTTACGCCGCATGCAACCGCGGCCCGAGCGCTGTGCCGCGCCCCATCGCCAAGGCATTGGGGACCGGTCGGCGCAGACAGAGGCCTGCGGTCCGCTCTCGCCACTGGGCTCAGCCCTGTTCGCACAGATTGTGACGTCTGCCTCTGGGCTCTGTCCCCGCCCGAGACATGGACTTTTCTCGCTGGGTATGCATGTAGCGAAGCCACAGTTTATCAGCCTGCGATTCGCGCTCGCCGCAGGGGCGTGGCTTCCACAAGACGCACTTGGCCGCCGCTTTCAGGCTACACACCCACCAGCGATCCGGCCTGCAAACCCCAGGGAGCGCCTCTGTCACATCCCGAGCCCCAAATCTGGGCATCCTGCCTGCCGCACCTTGCAGCCGGCTTGCGAGGAAGGTGCCCGCCCGGCGGCACCGGCAACCTGACCGTAGGGCACCGGGAGGGCAGGTTGTCCTACGATGAGGTCACTCCAGGCCAGCCGCCTGGGCAAGGAGTGAGCGATGAGGACTGAGCGGAAAGCCACCACGGTCCTGCTGGTCGATGATGAGCGCGCCTACCGCCAGGCGGTCTCGGAAGTCCTGAACAGCCAGGGCTACACCGTCGTCCAGGCCGGGTCGGCGGCTGAAGCGCTGCAGGTGCTCGACATCATGACGCCCGAACTGATCATGCTGGACGTCATGATGCCGGAAGTCGACGGCCTGACGCTGCTGCGGCAGCTGTCCGTCGAACCCCGTTTCCTGTCCGTCCCGATCGTGATGGCCAGCGCCAAGGCACAGGCGGCTGACCGCTGGTCGGCCTGGGAGCGGGGAGCCAGCGCCTACCTGGCCAAGCCATTCACCTTCGACGAGGTCACCTCGCTTGTCGACTACCTCCTGACGCCTGCCGACCCGGCCGAGGGGCCAGCCGAGGTGTCGCTCGAAGCGTTTCAGCCGACGGCATTGATGTAAAGGGGGAGCGCAGCATCCCGGGCCGTCCTACCCTTCTCCACCCGGGCCCGCTTCGGCTTGACCGAAGGCGGGCCCGGGCGCGTGTCCGCCCGCCTTCCTGCGCTGTGGGTGCGTCTCCAAGCTCGCGGATTCATACATAACTCTTACAGACGCCGACATGGGCCGCTGGGCTATAATCCCCAGCAGGCCGGCCCCAGCGGGCGGGCCCAAGGAAGGCAGCCATGATGCGTTTTGACCGCTTCACGGAGCGCGCCCAGGACGCCGCCCAGCGGGCGGCCGAGATCATCCAGCGCTACGGGCACAACCAGATCGACACCGAACACATCCTGCTGGCGCTCATCGAGCAGCCGCAGGGCGTCATCCCCCAGCTCCTCGAACGCCTGAACATCAACATCGAGGCCCTCACCGAGCGCATCGACCAGCAGCTGCGCGCCAGCCCCAAGGCCAACATCTACGGCGGCGGCGCCGGCCAGATCTTCATCACCCCGCGCGTCAAGCGCGTGGTCGACATGGCCAACGAGGAGGCCAACCGCCTCAACGACGAGTACATCTCCACCGAGCACCTCTTCCTGGCCATTCTCTCCGAGCGCAACACGGCCATCGCCCGCCTGCTGGCGGAAGAGGGCATGACCCGCGACCGGGTGTACGAGGCCATCAAGGAGACCCGCGGCGGCCAGCGCGTCACCGACCGCAAGGCCGAGTCGCGCTACCGCACGCTCGAGAAGTACTCGCGCGACCTGACCACGCTGGCCAAGGAAGGCAAGCTCGACCCGGTCATCGGGCGCGAGAAGGAGATCCTGCGCCTGATCCAGATCCTCTCCCGGCGCACCAAGAACAACCCGGTGCTGATCGGCGAGGCCGGCGTCGGCAAGACCGCCATCGTCGAGGGCCTGGCGCAGAAGATCGCCACCAACGACGTGCCCGAGATCTTGAGCGGCAAGCGCGTCGTCTCGCTCGACCTGGGCGCCATGATCGCCGGCTCGCGCTTCCGCGGCGAATTCGAGGAGCGCCTCAAGGCGGCCATCGAGGAGATCCAGCGCTCCGAGGGCGAGATCATCCTGATGATCGACGAGCTGCACACCGTCGTCGGCGCCGGGGCGGCCCAGGGCGCCATGGACGCCTCCAACATGCTCAAGCCGGCCCTGGCGCGCGGCGAGCTGCAGTGCATCGGCGCCACCACCCTGGACGAGTACCACAAGCACATCGAGAAGGACGCCGCCCTCGAGCGGCGCTTCGCCCCGGTGTACGTCGACGAGCCGTCCATCGACGCCACGATCGAGATGCTGCGCGGCCTGCGCGACCGCTACGAGGCCCACCACAAGGTCCACTTCTCGGACCAGGCTCTGATTGCCGCCGCCAAGCTCTCCGAGCGCTACGTCACCGACCGCTCGCTGCCCGACAAGGCCATCGACCTGATCGACGAAGCGGCCGCCAAGCTGCGCATCGCCCTGTACTCCCTGCCGCCGGAGCTCAAGACGCTCAAGGCCGAGATCGACCGCCTGATGGCCGAAGAGGAGCAGGCCGGCGTCGAGCGCGATTACGAACGCGCCGCCGAGAAGAAGGCCCACCGCCTGCGCCTGGAACTGGAGTTCCGCGGCAAGCGCGACACCTGGGAAGGCGATCATCAGCTGGACGAGGTCGTCGACGAGAACGACATCGCCGAGGTCGTCGCCCAGTGGACCGGCATTCCGGTCAGCCAGATGATGGAGACCGAGGCGGCCAAGCTGCTGCAGATGGAGGAGCGCCTGCACGAGCGCATCGTCGGGCAGGAGGAGGCCATCCACGCGCTGGCCGACGCCATCCGCCGCGCCCGTTCGGGCCTCAAGGACCCGCGCCGCCCGACCGGCTCGTTCATCTTCCTGGGCTCCCCGGGCGTCGGCAAGACCGAGGTGGCCAAGGCCCTGGCGCAGTTCATGTTCGACGACGAGGACGCGCTGGTGCGGGTCGACATGAGCGAGTACCGCGAACAGCATACCGTCTCTCGCCTGTTCGGCGCGCCGCCCGGCTACGTCGGCTACGAAGAGGGCGGCCAGCTGACCGAAGCCGTCCGCCGCCGACCGTACCGGGTCGTCCTGTTCGACGAGATCGAGAAGGCGCACCCCGAGGTGTGGAACGCCCTGTTGCAGATCCTCGACGACGGCCGCCTGACCGACGGGCAGGGCCGCGTGGTCGATTTCCGCAACACCGTCCTGATCATGACCTCCAACCTGGGCACCCAGTTCGTCACCCGTTCCGGAACCCTCGGGTTCCGGCGCGGCGGCGAAGGGGCGACTCAGGATGCCGAGGACAAGATCGAGAAGGCCCTCAAGGACACCTTCCGCCCCGAATTCCTCAACCGCATCGATGAGATCATCATCTTCTCGCCGCTGACCGTCGAGCAGGTGGAGCAGATCGTCGACCTGCAGCTCAAGGAAGTGCGCGAGCGCCTGGCTGAGCACGACCTTCACGTGGAGCTGACCGACGCCGCCCGCAAGTGGCTGGCCAAGGAAGGCTACGATCCGGCCTTCGGCGCCCGCCCGTTGCGTCGCGCCATCCAGAAGTACGTCGAGAGCCCTCTCTCGGTCAAGATCCTGGAGGGCGAATACAAGGCCGGCGAGAAGGTGCTGGTGGACGCCAATCCCGAGGGTGGGCTGACGTTCCGGCGCCCGCCGGCGCGCAAGCCGGCCAAGGCACAGGAACCGGCTGTCACCGCCACCTGATATCGCCTGAGCCGACCACAACCGGCCGCCCCAAGGGGCGGCCGGTTCGCTTCAGGCGGGTTGCGGGAAACGCCCTCGCCGTAGCGTGCCCGGCGAATCTCAGATGGCCGACTCGGTCACGAAGGTCCCGCTGCGCAACTCGGCCAGAGCCTGGCGGATCTCGTCCTCGGTGTTCATCACGAACGGCCCGTAGGGGACGATGGGCTCACCAAAGGGCGCGCCGGCCATCAGCATGAATCGCATGGGCGTCTCCGCTGAGGCTTGCGCCTGCACTTCCTCGCCGCCTTCCAGCACCACCATGCGCGGCGGGGCGTCGAGCGTCTCGTTTTCTGCGCCGGAAGCGAAGGATCCCCGGCCCTCGAATACATAAGCCACGGCCGTGTGCCGGGACGGCAGCGGCAGGCGGAAGCCGGCCCCCGCCTCGAGCCTCACGTCGAGGTAGATCGGCTGGGCGGCGATTTCGGTCACCGGCCCCGTCCTGCCGGCGAAGGTGCCGGCCACCAGGCGCACGCGGGCCCCATCCTGCTCGAAGGCCGGGATGGAGTCGGCGGCGATCTCCTGGTAGCGCGGGGCGCTCATCTTCTGCGCCGCCGGCAGGTTGACCCACAGCTGGAAGCCCTGGATCACGCCGGCCGGCCCGCGGCGGGGCATCTCCTCGTGGAGAATGCCGCGACCGCTGGTCATCCACTGCACATCACCCGGTCCGATGACGCCCGCATTCCCCAGGCTGTCGCGATGCCGGACGTTGCCCTCCAGCATGTAGGTCACCGTCTCAATGCCGCGATGCGGGTGGGTCGGGAAGCCGAGGATCGGCCCTTCCAGCGGGTCGTTGAAGGCGAAGTGGTCGAAGAGCAGGAAGGGATCGAAGCGGTTGGCCCGATTGGGCCCGAACGAGCGCCGGAGCAGCACGCCGGCACCCTCGATGACCAGTTGGGGCTCGATGATCTCGCGCACGTGTCGCATGGCGGGCCTGTCCTTCCGCCCCGGGCCGGAGCCCGGGGTTGTCACTTGCCGCGCAGTTCGATCAGCCTGGCCTTGACGATCCGGCGGACAAGCCGAACTGGCAGGGCCTTGTCCATCGGGAAGCGGATGGTGCCCTTGGATACGTCAAACGGTTTGAGGTCAGAGGCGAACGTCTTCATGACGCCTCCGCTCATCGGGAACAGGCTGTAGTGCGCTTTGGCGGCGGCATAACACACGACCGCCTTGTCCCCCACGCGGATCGCCGGCACACCGTAGCTGAAGCCCTCAACCGCCCCCGGCGCCGCGGCCAGGATGGTCGCCCGCAGCTTTTCCAGCCGCCGTCGTGCCTCGAGTGTCAGCGTCTTCATGTAGGCATCCACCGCGCGTCGGCCTTGCCCGGCCGAGGCGCCACGCGGCGCAGCTCCTGGCGTCATCTCAACCTCCCGCAGCCGTCCGAAGCGCCTGGCGGGCTCCGTTGATCTTGATTGCGGACCAGATGGGTGGGATTATACCGCGGGCGGCTGCCGCAGCCGGGAGCGCGCTCTCCCTCAGCCCGGCCGCGTGGCCGCTCGCGCCGCTTCCAGCAACTCGGCCGCCGAACGCCGGTTGGACTCGCTGTCGCCGCCCAGCATCAGCGCCAGTTCGGCGATCCGCTCGTCGCCCGCCACGGCGCGCACGTGGGTCTGCGTGCGGCCGTGCTGCGTGTCCTTCTCAACGCGCAAGTGCTGGTCGCCGTAGGCCGCCAGCTGGGGGAGATGCGTCACACACAGCACCTGGTGCGCCTGCGCCAGCCCGTGCAGTTTCTCGCCGACGACGGCGCCGACGCGCCCGCCGATGCCCTGGTCGATCTCATCGAAGATCAGCGTCGGCGTGCGGTCGGCCTTGGCCAGCACGCCCTTCAGTCCGAGCATCAGCCGCGAGGTCTCGCCGCCCGAGGCGATGCGGGCCAGCGGCTTCAGCCCCTCGCCCGGGTTGGGGGCGATGAGGAACTCAATGTGATCGAGCCCGGAGGCGCTGAAGGCCACACGCTGCTCGCCGACGACGGCGCCCTCGGGCGCCTCGTCCCAACGCAGGTCGACGCCGAAGCGCGCCCCGGCCATGCGTAGGTCGTTGAGCTCGGCCTCGATACCCTTGGCCAGCCTCTCCCCGGCCTTCTTGCGCGATTCGCTCAGCTTCGAGCCGGCAGCGCCCAGCGCCGCCAGCAGTTCTGTCTCCTTGGACTGCAGCGCCTGGATGCGCTCGTCGGCGTGGGCGATGGCCTCCAGCTCCTGACGCGCCTTCTCGGCATGCGCCAGCACGGCCTCCAGCGAGGCGCCGTACTTGCGTTGCAGGCTCCGCAGCGCCGCCAGCCGCTCTTCGACCTCATCCAGACGCCGCGGGTTGAACTCGATCGCCTCGCGGTACAGGCGCAGCCGCCGCGACAAGTCGCCCGCCTGTTCCTCCAGCGCCTGGGCCTCCGCCTGCAGTCCGGCCAGGCTGGTGTCGACGCGGCTGAGCGCCGCCAGCGATTCGGCCGCTTCACCCAGCAGGTCGATGGCCGAAGGGCGGTCGTCCGGTGTCTCATCCAGCGCCGCCAGGCTTTGTTCCGCCAGCCGCGCCAGCTGCTCGGCGTTGGCCAGACGCGTGCGGTCTTCCGCCAGCCCGACCTCCTCGCCGGGCCTGGGGGCGGCAGCCTCGATCTCATTGATCTGGAAGGCGAGCATGTCGGCCCGCCGGGCGGCTTCGGCTTCGCTGACGCGCAGCGTCTCCAGCTCGGCGCGCACCTCGTTCAGGGCGCGGTAGACACCGGCATACGCCTGCCGCAGGGGCTCGTTGCGGGCGTGCCGGTCGAGCAGGGCCTGATGCTCGCGCACGCGCAGCAGGCTGAGGTGCTCCGACTGGCCGTGCACGTCCACCAGGTACTCGCCGATCTGGCGCAGCAGCCCAAGGCTGACGGTGCGGCCGTTCACGCGGCACACGCTGCGGCCTTCGCTGCGCAGCTCGCGGCCCAGCGTCAGGAAGGTGGGGTCCTCCAGCAGGCCCTCGCCCTCAAGCAGGACGCGCACCTCGCCGCCAACCGGGCCATCGAGCCGGAAGACGCCTTCGATCACGGCCGCCGTGGCGCCGGCGCGCACCATCGATGAATCCGCCCGCCCCCCGAGCAGCAGCTCGACGGCGTCAATCAGGATCGACTTGCCCGCGCCCGTCTCGCCGGTGAGCACGATGAAGCCCGGGCCGAACTCCAGGCCCAGGTCATCGATGATGGCGAAGTCGCGGATGTGCAGGTCGGTGAGCATCAGAGGCGGATGCCGCGCAGGCGGTAGTAGAGGGCGGAGAGCAGCAGCCCGCCGCCGACCAGCGGGTAGGCGGCCGCCAGCAGCAGGCCTCCCAGCATCCCGATCCCGCCGCCCGAGAGCGCCAGGACCAGGAAGCCGAGCGTCGGCAGGAGGCTCGGCAGCACGCCAACGGCGCCGCCGATGGCCGCCACCAGCGGCAGGCGTCGGCCGCGTCGCCGGCGCGTGGCGAGGCGCACGACCTCGGCCAGCCCGCCCCCGGCGACAGGCGCCACGAAGAAGCCCCAGAAGCCCAGGATGCTCAGCAGCGCCACACCGATGCCGGCGCCCACGGCCGAGACGATGGCGGCTACGACGAAGTCGATGGGTTGGGCGGTCTCGAAGACCGCCTGCTGCCCGCGCACGCATTCCTTGCAGCGGTAACCGACCGGCGTCAGGATGGCGCACTTGGTGCAGATCGGCTTCTCGCAGCGATTGCAGCGCAGCGTGGTCTCGCGGTCGGGATGGTTGGCGCAGCGCAGCGTCAGGTCGGTCATGCCTCGGCTCCGTCGGTCTCGTCGCGCCGCATCCGGCGGCGCAGGTCGCGATAGAAGTAGCCGGGGTCCTGCAGCCGGACGAACTGCACGGTGTGCTCCCCGGCGCGCACCTCCACCCGGTCGCCGTCCTGAAGGTCCACGGGCGTCTGCCCGTCCATGCTCAGCGTCGCCTGGTGATCGGTGCGCACGGTGATGCGCACGGTCGAGCCCTCATGCAGCACCACCGCCCGATCGACGGAGAAGTGCGGCGCCACGGGCACGATCAGGATGTTGCGCAGCTCAGGCGGAAGGATCGGCCCACCGGCCGCCAGGGCGTAGGCCGTCGACCCGGTGGGCGTGGCCACGATCAGCGCGTCGGCGGCGTAGGTTGTCAGGTAGGTGCCGTCGATCTCGGTCACCAGCTCGACCAGGCGCACGCTGCGCCCGCGGGCCACGACGCACTCGTTCAGCACCTGCCATTCGCCCTGGCGCCGCTCACCCTGCATCCAGGTGACGCGCAGCATCATGCGCCCCTCGAGCCAGTAGTCGCCGGCCAGCACGCGCTCGAGGGCCGCGGCCCACTGGCCGCGCTCGACCTCGATCAGGAAGCCCAGATGGCCGAGGTTGATCCCCAGCACCGGCACGCCGTGGGGTCCGCACAGGTGCCCGGCGCGCAGCATGGTGCCGTCGCCGCCCAGCGCGATCAGCAGGTCGACCTCGCCGTTGACGACCGCCCCACGCAGCGCCGGATCGACGAGCGTACCCTGCACGGCCTGGATGCCGGCACGCGCCAGGCGCTCTCCCATCGCCCTGGCCAGGTCGACCGACCCGGGGATGCGCTGGTAGGAGCACACGGCGACGTGCTTGGGAATGGGCGCCGGGGATGCCATGGCGGCAATTATAGCCAACCCCCCTCGGCCGGCGCGAGGCGCTGATCGCACGCGGCGACGAAGCCGCAGGCAGCACAGCGCGCCGGGTCGTCATGGGACCGGTCGGGCAGATCCGCGCCCAGGGCCTGTATGGACTGGATGGCGCGCTTGAGCTCGGCTTCCGCCCGGCGCGAGTAGGGCACCTCGAAGGCGCGGTCGGCGTACTTCAGAATGCCGTACGGCGGGCGGCGGCCAGAGGCGGCCTGCACCAGCCGGCAGTAGGCCATGAGCTGCAGGACGTGCGATGCATGGGGCTGGTCCGGGGCCGCACCGGACTTGATTTCGACCGGCACACGGCCGCGGCGCGTCTCCAGCAGGGCATCAGGCCGCCCGGTCAGACCGAGTTCGGCATCGATCAGCGTCGGGGCAGCCTGGCCTTGGCGCTCGAGGTCGACCGAGATGAGCCGGCCATGCGGCAGGCCGGCGTCGGCCGCCCAGCGCCGCGACAGCCAGACCAGCGCAGCGCCGGTGAGGAGTAGAAGGAAGAAGAGGCCAT
Source organism: Candidatus Aquidulcis sp. (assembly GCA_020723365.1). Lineage (GTDB taxonomy): Bacteria > Chloroflexota > Anaerolineae > Anaerolineales > E44-bin32 > DYJB01. The sequence continues at coordinate 8,529 of DYJB01000011.1, read as the reverse complement.
CCATGAGAGGGACTGCTCAGGCGCGCAGCGCCAGCACGACCACGGCCAGGAGCAGGCAGGCGAGCCCGAGGCGGAAGAGCGGCGCGGAGAGCGAGGCGCGGCGCAGACGGCGGGAGTGCTGAGCCTGGCCGGCGTCACGCTGCGGCTGGCGCCGGCTCGGCTCGCCCCGTTCGGCGTAGCCCCAGGCGCGGGCGCAGTAGGCGAAGGCGCCGATCTCCGAGGCGCGCACGCGGCGGTTCACGGCCGGGGGAGCTTGTCCTCCAGCGAGCGAAGGGCGCGCTTGAGGTCGTTCTGCTGCGAGGTCGTCGTCAGGTCGCCGCGGGTGCGCTCGACGACGCCGCGCACCATATCGGTGATGCGCCGCAGGCTGCCGGTGATGGCGTCGGGGAAGTCCATTGTCACCAGCAGGCCGTAGATGTCATCCATGACCGTCATCAGCCGCTCGGCTTCCTCTGTTCGGCCGTGGCGCAGGATGTCGAGCACGCGCCGGCGCAGCTCGCCGGCGGCTTCGCCCAGCCCGCACAGGTAGGCGGCGTTGTCGATGCCAATGTCCTCGGGCGTCGGGAGCGGCTCGCCGGCCAGGATGGCGCACACGATGCTGGCCTCGACGAACTCCTTGAGGGCATCCTGGGTGTAGCCGGCGTGCAGCAGGTCGGGGTAGGCCTGCAGGTTGGCGCGCAGCTCGAGCTGCAGGTGCGCCGCCGTCGCCAGCTCGGCCGCCGCCTCTGGCCGCTCGTCACGGTGGGCGGCGCGGATGGCCAGCGAGCAGTGGCGGATCAGCGTGCGCGATTGCTGCAGCGCCCGGTCGCGGGCGGCGTTCTTCTCCTCCAGGTGCTGCCGGATGCGTTCACCGATGGCGTCAAAACGTTCCATGCAACGCCTCCAGGCGTGAGTGAATCGTTGTAGATGTCAGCCGGCGGCCGGCGGTGCCGCCGTGCCGGACGACCCGCCCTGGCTGGGCGGGCGGAAGAGCTGGTCGGCCAGCGTCGAGGTATCCGGCGTGGCGATCGGGCCGAACTGCGCCT
>DYJB01000011.1:0-7494 GCA_020723365.1 Candidatus Aquidulcis sp. | reverse complement strand
GGGCGCGTAGCAGCAGCTTGACGTGCAGCGGCGTGCTGATGACCCGGGCGACGACGCGCGCCTGCGGCAGCTGCGGCATCCTCTGGGCGAAGTCGATGACGAACTCCGACGGCGAGTGGGTGATCAGGGCGAAGTTCGAGTAGGCCGGCTCGAGGTTGCCCGGAAGCCTGACGGCGATGTGGCCGGCCGCAGGCGAGGGCGTTGGAGCAGCTGGTTTCTCAGACATCGTTGTCACCTCCCCAATGACACCCAAGCCGGCGGCGGGCCGGCTTGGGGTCGGGTTGATGGATTGGGGCTAGAACGGGATCTCGTCCTCGGTCTCGGGGCCGGGGGCAAAGCCGCCCTCCTCGCCGCCGCTTGCGCCGCCCTCGTCGCGCCCGCCGAGGAAGCGCACCGTCTCGGCCGTGACCTCAAAGGAGGCCCGCGGCGTCCCGTCCTGGGCGTTCCAGATGCGCGGGTTGCCGTTGTCGTCCGGGTTGAGGCGCCCCTCGACGAGCACCGGGCGGCCCTTGCGCAGGTACTGGTGGCAGGACTCGGCCTGCTTGCCCCACACCGAGACGCGGAACCAGATCGTCTGCTTGACCTGGTTGCCGGACGAGTCGGTGTAGGTGCGGTTGGAGGCCACGCTGAGCGTGGTCACCGCCTGGCCGCCGGGCGTGTAGCGCATCTCCGGGTCGCGGCCCAGGTTGCCAACGAGAATCAGCTTGTGGAACATGGGGAGCTCCTTGTCCGGTGGGGGTCATTCTGCCGGTTCCGGCCCGGGTGGCCGGTGCTCTGTCTCGTACCCCGCCGGTGCTTCTAGAACAATTGTACTACTGCTAGATGGTGATGTCAAGACCCTGGTGCGGAGGAAGGCCCTAGACCTAACCACCGCGGATTTGACCAGTAGAGAGCGTAGCATTCCGATGCCAGATCCACGGCTTTCGGACGCACCGACGCGTCGAGACCCACTCGCGAGGAATGCCTCAAGCGCACGGTGAGCGGCGGGCGTCCGTTGGCAAAGATGGCTTGACTGGGCCAATTTCGGTCCTTATACTCCTCCCATACGCAGGCAGCGCCCCGTGGCGGCCACCGGACTCCGTCCGGATGCCCCGGCCGACCTCGGCGGCGCACCTCACTTCCCGGAGGAGGGAAAAGCTCATGCGACGGACAGGTTTTGTGTTGTTCGCACTCGTGGCCTTGCTGGCGGTGACGTTCGCGCCGGCGTTCGCCGTCACCGACGGTGAGTTGGATGGCGACGGCCATCCCTACGTCATGTTGCTCCTGATGGATGTCGCTGGGGAACCAGCCTATCGATGCAGTGGCACCCTCATCGCACCGCAGGTCTTCCTGACCGCTGGACACTGCGCCGGGGAGCCCGGCGAGTTCAGTGGCATGAGAGTGTTCACCGAATCGGATGTGCAGAACGGCGACAACACCTATCCTTTCGCCGGCGGCCCGAATAGCGTGGAAGCCATCGCCTGGGGCGCCCATCCGCAGTACACCTCCGCCCAGTTCTTCCTGCACGACGTAGGCGTTGTGATTCTCGCTGAACCCATCTTCCTGGCTGAGTACGGTGAGCTTCCGGCGATCAATCAACTGGACCCCATGAAGACGCAGCGCGGCAAGCAAGACTTGACCTTCACGGCGGTTGGCTACGGACTACAGAAGTCATTCCCGGACGCCACGGCCTGGAAGGAAAGCCGCCTCAGGATCCGCATGGTGGCCTACCCGCACCTGCCGCGCCGTACGACTTCTACGGTTCGATCCAGATCAACGGCGGCATTGTTGGCAACTACTCGCTCTTGCTCTCCAACAACGCCAACACGGGTGGCACGTGCTTTGGCGACTCCGGTGGCCCGAATTTCATCGGTAGCTCGAATGTCATTGCCGGGGTGACATCGTTCGGTATGAACGGCACCTGCGGCGGAACGGGTGGGGTGTTCCGCGTGGATCGCCAAGACGTCCAGGACTTCATCTACTCGTTCGCCGGGGCCTACCTGCCATAGTCCTGCCGGCGTCGTGAAGAAGTACATGTAGGGGCGAAGCATGCTTCGCCCCTACGTTCCATCGTTGTCCACGATACGGGAGGCCGCCTCGCGGCGGCCTCCCACTCTCCAAGCCAGGCCAACTGCCCAGTCAGCCTACTTGTCCTTCGGCTTGCCGTGGCTGCTGTATTGCTCGCGCAGCGTCGCGCGCACGCAGCCCCAGTCGCCGCCGCATGTTCCCTCGAACATCGCCTGCACGGCCTCGATCGTCAGCCCGTACTTGGCCGCCAGCTGCTCGGCCAGGCGCAGGTTGACCTCGTTCTGAATCTCGTTCTTCTTTGGCTCCTGCCCGTTGTCCTGGGCTTGCCCGTTGCCCTGGCTGTTGCCCGGACCCGGAGCTTCCTCTACCTCGCCCTTGCGGATCGAACCCCAGCTCTCACCGGCGGCGTGCGCCTCAAGCACCGAGGCCCAGTCGGCCCCCAGGCGCTCGGCGACGCGGGCGGCCTGCTGCAGCTCGACGGCCCGCACGCCCATCTCCTGGTAGCCCGACACAACAGCCGGGTCGATGCCCAGCTCGCTGGCCGTGCGGTAGATCTGGCCCAGCTCGCCGTTGGAGGCGCCCCCGGCCAGCAGGTCCAGCGCCGCGGCGAAGTCGGCCTCGTAGCGCAGGGCGATGCGCGCGGCGCTGCGGATATCGCCCAGCGAGTTCTCGCCCGTGGCCACGCGCTCGATCAGCTCGACGATGCCGACCTCACCCAGCGCCTCCGACACGCGCTGAAGCTGCACCAGCTGTCCCCAACCGCTGCCGTCGAGCTTCCAGTCCAGGATTTCTTCCCAGGTCAGATCCGGGATGGCCTCGGCCAGGGCGTAGGCGTGGCGCATGATGCCGAAGCCGAGCTGCGAGCCGGTCAGCCCGCCGGTGAAGTAGCCGTAGATGTCCTCGCACGTGTAGAGCTGCTCCGCCTGCTGCGGGAAGAGCGAACTCACGGCGTCGGCGAGCCACTCCGCCACCGGATGACAGCCTTCGGCCAGCGGATCGTCGACGACGATCGCCAGCGTGTCCGAGGCTGAGAGCCCGCAGCCGTCGGTCACCACGACGGACGCCGAGTACTTGCCGCCGGCCGTGTAGGTGGCGCTGGCGGTCGGTGAGCCCGGATCGGTCGTCGACGTCGAAGCCCCGTCCAGCGTCCAGGTGTAGGCGAAGGGCGCCGTTCCGCCCGCAACTTCCGCTGTCAGCGCCACGCTCGCCTGCCCGTCCACCAGCGGCAGGAGCGGCGGGAAGGGGTCGCTCATCAGCGTCACCGACGGGCCGATGATCAGCGTGCCGCTCGCCCCTCCGGAAAGGTCACCGGAGGTTGCTGTGACCTGCCAGGCATACGCGCCCCCGGCGGCGTACGCGTGGGCGACAATCGCCGGCGGCGTCCCCTCGGCGGAGATGGTCAGCATCTCGCCATCGCCGAAGTCGATCGTCAGTTCGTAGGGCGCCGTCCCGCCCTCGACGGAGACGGCGAACTGCGCCTCAGTGCAGGTGGCGGCGGCGTTCGCCGTAACCACGAGTCCGCCCTGGGCATCCGGCGCGGCACCCGCCGCAGCCGGCAGCGCCAGCGCTCCAACCAGGACGGCGACGGCGGTCAGAACCCGGATCGTCTTCATCACGACTTCCTCCTCGGCACGCTGCCGCACGGGCGGCACCGTCAGGGTACACCGAGGCTAACGGCGTTTGTCCCGGTCCGTTACACCCCCTCCGGCAGTACCCTGGGACTACTCCCTCCGGCCGGGCAGGCGGGGCATCGCCGGCCGGGCGAGGCCATGGTACCCTGCGGGTGTAACGCCAGAGCTGCATCCCCGTTATCCAAGGTGTGCGCGTGACCTCGATGCTGGACGAGGACGAGCTGATCGCGCGGGCCCGGCACGGCGACCGGGAGGCCTTTGCCGATCTCTACCAGCGGTACCTGCCGATGATCTACGCCTACGTACGGGCGCGTGTCTTCAACGATCCGGATGCTGAGGACCTGACCGAGCAGGTCTTCCTGCGCGCCTTTCAGTCGCTGGCCCGCTACCGGCCGCGCGGCTGGCCGTATTCAGCCTACCTCTACCGCATCGCCCGTCACCTGGTGGTCGACCACATCCGCCGTTCACGGAAGGATGCGATGGTGGAGGCGCTGGACCAGCCGGCCGAGGCGCGGCCGTCCACGGACGAAGTCCTGATCCAGCGGGAGGACCGCCGTCGCCTGCAGCTGGCTCTCGACCGGCTGCCGGCGGACTACCAGGAGGTCATCCGTCTGCGGCTGCTGCTCTCGCTGCCCACGGCCACAGCGGCCGCCTGGCTTGGGCGGAGCGAGGGCGCCGTGCGCGTGCTGCTGCACCGCGCCGTGCAGGCGCTGCGCCGCGAACTGGGTGTGACGCATGATTGATGAACGGTCTCGCGCCGCCGATCTTGACCGCCGCCTGTCGGCCGCGGCTGCCAGCGAATCCAGCGACGGCGCCGCCGCTGAGCACGGCCTGGCAGACTTCGCCCTGGAGGTCCGCCAGACGCTTCAACCCCCTGCTCCGCGGGCAGGGTTCACGGCTACGGCCCGCCGCCGCCTGCTCAGCCGCCTTCCGGCAGCGCCCGCACCTCGCCGGATTGTCCCCGGGGCCGTCCGGCGCTTCGCCTTCGCCGCCGTCTCCGTCATGCTGGCCTTCACGCTGGGCACCGCCAGTGTTGCCTACGCGGCCCAGGAGGCGCTGCCCGGTGAGGCGCTGTACAACGTTAAGCGCGGCCTCGAGTCGGCGCGCTGGTCCCTGACCGCCGATCCCGAGGCGCAGGTCGAGCTGCTGTCGGCCATGGCGGCCGAACGGGTCCGAGAGGTGGAGGCGCTGGCCGTTTCCGGTGTCGACGCCCTGGTCGAAGAGACGCTGGAGGCCTATCAGCGGACGCTGGAGGAGTTGCAGTCGGCAGCCGCCGGCGTGCCGTCAGAGGCGCGCACGGCGGCGCTGGCGCAGGCCGAGGCGCAGGTGCAGCAGCATGTGATCGTCCTGGAACGCGTCAAGGCGCAGGTGCCGGAGCGGGCGCAGGCGGCCATCGAACGCGCCCTGGAGCGCAGTTCCCACAGCCGCCAGGTGCTCGAGCAGCTCGAGCAGGGCGGAAGCCCCAGCGATCTTGCGCCCGGGCAGGATCCGAACAAGGATCGCGGGCCGAAGCGCACGCCCGGGCCGCCTGAGCCCAAGCTAAAGCCCTGAGGCGAGGGGCCGGTCTTCGAACAAACAGGCCGCACCCGATCAGGTGCGGCCTGTTGATTGGTGCCCCAGGAGGGAATTGAACCCCCAGCCTTGGCCTTAGGAGTGCCCTGCTCTGTCCTTTTGAGCTACTGGGGCAGGCGAGAGGATTATACGCCCGCCGGTCTAGGCCTCGATCAGGTAGGCGAGCACGGGCTCGGACCGGCCAGGCAGGATCAGCGGCTCGAGGCGGCGCGCCCCCAGCCCGGGCACCATCCGCACGGTCGCCTCGCTCACCAGCGTTTGCCCGGCCAGCGCCGTCTCCTGCAGGCGCTTGGCGACATTGACGGTGTCGCCGATGACGGTGTAGTCCATCACGCGGTCGGAGCCGATGTTGCCGACGATGGCTTCGCCGGAGTGCAGGCCGACGCCCAGCCCCAGCCCGTGCATCACCGGGCCGGCCTCGGCCCGCAGCTCGCGGAAGCGTTGCTGCATCTCGAGGGCGGTCTCGACCGCCCGGCGGGCGTCGTCGTCGCCGGACACGGGCGCGCCATAGAAGGCCATCAGCCCGTCGCCCAGGTACTTGTCGAACGTGCCGCGGTGGGCGAAGACGACATGACTCAGCGCCCGGAAGATGCGGTTGAGGGTCTCGACCACCTCGGGCGCCGGGTGGTCCTCGGTGAAGCGCGTGAAGCCGCGGATGTCGGCGAAGAGCACCGTCACCGGGCGCGCTTCGCCGCCCAGTTTGAGGTAGCGCTCCGGGTCGGTCAACAGCACGTCGACAACGTCCTCGGAGACGTACCCGTTGAGCACCTGGCGCAGCAGCCGGTTGCGGGACTCGAGATCGTCGTGCAGCTTCTTCAGGCGCAGCAGCGAGCGCACGCGCGTCAGCAGGACGGTCGAGTTGTAGGGCTTGGTGACGAAGTCATCGGCGCCGGACTCGATGGCCTTGAGCTTCTCGTCCTCGCTGTCGAGGGCCGTGACGATGATCACCGGCACGAAGCGCGTCGCCGGCGCCGCTTTGAGCCGCCGGCACAGCTCGAGCCCGTCCATGCGCGGCATCTGGATGTCGATCAGCGCCAGATCGAGGGGAGCCCCCGGCCCGAGCACCAGCTCCAACGCCGCCAGGCCGTCGGCGGCGGTGAGCACCTCCGCGCCGGAGGATGTCAGGTAGGCGCGCAGCAGGTCGCGGTTGAGCCAGTCGTCGTCGACGACCAGGATGCGTGGACCCCGGTTGAAGACGCTCGTCAGATCCATGATCCCCCCGGCCGGGCTTATTCGATCCGCCCGGTGGCGATGGCCAGCTTGACCTCGCCGATGGCCTTGGTGATCTCGATCTCGCGCGGGCAGGCCTCGGTGCAGTTGAAGATGTCGTGACAGCGCCACACGCCCATGCGGTCGTTGAGGATCTGCAGCCGCTCGGCCCCCGCCCGGTCGCGGCTGTCGAAGGTGAAGCGGTGCGCCTGCACGATGGCCGCCGGGCCGACGTACTCGCCGTTGGCCCAGAACGAAGGGCAGCCCGTGGTGCAGGCGGCGCACAGGATGCACTTGGTCGTGTCATCGTAGCGCAGACGCTGGGCCGGGGTTTGCAGGCGCTCGCGGGCCGGCGCCGGTTCGTCGTTGACCAGGTACGGCATCACCGACTTGTAGTGCTCGAAGAACGGCTTCAGATCGACGACCAGATCCTTGATCACCGACAGTCCCATCAGCGGCTCGACGGTGATCGTCGCCCCCAGATCGCGCACCAGCACCTTGCACGCCAGGCGGTTGCGCCCGTTGATGCGCATGGCGTCCGAGCCGCAGATGCCGTGACCGCAGGAGCGCCGGTAGGTCAGCGACCCATCCTGGTAGTCCTTGACGCGGTTGAGCAGGTCGAGCACCTGGTCGGTCGGCTCGGCCTCCACCACGAAGCTCTGCATGTGCGGACGCTTGTCCTTCTCGGGATCGAAGCGCCGAACGCGCAACGTCACCTGCATACCGTCTCCTGGCGTTCCCATCGTAGGGGCGAAGCACTCGGTACGGCCGAATGCTTCGCCCCTACACGTGAATCCGAATCAATAGGTCCGTTCCTTGGGTTGGTATTTCGTGATCACCACCGGCTTGTACTCCAGCTCGACGCCCCCGCCCGGCGCCTGGCGCGCCAGCGAGTGCCGCAGCCAGTTCGGGTCATCACGGCGAGGGAAGTCCTCGCGGGCGTGTGCCCCGCGGCTCTCGGTGCGATTCAGGGCGGCGGCCGTCGTCACCTCGGCGCACTCCAGCAGGCAGCCCAGCTCCAAGGCCTCCAGCACGTCGGTGTTGAAGACCTGGCCGGCGTCCCCGGCGCGCACAT
>DYJB01000206.1:861-4386 GCA_020723365.1 Candidatus Aquidulcis sp. | reverse complement strand
GGCGCGCAGCGGGATGCACCGCCGCTGGTGGGTCAATGACCCCGACTGCCTGCTCGTGCGCCAGGAGGATACGCGCCTGACGCCTGCGGAGGTGCAGACCCTGGCGACCGTCCTGGCGCTGTCCGGTGGTTCGCTGCTCGTGTCGGATGACATGCCGGCGCTGGACGAGGAACGCCGCGAGTGGTTGGCCCGCCTGCTGCCCCCGCTGGAAGGGAGGCTGCAGGTCGTCGAGGCGCTCGAGTCGGAGCGGCCGTCAAGCATGGTGCTGCCCCAGGCGGGGCCGGCCGGGGAATGGTGGCTGTGCGCGGCGCTTAACTGGGATGATGCGCCTTTGGCAATGACTCTGGACTTGCGGCGACTCGGGATCCCCGAGGCGGGCGGCTACCGGTGGTCCGACCCGTGGGGGCGGCAGGCGGGCGGGTCGCCATCGGCTGTGCTCGACCTGGGCATCGTTCCCGGCCACGGCATCGCCCTGCGGGCTGTTCGGCTGGCCAGCGCTGAGGCAGCGTGGCTGGGAGATACGCTCCATATCTCGCAGGGTGCGGTGGTAACGGCCTGGGAGCCAGGTGCCAGGCGCCTGACGGCCGTTGTGGGTCTGGTCGGCAGGCGCCGAGAAGGCACCGCATGGTTGTGGCTGCCGGCGGAGCCCCGACGCGTGGCGCTGGATGGAGCCCCCGTGACGTGGCGTGCGATCGGAGCGGGGATTGTGGCGCTGGACCTGCCTGCCGTGGGAGCCTCGCGCCTGGACGTTGAATGGTAGCCGGGACCCCGACGGCGAGCTGTCGGGCCGGCCGCCAACCGATGCCGAGGGACCCCGGGGGCCGCATGCTATACTGCGGCCCGGTCCGACATGACGATCGACTCTGCGCTCCAGAGCCTCCTGCTGGTCCTGATCGCGAGCCTGCTCTTGTTCATCTGGATGGGCTGGAGGATGGTGCGCGGTTCGGGCGGGCTGCGCTTCTACTCGCTGCGGCGCCAGCGCCAGAAAACGGGCTGGCAGCTGATCGTCGTCGGGATCGTGGTCGGGCTGGCGGCGGCCGGCCTGCAGGTCTTCGGCCGTAGGGTGGCCTACGTCATCATCCCGCCGACGCCGTCGATCACACCGACGGCGACGATCACCCTTACCTCGACCATCACCCTGACCCCTACGATCACCTCAACGCCGGAGGCATCGGCCACGCCGACCGAGACAGGGACTCCGAGCATCCCCGAGCCGATGCTGGTGATCTTCCTGGAGAGTATCACGCCGGGAACGGCTGCCGTCTTCAGCCCGATCACCATCGCCACACGCCTCGACGCCTTCAATCGCCCACTGGACGGGAGCACCAGCTTCGCCCGCCCGCCGAGGCGGCTGCTGGGCGCCTTCAGCTACGACGGTCTGCAGGACGGCGTGCGCTGGACGGCGCTATGGTGGCGCGGCGCAGTGCTGGTGTGCAGCGAGAGCAAGCCGTGGGACGGCGGGACGGGCGGCTACGGCTACACGGAGTGCGAGCCGCCGGCCGGCTGGGCCCCGGGTGAGTATGAAGTCCAGATGTTCCTCGGACAGGCCTGGTGGACGTCGACTCGCTTCACCGTGGAAGGCACCGCCTCGACCCCCTCACCATCCCCGACGCCGTAGCGCTCGACTCACAGCAGCCCGGCGCGTGCAAGGCGAGCCGCCTCGATGACGGTGGCAAGGACGGCCGCGTAGCCCCGCCGGATGGGCGGGACCTCCACCGTCTCCTCCTGCGAATGCGCCATGCTGCCGGACGTGACGCCCAGACACACTGCGGGGATGCCCAGGCTGAGCGGGGCGCTGGCATCCGTTGAGCCTGCTCCGAGCTGCACCTTCTCGACGCCCTGTGCCTTGAGGCTGGCTACCGCGGCCGCCACCAGAGGGTGAGAGGCCGGCAGCCCGCCGCCCGGACGCGAGCCGATGGCTGCGCAGTCGACCTGCACTTCGGGGCCAGCCTGCGCCTGGGCATGATGCAGGACGGCGGACTCCAGCCCGGCGACGACCTTCTCATCCTCGGACCGCAGGTCGACCTCGAGCGAAGCGTGCGCGGCGATGGCGTTGATGGCCGTGCCGCCTTCGATCCGGCCCAGGTTCAGGGTCGTGCGCGGCCTGGAGGGCAGCGGCAGTTGGATCAGCCGGGTCGCCAGGCGAACGATCCCATCCACGGCCGAAGGCCGTCCGGCGTGAGTCCACGAATGGCCGCCACTCGTCCGCAGGCTGATGCGCAGTCGGCGCGCCGGCAGGCCGCGGTGATACACATGGCCGAGCGTCATGCCCTCCACGACGATGTAGGCGCACGCCTGGCTGCGTAGAGACTCGACCAGCGCGTACATCCCTTGCAGGTTGCCGAGCCCCTCCTCGGCCACCGTCGCCGCCAGCCAGATGCACACTGCGGGAGGGGAGGCCCGCAGGTCGGAGGCGAGCTCGAGCAGCACGGCCAGGCCGAGCGCATTGTCACCAATCCCCGGCCCGTACAGGCTGTCCTGGATCCGCCGGGCGGGTCGGTGCTCGAGGCGCGAGAAGACGCTGTCGAGGTGAGCGCAAACAACCACGGCCGGCGCGCGGGCGTCGCCGAGCCTCCCCAGGACGTTGCCGGCCGGATCGAGGAGTACCGGTCCCCAACCGGAGCCGAGCAGGCGAGCCCGAAACTCAAGCGCGCGCTCCCGCTCCTCGAAGGTCGGAGAGGGGATGGCCTGAAGGGCGAGGGCGTTGGCGAGCAATCTCTCCAGGTCCATGGGTCAGGCCCGCCCGACTGACCGGCGCATGGACTGCAGGCGCGCCTGCGCCAGATCGGGCAGCGACTCCAGCGCGAACAACGCCCCCGTGCCCTCGATCACCAGCGAAGCGGAGACGCTTCCCATCAGCGCCGCCTCGAGCGGGTCGCCGGTGCTGTGCAGCCCGACCAGGAAGCCTCCGCAGTAGGCATCCCCGGCGCCTGTCACATCGACGACGCGCGCCGGGTAGGCTGGCACGCTCCAGCGCCTCCCGGTTCCAGCCTCGAGCACGATCTGCCCGCGCGCTCCGCACTTGATGACCACCAGCGGGCAGCCCATGGCCGAGAACGCCTCCGCCATCTCCCATTCGGACAGGCGCTCCTGTCGATAGTAGGCTCGGGCTTCCATCAGGCTGGGAAGGAACGCCTCCAGGCCCTTCACGATCGCCGGCAGCTCGCTTCGAAACGCCGGGTCCATGTACATCATGGACGGGTCGAGCGTGACGCGGGGCACGCCAACTTCGTGAAGGTGGGGAGGCAGGCTCAGGTGGCTGAGGTAGTCCCCGGGTGAGATGTGGACCGCGCGACAGCCGGCGATCCACTCCGGCAGGTCGCCCACGCGCACCCCGAGTGGGCCGAGCCCGAGGCGGTTACCCTGATCGAGGGTGGAGTGCTGGTAGCCGATGAGCTCTTTGGGGAGCGGGCGGCCGATGCGCAGGAAGTGAGCCGCGGGGCGGGTATCCACTCGCTCGTCTGGCGAAAGGTAGGCGTAGAACGTCCGTGTGTCGTGCGGCTCCGGCAGGTGCCGGACACCCTC
>DYJB01000206.1:0-851 GCA_020723365.1 Candidatus Aquidulcis sp. | reverse complement strand
ATTCACCCCGTGCCGGTGGAGCTCGTCGAGCCATTCGGCAGGATAGTTGCTGCCGATGCGGCCGATCAGCCCGACCGAGTCGGACCAGATGCGTGCGCCGATGGCGGCGTAGACGGCATTCCCGCCGAGCATGCCGGCGAAGACGCGCCCGTCGTGGGTGATACAATAATCCTGCCGCAAGCCACCTACAAAGGCGAAGTCCACCGACGCCGTCATGGGTCGGATTATAGCGAGCCGAGCGCGGAGGGCAATTGCGCGACTCCCTGACGCAACAGGCCGCCCTGGCGGCTGCGTACCTCGGGCGAGCCTGGCCTGAGACCGTGCTGCAGGCGCGCGCTGCGCTGAGCCCCTGGCGCGCCTCCGTACGGCGGATCATCCTCTGCGGCTGCGGCGATTCGCATTGTGCGGCTCGAGGCGCCGAGTATGGGGTGGGGCTATGGTCCCGCCAACCGGTCCGATCCGCGGAAGCCATGCGGGCCAGCCGCTACCTCCTGGACGACGCAGGGCCGGAGCTGTTGGTCGTCGGGATCTCATCCTCGGGGGAAGTCGCTCGCACCGTGGAGGCGCTCGAGACAGCCCGCCGTGCCCGGGCGCGTACGCTGGCGATTACGGCGTCGCCCGAGAGCACACTGGCACGTGTGGCGGAGGCTGTCCTTGTCTTGACGCTTCCGGAGTTTCCCTTTGGGCCGGGCCTGCTCAGCTACCTGGGAGCGATTCAGGCGTGCCTGGCCGTTGGCTGGGTCTTTGCACCCGGGCCTGCCGCCGAGAGGCTCGCCTCTTGCATGGGCGAGCTGCCTGAGCGGGTCGAATCGGATCGGGCGCCGCAGGCGGCGGCAGCCGAGGCTTTCGCC
>DYJB01000205.1 GCA_020723365.1 Candidatus Aquidulcis sp. | reverse complement strand
CTGGCGACCGTGTACAGCCCGGGCGGAGCGCTGCAGGTTCCGCTGCCATCCGTGAAATCCAGGGAGGAGAAGGGAGGCGTCGAGTCGCCGTTCCAGGAGTGAGCTCCCCAGAAGCGCCAGGCATCGCCCAGCGGGATGGGAAGCTGGAGCAGCGTATCAGGCGGCACGTCGGCTGGCGTGATCGGGTTGTCGTCAGCCAGCGGCTCCACGCCGGGGAACAGATCGGCGAACACGGAGCCAAAGCCGCCCGGCGCCGACGCAGCAGCGAGCGCCTGCCAGGTGACCGCGTCGGCACCCTGGGCAAGTGCCCGCTGCAGCGCGTAGGTCCCGGAGCTGGACGGGGAACCCAGGTCGACAATGGAGCCGTCATCGAGCGCGAGGGAAGGCGCCGCAGGCGGCGGCCCGGACGTCCCCGCGCGCGCGCCCCACGTGTAGAGGTGCTCATAGAACGCCGTTGCCAACTCAAGGGCGGTGACCTCGATGCGATCTCGAATCTCGGCGGGATCGGCGCTCTGCGGCAACGACGTCACAAAGCCATCCCGCAATTCCAGCACGGCCAGCAAGACCTGAGGGTTGACGCTGGAGTAGGAGGCCCACAGCTCCACTTCGCCGGCATAGGGCGCCAGGCGTGAGCTGCGTTCCTTTAGGAAATCGCCGACGTCGAAGGCCCCGACGTTCGGACCCCAGACGAACTGGTCATCCGAGACCAGTGCCTCGAGGCTGATCTGGCCCGAGAACCTTGTGCTCCAGAGGGAGACCAGCGGTGGCCCGAAGGGAGTCCACCCTGCCAGCACGGGACTCGACCAGACGGCCGATCGCAGCGTCAGCCCGAGGGTGGTGGCCAGCCGGACCTCGAGCGTTGTGGGCGCACCGAATTGCGGGGCCCGTAGGCGTGCGCCGCCTCCCAGGCCATCCGCTTCGCGCAGGTCGGCTGCCGGGCCCTCGCCAGCGGCCGAATCGGATGGGGAGTGCCCGGGCAGAGTCAACACAAGAAGCGGCAGCAGCAGGACAAGGCAGCAACGCAGCCCGGCGCGCACCGTGTGGGTTGTCCTGTCTGCCCGGCGAGCCCGGACGGGATACCGGGGTCGCGGGGGCGGGCTCAGCTCCGCTCCCATGGCCATGGAGCGCACCGGGCGACTCTGGCAGGGACGCATCAGTGCATGGACGGCGATCTCAGCGCCGCCGCCAGACCAGGATGATGACGACCACGGCCGCCACGAAGACCAGACCCAGGGCAATGGCACCCAGCAACAGCCACGTTGGGAGGCTGATGGGAGCAGCAGGGGTATCGATTGGCGGCGTGGGGGCGGGCGACTGAACAGCCAGCGCCGTAGCCGTCGCCTGGACGGCTGCATCGAACTGCGCCAGGGCCGTTGCCGTGCCGGCCACAGCCAGCTCGAAGTTGGCCGCAACCGTTGCCGCCTCGACGGTCTGAACCGTGCCCGCCTGCTCCGTGGCCGCCTGAGTCTCGCTGACGCCGGCGGCTTGCGTGCCGGTCGGCGTTGAGCCAAGTTGCGAGGTGGAGGTCAGCGTGGGAACGGTCGCAGTGGCAGCCTGCGTCAGCGTGATGGTCGGTGTACGCGTGCGCGTCGCTGTCGGCCCGGCGGTGTTGGTCGGGCCGCCGGGCGTCGGCGTCAGCGTCGGGGTTCGTGTCACGGTGCGGGTGGCGGTGGGCGTTCGGGTACGGGTCGGGGTCCGTGTGTTGGTCGGGCCGGCGGAGGTCGCCGTTGCCGTGGGCGTTCGCGTGAGCGTGCTCGTCGGCACGGTGGCGGTGGCCGTCATGGTGTTCGTCGCCGCGGGCGCCAGCACCTCGAAGGAGCCATCCGATCCGTTCACCGGAACCGGCGTGCCTCCCGAATCGCTGGCGGCCATGCTGCTCAGCGCCAGGGTCGTTGTGCCTGCCGCGGCCCCACCCAGGACGTTGAATATGACATTGGCCACGGTGCCATCCGGGATCGCCGAAGCGTTGAAGCCGACGATGATGACGCGGATGCGGTTGGCGGCCGGCTGGGACCACGACAGGGACTTGCCGGCGCCCGAGGCTGCCGAGCCGATGGTGACATTGCCCACGGCCAGACGGCTCGAGTCGAAGCTCAGGTCGAAGTTCAATCCGGCCACCTGCGCACCGCCCGTCGATACCAGGCTGACCGGGACGGAAATGCCGGTGGCACCGGGCAGTCCGGAGCCGCTTCCGACCGAGAGCAGTGCCTCGGGCGTCTGCGCCCCCGCCTTCAATGGCGAGAGCAGCAGGAGCATGGCGGCCAGGAGGGAGCCCATCCATGTCTTCATCGGCATCCGAAGTCTGCCCGTCCGGGCCGCCGTGCGCACACCGGCGATGTCACACTCGTTGAGTCGGTATGTCATGCTGCCTCTCACCCTGCCAGGAAGGTATTCACAATCTGCTGGACATCGACGACGTTGACCAGGCCGTCGGCGTTGACGTCAGCGCGGGCACCGATACCCTCGTCGGTTTCGGTTCCCAGGAAGACGTTCACACCAAGCTGCACATCGACGACGTTGACCTGGCTGTCCAGATTGAGGTCCCCGGGCAGGAGCCCGGAGGAGGTTGCCGTGGGGGACGCGGTCTCCGTCGGAGGCGGCGGCGCCGTCTCGGTCGGGGTTGGCGTCAGCGTTGCCGTCGCCGTGGGTGTCGGCGTGAGGGTCTCCGTGGGTGTGGCCGTCTGTGTCTGCGTCGGCGTCGGGGTGAACAGCGAGTCGAGCGCCGTGAGTGCCGCGTCGACCCGCAGGCGCGCACGCGTAACGGCGTTGCGCGTGTCGGTCACGGGGATGCCCGAGGTTGTCAACGCAAGCAGGATCTGATCGACATTGGCGCTCGGCGCCTTCTGCTTCAGCACCGCCCATGCCCCGGCGACATGCGGTGCGGCCATCGATGTGCCGCTCATGGTGCCGTACACCGCACCGGGCATCGACGAGTAGATCGAAACGCCAGGCGCCCACAGATCCAGAAGCCGCGAAGAGTCCGAGAAACTCGCCACAACGTCGGAGTCATCTGTTGCGCCGACCGCGACGGCTGACGAGATACAGGCTGGAGCCGAGATGCCAGTGGTCACCGAGCTGTTGCCGGCGGCGATGACAGTGGCGACCCCGGCAGCACGAAGCGAATCGATGGCGGCCTCCTGTCCGGCATTGGCGGAATCGCATGCGGCCTGATCCGCGTAGGTTCCGCCTCCAAGGCTCAAGTTGGCCGAGGCGATGTTGTAGCTTCCCTGCTGTGACACCAGCCACGCCAAGGCCGCCATCTGGTCCGATGGATAGGACAGTGCGCATGGGCTGGGCAGGCCATAGTTCGTGCAGGACGTCCCGGAGAACTCGGTGAACACCTGGATAGCGATGATCGAAGCGTCGCGGCCAATCCCGGAGAAAGTGGTGCCGCGGCCGGCGGCGATCCCAGCGACATGCGTCCCATGGCTGCAGCCGTAGATCGAGGCGCTGCACTCCTCCCCCGCGCCAGCAACCCCGGTGAGCGACCCGACATCTCCGGGGCAGAGGCTGGCTGCGCCGGTGTTGCCGCCGTTGCTGAAGCACGCCTGCAAGACGACCTTGCCGGCCAGGAACGGGTGCGACGAATCGACGCCGGTGTCCAGGATCGCGACAGCCTGGCCCGTGCCGGAGTAGCCAGCCGCCCACGCCGCCGTCGCGCCGACCAGCGGTCCGCTCGTGTCCAGCACCGCAGGCACGGGGATGTCTTCCTGGACGGAGGACACGGCCGGGTCCTGCACCAGCTTCGCCAATGTCGCCGTATCGACCTCCAGCACGATGAAGGGCAGGGAGGCGATCCGCCGCGAAACACGCACAGACAGCCCTGTCAGCCGCGCTAGCAGGTCATCCTGCGCCTGGGTGATTCGCGCCCGCTGGGATGTGACTTGGGATCGGGGAAGCCTGCTCTCCGGGACCGTGCGCACGTCCAGGCCGACGATCAACCGGGTGGTTTCGCCTTGCTGGAGGCGACCCATGAGCCGAGACACCTGCTCCTGTGCGTGGCCCCTTGGGAGCCCGCGATCAGGCTGGCGGGCCGCGCGGCCGTTGGCAGACGCGCCGAACGGCAGGACGACGAGTAGCAATCCTGCCAGGCAGGTAGAGATGACACGCGCCCGTCCCTGTAGTCTCATGGCGGCCTCAGTCCAGTACCCATGTGCAGGAGTCGTGCCAGCGACTCCATCCCCGACTTCTCATTGTAGCGTGAGGCTGGTGGGCAACCCGCTAGCCCCTTTGGGGGAGGCGCTTTGCAGGTGCCCTGACTTGACTCGGCGCACTTCGCCCTCCCGGACGGCCGCGCCCGGGGGGCCGTCCGCCTCAGTCCTCGTGCCCCGCCGCCTGCAGCCCTTCCGCCCCCTCCAGCCGCCCGGCCAGCTTCTCCGGCTTGTGGATCAGCAGCGGGAAGCAGCTGGAGCAGATCCAGCG
>DYJB01000204.1 GCA_020723365.1 Candidatus Aquidulcis sp. | reverse complement strand
TTCTTCGGGCGACAACTGAGGGCGCAGCTTGTCCTTGTCCGAGGGGTCGCCGATGAGCGAGGTGAAGCGGCCGATGAGAAAGATGACCTCATGGCCGAGCTCCTGGAACTGGCGCAGCTTGCGCATGGGGACGGTGTGGCCCAGGTGCAGGTCGCTCGTCCGAGGGTCGAAGCCGCAGTAGACACGCAGCCGGCGGCCCGCCCGCTCGGCCTCCTGCAGCCGCTGGCGCAGCTCGCCTGCCATGGCCGCTTGCAGTGCCACGTCGCCGTACTCGGTGCCCTGCATCAACAGGGCGACCTGCTCGTCGATCGATCTGGGCTTCATGTGCCTGCCTCCATCCGCCCCCGCGCCCTCAAGACAACAGCGTGGCCGCTGCGCCACGCTGTCCTGATCGCACCCGCTTGACAGCCGACCCTCACCTCAGCACGCGGCGCGGCGGGCCGGGGTTCGACCGCATCCGTCCCCCGGGGTAGATCGTCTCGCGCGCCCGCAGACCATGGGCCGTTTGCATGGGCTGAGAATACCACACCCGCCCCGGCCCGCCAACACGCCGCAGGTCAGGCCGCCTCGCGGCCGCCCGCGTTCCTCGAGCCGCTGAGCGATCCGCGGCGCACGGCGATCCCCTGCCCCGCCGCCTCCGCCGCACAACGGCCCCATGCGGGCTCGATGCGTTGAGGCGCCCCGCCTCCGGGCTTATAATGCCCGGTCAACCAGGAGGTTCGATGCCACGCACGTCGTCCACCCTCGCGCCGGAGCTGACCGGCCATGCCATCCGCAAGGCCTACCTCGACTTCTTCGCCGCGCGGGGCCACACGATCGTACCCTCCATGTCGCTGGTGCCGGGCGGCGACCAGACGCTGCTCTTCACCAACTCCGGCATGGTGCAGTTCAAGGACGTCTTCCTGGGCATCGGCAGCCGGCCGTACACGCGCGTCGCCGACTCGCAGAAGTGCATGCGCGTGGCCGGCAAGCACAACGACCTGGACGACGTCGGGCGCGACGATTCGCATCACACCTTCTTCGAGATGCTCGGCAACTGGTCGTTCGGGGACTACTACAAGCAGGACGCCATCCCGTGGGCCTGGGAACTGCTGACCCGCGTGTGGGGCCTGCCGGCCGACCGTTTGTGGGCGACGTGCTTCCAGGACGAGCAGGGCCTCGTTCCGCGCGATGACGAGGCGGCCGACATCTGGCGCCAGCAGCCCGGCATGAGCCCCGAACGCGTCCTGTACTTCGGGCGCAAGGACAACTTCTGGGAGATGGCCGAGACCGGTCCCTGCGGCCCCGACTCCGAGATTCACATGGACCTCGGCCCGCAGGCGTGCAACAAGGCCGGCGTCCCCGGCCATACCTGTTCCGTCAACGGCGACTGCACTCGATTCCTCGAGCTGTGGAACCTGGTCTTCATTCAGTACAACCGCTCCAGCCCCACCCAGCTCGAGCCGCTGCCCGCCAAGCACGTCGACACCGGCATGGGCTTCGAGCGCATCGTCTCGGTCCTGCAGAAGGCAGGTTCCACCTACCGCACCGATCTGATCCAGCCGATGTTCGCCCGCATCCAGACGATGGCCGGGCATTCGGAATCGCAGCGGGAGGAGCTGCTCACGCCGTACCGGGTGATCTCGGACCATGCTCGGGCGGCGTCGTTCCTCATCGCCGACGGCGTCGTGCCGGGCAACACCGGGCGCAACTACATCTGCCGCATGATCATCCGCCGCGCCAGCCGCTTCGGTAGCAAGGCGGGGTTCACCCAGCCGTTCCTGGCCGGCGTGGCCGAAGCCGCCATCGACACCTACGCCGAGGTCTATCCTGAGCTGGCGCGCCATCGCAGCGCCATCCTCTCGACGCTGACCGATGAAGAGCGGCGCTTCCAGCGCACGGTCGACACCGGCGTATCGCACCTGACCGATGAGCTCGATCAGCTCAAGGCCAGGGGCGAGACAGCGCTCCCCGGTCCGTCCTCGGCGGCGCTGTACACCACCTATGGCCTGCCGCTTGAGATCACACGCGATATCGCTCGCGAGCAGGGGCTGGAGGTCGATGAGGCCGGGTTCCACGCCGCCATGGATGAGCACCGCCAGGCGTCAGGCGCCGGCCAGGCGCTCGGTGAACTGGTCGAGGCCGGCGTCGAGGTCTACCAGGCCTTGCTGGCCGAGCTGCAGCAGTCGGGCGCCTTGGGCGCCGTCGGGGTGCGGCAGGACCCGTACTCCGGGCTCGAAGCCGAGTCGCCGCTTCTGGCGCTGCTGGCCGAGGGGCAGCGCGTCAGCGCCGCCGGTCCGGGCGACGTCGTCCAGGTGATCCTGCCCGAGACGCCTTTCTACGTCGAGTCGGGCGGCCAGGTCGCCGACATGGGCACGATCGTCTCGGTGCGCGAGCCGCGCTGGGAGATCGCCGTCGAGGACGTCCGCAGACCTGTCGGCGGGCTGGTGGTGCACCTGGGGCGCGTGCTCGAGGGCAACCCGCGCCAGGGGGACGCGGCGCTGGCGGCCGTGGACGCCGGGCGTCGGTGGGACATCATGCGCAACCACACTGCCACCCACCTGCTGCACGCCGCGCTCCACCGCGTCCTGGGTGACCATGCGCGCCAGGCGGGGTCGCTTGTCGCCCCCGACCGGCTGCGCTTCGACTTCACCCATGCGCAGGCGGTGACGGCGGCGCAGCTCACCCAGGTCGAGTCGATCGTCAATGACGCCATTCTCGACAACTACCGCCTGGAGATCGTCGAGCGGGCGCGTGAGCAGGCGATCGCCGAGGGCGCCATGGCCCTGTTCGGCGAGACCTACGGCGAGCGCGTGCGCACGATCACCATCGGCGGCGGCGACCGGCGCGTGTCTTACGAGCTGTGCGGCGGCACGCACGTCCCCGAGACGGGCGTGATCGGGTTGTTCCTGATCACCGGTGAGGGCAGCGTCGCCGCCGGCATTCGCCGCATCGAGGCCGTCACCGGTCGCGGCGCGCTTCAGCGCGTGCGCGATCGCCTGGGTCACCTCGAGCAGGCCGCCGCCGCGCTGGGAAGCGCGCCCGAAGCCGTCCCGGAACGCGTCGCAGCCTTGCTGACCGAAAAGGACCGCCTGCTCAAGGAGGCCGCCGCCGCGCGCCAGCAGTCCGCCGGTGCGGCCTTCGAGGCGCTGACGCCCATCACCGTCAACGAAGTGGCCGTCCTGGCGAGCGTCGTTCCGGATGCCGACGCCGATACGCTGCGCGCCCTGGCCGATCGCTTCCGGGAGTCGCATCCAACGGCCGTCATCGTGCTCGCCTCGGTGAGCGATGGCAAGCCGCTCATCGTCGCCGCCCTCAGCCCCGATCTGGCGCAGCGCGGCTGGAACGCCGGCGATCTGGTCAAGGATGTCGCCAAGATCGTGGGAGGCGGTGGCGGCGGCAAGCCCACGCTGGCGCAGGCCGGGGGGAAGGACGCCGCCTTGCTGCCGCAGGCCCTCGCCCGCGTCGTGCCCTGGGTGAAGGCCAAGCTGGGATAGCACCCGACCGGTGAAGGTCCAGATCATCCAGCTCGAGCCGCAGGACGACCTGGCCTCGGTCAGCGACAAGTTGGCCTGGGTCCAGGCTCCGCGTCTCCTGCTGGTGTGGCCGGATCGCGGCCGCCTCCTGCGCCGACGCCTCGACCTCGTCCTGCTGACGCGCGCGGCGGCCGCACGCGGCATCCAAATCGGGATCGTGACCCGCGATCCAGTGGTCCTCGAGCAGGCAGCCGCGCTGGGGCTGGCGGCCTTTCGCTCGAGCACTCGCCTGCCGGAGGAAGGCTGGGGGCAGCCCCCCAGCCCGCCGGGGACGCTCCCTGCCCGCCCCTCCCCTCGCCCGGATCTGGTCGCCCCCGCTCGGGCCGTTCCCCGACCGCTGCCGCGTCGCACGCGAGCGTCCCTGACCGTCCTCCTGGCAGCGGCGCTGGTGGGCGCCCTGGTGATCCTCCTGCCATCAGCCACCATCACGCTCTCGCCAGTGCGTACGGATGCCGCGTACAACCTGGCGCTCACGCTCGATCCGCGAGCGGAGACCACGCACACCGCGGGGATCCTGCCCGCCCGCCCGCTGACCCGCACGCTCACCGGATCGATTCGCGTCAC
The DNA here is from genome assembly GCA_020723365.1 of Candidatus Aquidulcis sp. Taxonomy (GTDB): domain Bacteria; phylum Chloroflexota; class Anaerolineae; order Anaerolineales; family E44-bin32; genus DYJB01. Next base: position 387 of record DYJB01000204.1, on the reverse strand, counting down.
CACCACCGGGACGACGCAGGTGGCCAGCACGGCGGCCGGCGGACAGGTCACCTTCATCAACCAGACGGACGAGGCCGTGCTCATCCCCGTGGGAACCGGTGTCCTGCCGTCCGGCCGCCCCGATTTGCGCTTCGAAACCCTTGAGGACGTCACGCTCGAATCGGGACGCGACGCCACCGTGCAAGCCCGGGTGATGGCCTCGCGCCCGGGGCCTGCGGGCAACCTGCCCTCCGGAACGCTGAATGCGATCGACGGACCCCTGGGACTGAAGGCAGCCGTCACGCAGCCCGAGGCCCTGACCGGAGGGACCGAGGCAGAACGTCCCGCCGTCGCGGCGGCCGATCAGGCGAACGCGCAGCGCCTGCTGACGGAACAGCTGCTGGCGCA
>DYJB01000010.1:25434-33968 GCA_020723365.1 Candidatus Aquidulcis sp. | reverse complement strand
TAGCTTTGGAAACTCGCTGAATGAGTGCACGCATCTTGTAAAGAAACGTAAAACGTAACCAATCTTGAAGTTACGTTTTACGCATTACGTTTTATTCTGGCAACTGCACCGCGGCGCGTACTTCCTTCATCGTCTCTTCGGCAATGGCGCGGGCGCGGGCGGCGCCATCGTGCAGGATGTCCCACACCTGGTCAGGCTTGGCGGCAAACCCGGCGCGTTTGGCGCGGAACGGCTCCAGGCTCTTATTCAGGTTTTTCGCAAAGAGTTTCTTGCAGTCCACACAGCCGAGGGCGGCGGTGCGGCAATCACGGTTGATCTCCTCCACTTCGGCAGGAGATGAGAAAATCTTGTGCATCGAGAAGACGTTGCACACATCGGGATTGCCCGGATCGTTGCGGCGCAGGCGCGCGGGGTCGGTGACCATCCGCATCACGCGCTGGCTCGTCTCCTCGGGCGCGGCGGCCAGTTCGATGTGATTGTTCAGGCTCTTGCCCATTTTCTCTTTGCCGTCAATGCCCAGCACCTTGGGGATTTCGGTGTTCTTCATCTGCGGCTCGATGAGCGCCTTGGTGTTGAAACGATAATTGAACGAGCGCACAATTTCGCGCGCAAACTCGATGTGCGGCGCCTGATCCACGCCGACGGGAACGAGATGGCTTTTATACAGTACGATGTCGGCGGTCATCAAAACGGGATAGCCCACCAACCCGTAATTCACGTTATCGGGCTGTTGTCGTACCTTTTCCTTGAAGGTCGGCAGGTCGGTCAGTTTGCCGAGCGGCGTCACCATCGAAAGGAGAGTGTGCAGTTCAGTCACCTGCGGCACCTGGGACTGGACGAACATGATCGTCTCCGCGGGGCGAATGCCCGCCGCCAGCCAGTCGAGCGCCATCTCGTAGGTGTTGTCGCGCAGGCCGACGGTGTCTTCGACCGTCGTCAGCGCGTGCAGGTCGACGATGCAGTAAACGCAGTCGTAGTCGGCCTGCAGGGCGACGTAATTCTGGATGGCGCCCAGGTAGTTGCCCAGGTGCTGGCGGCCCGTTGGGCGGGCGCCGGAGAAGACGCGGTCACGCACGGCTGGACCTCACGGTTTGCGATTCAGGTGGGCGCGCACCAGGCTGACGCCCTCGCCCGGCTCCACGTGCCGGCCGGTCTGGAGTTTCGAGTAGATCAGGGCGCCGTCCACGCTGATCTCGAAGCGCCCTCCGTCGGAAGGGAGCAGGGCCACGGATTTCAGGTCGGCCTCGAACGCCTGCGTCAGCTCGGCCATCAGACCGATGGCCCTGTCAGTGTAGTGTCAAACGGCGCAGTATTCGATCGTGATGACATGCATGGTCATCGCTCCACGGCGCCGCGCCCGGCGCGGCTGGGAATAGGCCAACAGTGTACTACGACCCGCAGCCCTCAGCGGCGGGAAGCCTCGACCCGCGCGCCCCCTGGTCGCCCCGGCTTTCGCAGCCGCGCGGTGCGGAAGCCAGAGGCCGAACGTGCCGTGCCGGGACCCCACGGGCCAAGCCAGGCGCTTGGCGCAAGCGCCCCACGCCGGCCCGTATCCATGCAAGGCGGGATTCCGGTCCGCTTCGGCGCCTTGCCCAACCGGCCCGGGGTGTGCGACAATCAGGTCCTGGAGGACAGCATGCGTCGCTTCATGGCTTTCCTGACCGGTTCGTTATGCGGGGCGCTGATCGGCGCCGTGGCCGCGCTGCTCCTGGCGCCCTATTCCGGTGGCGAGCTTCGCCAGCGCACGCGCGAGCGTCTGGACGCCTTTCGTGACGATGTGCGCGAGGCCTACGAGGCCCGCCGCGAGCAACTCGAGTCCGAGCTCGAATCGCTCCGCCGCTCCCGACCGGCCTGATCCCAACCCAGCCCGGCACAGCAGCGAGGGACCCTGGCGGGTCCCTCGCGTTTCAAGCACGGCCTCCGGGCGGCCGATCCGCTCAGCGCGCCTCGAGCGTCAGGCGGTACGGCGCGGGCTGCCAGGTGTGGCGCGAGGTTCCGATCACCACCAGGATGACCTCGTTGACCTCGCCCCCCAGCGACAGCTCGACCTCGGCCTGCTGATCCGCATTCAGCTCGACCGGGCGGACGGTCGTCCGGCCGCCCTTCTCAATCAGCATCAGCCGGTAGGTCTGAGGCAGCCGGTTGTACATCCGCACGAAGCCGGCGGCCTGCCAGCCGTCGTCGCCGGCCTCGAAGTCAGTCGCGTAGCCGATGGCCGGGATGGCGAAGTCGTCCAGCAGCAGTCCATCGCCGTTAACCGCCGCGTCGGTCACATACTCAAGGCGCAGCAAGATCTCCTTGCCGGCGAAGGCGCTCAGGTCGACCGACTCCTGGATCCACTCGCCGCCGTCGGATCCCCCGCTCCATCCCGTGTATCCCCAGCCATAGGAGTTGCCGACCGGGTTCGTGCCGGTGCCGGAGGGGGTCTTCAGGATCGTCCAGGTATCCCCGCCGTCGGCTGAGGCCTCGAAGTACACGTAGTCCCAGTCCTCTTCGATGTCGTACCACAGCCAGTACTCGGCGGCGATCTCTCCGCTGACGCCGGTCAGGTCGAAGGCGCGCGTGAGGGTCATGTCGGATTCGTCGCCGCGATTGCTCCAGAAGGCGAAGTCCCCCGAGTGCGGTTCGGCCGGAACGACCTGGGTCAGCGTCGAGCCTTCAAAGCGCAAGCGCCAGTCGCCGTCACAGCGCAGGGCCATGGCGTCGAGACCGTACTGCTCCACGGTGCGCGCTTCGCTGAGCGGGCAGGAACTGAAATCGTCGCTGAGCTCGATCACAGGGGCTTCCGGATATCGTCCGTAGGCATACAGCCCGTCCTCCACGGAGGCGTCGTTCAAGACGGCCGCCGCCCCCCAGTCGGCGTACACATCTTCCGCGGTAAGGACCTCACCCGTCACCGGGTGTCGGGCGTCCAACTCGGCCAGAGCCCCGTCGATCGAGTCCAGCCCGTTGTCGGTGGACGCCACCAGCGCCCGCGTGGCCTCCTCGCCGAAGCGGTCCAGCAGGTAGGTCAGGAACAGGAAGGACTGGCCGTAGTGGCGGCTCTCGACCGGAGAGGGCCAGTAGGTGAGCGGGATGTCCGGTTCCAGGGCGTACATGTAATCCCCCCCGCCAATGTCGAAGCCGTTGAGCAGTTCGGCGAGAGTCGAGAAGCCCTCATTCATCCACGACTGTTCGTTCTTGTCGCGGTACCAGTGGATCATGTGCTGGAACTCGTGCGCCATAACGCTGTCGACGAACGGATCACCCAGGTCGACGGTGTCGGCGTTGATGTAGAACATCTCGTGGGCGTTGGAGTACTGGCGCACGACGGGCGGGTATTGATCGGAGGACGAGTAGTAGCCGGCAATGCCGTCGCCCAGATTTCCGGCGAAGAGCACGTACAGATGGGTGTCGCCGTCGACGCCGGGGGTCCACTCGGACCCGAAGAACTCCCGATTGGTGGGGTAGGACTTCGTCTCGAAGACCTCCACCAGGCGTTCGACATCGGCCGCGGCGTAGTCGACGCCCTCCTCGATCCAGAAGTACACGTGCGGGCTGGCGAAGACCAGCCGGGCCTGCATCTGGAAGTTCTCGTCGGTGTCGGTGTTGCTGGCCCAGAACGTCTGACGGGTGCCCACGGCGATCGGCGCGGCATTCTCCGCCACGACGCGCGGCGGGTCGGCGATGCCCTTCAGGCGCACCGCCAGGTCCAGCGGATCGGCGATGGGCACCTCCGCCGCCATCAGCTGCCGCTCGGTGTCCAGGGCGGCGGGCGGAATCGCCTCGGGCGAGTCGCTCATCACCGGCGTGGGGACGGGCGGCGCGGTCGGACCGACATTGAAGGTCGGCAGGGCCAGATCCTGCTGTGTCATCCACCAGGCCGGGAGGACGGCCGCCGCACCGAGGACGATCGCCAGGCACAGGCAGCACGCCAGCACGGCCACCAGACCGATCACAATCCACTTCACCGACGAACCCTGCTGTGTCGTCATGCGTCTCCTTGTGGGCGCGTGCGACGCGCCCCATTGTCCCCTTGACCGGGGCTGGGAGGAAGTCGGGGCATTATAACGGAGGGCTAGGGCTTGCGACGGGAAAGAGTCGAATCGGAAGGCAGGCCGGCAGGCAGCGTGACGGTGAAGCGGCTGCCCCGGCCCGGGGCGCTGGCGGCCTCCAGCCGGCCGCCGTGCGCCTGCACGATCTCGCGGGAAATCGCCAGCCCCAGGCCGCTGCCGCGGCCTTCTCCACCGCGCCGGGCCTTATCCACCTGGTAGAAGCGCTCGAAGATGCGCGGCAGCTCGTCGGGCGGAATGCCCGGGCCGGAATCCTCGACGTGGACCCGCACCTGGTCCCCACGGCCTTCGCCGCGGATCGTCACCCGGCCGCCGACCGGGGTGTGCTTGATGGCGTTGTCGATCAGGTTGGTGAGCACCTGTGCCAGCCGGTCACCATCCCCGGTGATAGCCGGAAGCCCGCGCACGCCGTTCTCCAGCTGGATGCTCTTCTCGCCGGCGCGCAAGCTGAGGCGGTCGATGACACGCGCTACCAGGGCGTTCAAGTCCACCTCGGCATGGGCGAACGTCACCTGACCCGCGTCCAGGCGCGCCAGATCGAGCAGGTCGTCCACCAGGCGCGTCAGGCGACCGGACTCCTCGTGGATCACACTGGCGGCATGCTGCTGCGCCTGGGAGTCGGAAGCGGTGCCGTCCAGGATCGCCTGTGCGAAGCCCTGGATCGAGGTCAGGGGCGTCTTCATCTCGTGCGAGACATTGGCGACGAAGTCGCGCTGCCCCTGCTGCGTGGAGCGCACGCGCTCCACCATCTGGTTGAAGTCGGACGCCAGCGATTCGACTTCCGCCGGCCCCTCGGGCAGGACGCGCTGCTGCTAGTGCCCGGCGGCGACGGATCGCGCCGCGCCGGCCAGGCGCTGGAGCGGAGCGGCGACCCAGTGCGACATCAACCATGCCAGCAGCACGGAGGCGGCCAGACCGACGAGCGCCGCCTGGAGCAGCGGGGACAGCAAGTCCTCTCCGTAGACCAGCAGCGCTCTCAACGTCGGGCGCGGCGCGGCGACGACAAGCAGGTCGCCGGAGGCCAGGGGGCGGGCGGTGTAGAGCCAGCGCCGATCGAGGGTATCCTGCACCGCGCCCTGCCCTGCTCCGGACAGCACCGCCTCCCGCGCCAGCGTGAGGTCGGCCGTCTCCGTCGCCGTTCCGCCGGCGGCCAGAATCTCGCCCCCCGAATCGACCACCAGCACACGCGAGCGCAGGCGCGAGGCGAGCCGCCCGGCCAGCAGCGTCCGAACCTGATCCGGCCCGCCGGCGCGCTCGATGCGCGTCACGACGGCGCCGGCTTCGGCTTCCAACGTGCGCCAGGCCAGCCGGTCCGCCAGCGGCGTGGTCTGCAACAGGAGCACCAGGCTGATTGCCGCCAGGGCGACGACGAGGACCGTGACCAGCAGGTAGGTGAGCAGCAGGCGCGAAGCCAGCGAGCGCAGCATGGCTAGGCCACCAGCTTGTACCCAACGCCCGTGACGGTCTCGATGCGCACGGCCTGCGAAGCGGCCAGGCGCTTGCGCAGGTGCGCCACGTGCACGTCGACGGTGCGCGTCTCGCCGTAGAAGTCGTAGCCCCACACGCGGCTGAGGAGCTGCTCGCGGGTGAGCACCAGCCCCTTGTGCTCGGCGAAGGCCACCAGCAGGTCGAACTCTTTGGCGCGCAGCGCCACCCGCTGGCCGGCGACGGTCACTTCGTGGCGGCCCGGGTCGACGGTCACATCGCCGACGCGGAGCGGCGCCTGCTCGTCGCGCGCCGGACGCTCGCTTCTGCGCAGGATTGCCTTGACGCGGGCCACCAGTTCGCGGGGGTTGAAGGGTTTGGTCAGGTAGTCGTCCGCGCCCAGCTCGAGCCCGACGATCTTGTCGACGTCCTCGTCGCGGGCGGTGAGCATCACGATCGGCACGTCGGATGCGGCGCGCACCCGGCGGCAGATCTCCAGGCCGTCGACCTCGGGCAGCATCAGGTCCAGGACGACCAGCGCCGGCCGGACCTCCTCGATCAGCCGCAGCCCCTGCGCGCCGTCGGAGGCGCTGTCGACGCGGAAGCCGTCCCGCTCCAGGTACAGCCGGACCAGGTCGACGATGTGGGCTTCGTCATCGACGATCAGGATGTGTTCGCCCGCCATGGCCAGCGCGGCGCCGGCTCGCGGCGCCGCCCCTTCAGTCGAGCGCCGCCACGGCTTCGATCTCGACCGCCCCCCCGCGTGGCAGCCCCGCCACCTGGACGGTTGAGCGCGCCGGCGGCTCGCTGGTGAAGAACTCGCCGTAGACGGCGTTCATCTTGGCGAAGTCGGCCATGTCGCGCAGGAAGACGGTCGTCTTGAGCACTTTCCCGATGGACGAGCCGGCAGCCTCGAGGATGGCCTTCAGGTTGTTGAGCGACTGGCGCGTCTCGGCCTCCACGCCGCCCGGTACGAACTCCATCGTTTGCGGATCGAGCCCGAGCATCCCCGAGGCGAAGACCAGATCGCCGTGCACGATGCCGACCGAGTACGGGCCGATGGGTTTGGGCGCCTTGCCCGCCACGACCACCTGACGTCGCTTCCCCTGCATGCCTCACCTCCGCGATAGAGTCCACCCATTCTACGCCGAAACGCGACCCCGACTTCCGAAGTCCCAGGGCGACTTCGGAAGTCGGGGTCGCACCGGCAACGCGTGGCGCGCCTATGCCAGGCGCTTGAGACGATCCAACGCCTCGACCAGGGACTCCACGGCCGCCACGAACATCTCCTGCATGACCGCCTCGCCGGCCTGGTACGCCCCCCCGAAGGAACCGTCACCAAGCAGGCGGCGCGTCTCGGCCGCGGCGGTCATGGCCGGCACGACGACCGGCGGCTTCTCGCCTGCCGGAAGCTCTCCCACGCGTGTGAACGAGAAGGCCTCCGACCAGTTGGCGTGATCGGTCCTCAACTGGTGCCGCTCGGCCACCGCCGTGACGGGCGGTTCTTCGAACCACGCGTGCAGGCCAAGCCTCAGCCCCGACAACTCGTTGGCCAGCGCGTTGAGAACGGGCAGGACCGGGAAGTTGCCGCCGTGCCCGATAACCACCGTCACCCCGCGCAGGCCCTGGCGATGGAGCGAGCGCACGACCTCCTCGACGAGCGAGCTGTAGGTCTTCAGGCTCAGGCTGATCGTCCCCGGAAAGGCATCGAAGGCGGGCGAGACGCCATACGCCAGTGGGGGGACGACGGGGATGCCCGTCTTCTTGGAGGCGGCGTCGGCGATGGCCTGAGGAATGAGGGTGTCGGTCGCCAGGCTCAGGTAGCCGTGCTGCTCGGTCGAGCCAAGGATCAGCATGACCCGATCATCGTGCTGCAAGTAGGCCTCGAGGTCCATCCAGTTGAGATCTTCGAAGCGCATGGGAGCTCCTTCGAGAGGGAATCCAGGGGTCGTCCGACGATGCCGCAAGTATAGGAGGCGAGAGCCTGCAAGACCCTCTCTCTCGTCCCTCGTGCCCAACATCTCAGGCGCAGCGAGGCCTCCATCGCCAGCTCAATCTTGACAAGCTCCGAATGGTCGGGGTTTCTTCCCCCTCACCCCCCGCCCTCGCTCCCGCTCGCTGAGCTCGCGGGACCTGCGGCCCTCGGGGGAGGGAGCCCGTCCCCCTCACCCGTCGAGCCGTGGGTCCCCTGCACTTGAGGGGGAGAGGGCGGAGGTGAGGGGGCGAAAGACCTACCGGTTCGCTGTCGTCCCACACTCACCAGCGCCGGAGGAAGACCGAGGTAGACCGTCAGGCTGTGGCCCCCTCAGCAAGCCGCGCGCGCCGCCGGGCCCCCCGGTGGCGCGGCCGTCCGGTGCGCTAGGGCACGTCGGAGAACGCCGCCAGCGGCGCCATGACGAGCCCGACCATCGACGGACCGGTGTGCGCGCCCAGGACCATGGAAAGGCGTCCCGTGGCGCGCCAGGTGCCATCGAAGAGCTTGGCCGCCGCCTGGCGCAGCTCGTCTGCCGCCTCCGGGTTGCTGGCATGTGCCACCTGGGCCCGGACGGCCGAGCCTCGGGGCATGAACTTCGCCGGCAATTGGGCCAGGCCGCGGATGGCGGCGGCGAACGACCGCGCCTGCCCCATTTGCACGTAGGTGCCGCGCTCATTCTCGACCCCGATCATCGGCTTGATGTCGAGCATCGAGGCGATCAGGCCCTTCATGTGCGAGATGCGCCCGCCGTGGATCAGGTACTTGAGCTCGCGCAGTGTGAAGAAGGAGTGCGTTTGCTCCTGGATGCGGCGCACCGTGTCCAGGACCGACTGGAGCGGCCAGCCGGCCTTGAGCGCCCGCGCCGCTGCCTCCACCTGCCAGCCGGCGCCGGCGGAGAGCGTCTTGGTGTCGACCAGCGTGATCCGGGCCGACGGCACGGCGGCGGCCGCCGTGCGGGCCGAGTTGAGCGTGCCGCTCAGGCCGGACGAGATGTGGATCGACAGGATCTCCGTCGCCCCTTCGGCGGCCAGCCGTTCGTAGACTTGACGGAAGGCGTCCGGGCCGGGGGCGGCAGTGGTCGG
>DYJB01000010.1:24093-25424 GCA_020723365.1 Candidatus Aquidulcis sp. | reverse complement strand
CGAGGTCGTCGGCATGGCGCCCGTCTCGATCAGCCGTCGGTAGAAATCGTCAGCGGTGATGTCGACGCCCTCCCGGTAGCTCTGTCCTTCCAGCTGCACGGTCAGCGGCACGACGCGAATGCGCAGGGCGCGCTGTTCCTCCGGCGAAAGGTTGAGGTCAACTCCGCTATCGGTCACGATTTGCACGGTCAGCTCCTTTGGCAAACCGACTTCGGAAGTCCCGCCGGGACAACCGAAGTCGGAGCATCAGATCACGATGTTGACAAGTTTCCCGGGCACGATGATGACCTGGCGCGGCTCCTGGCCGGCCAGCATCTTGCGCACGGCCTCGCTCTCGAGCGCCAGGCGCCGCGCCTCAGCTTCGCCGATCCCGGCCGAAGCCGTGATGCGATCGCGCACCTTGCCGTTGACCTGCACCACCAGCGTGATCTCATCCTCGCGCGCCAGTTCGGCGTCGAAGGCCGGCCAGGACTGGTTGTGGACCGAGTACGGCAGGCCCAGCCGCGCCCACAGTTCCTCGGCCAGGTGGGGGGCCACGGGCGCCAGCAGCAGCAGGAGCGAGCGGACGGCCTCCCCGAACTCGCTCGATCCCGCCAGGCCCGCCTCGCGAGCCTCGGCGATGGCGTTGGTCAATTCCATGAGCGTCGAGATTACGGTGTTGAATTCGAAGCGCTCGAGATCATTGGAGATGCGGCGGATCGCCTGGTGTGTCCGGCGGCGAAGCAGGCGGGCGGCTTCGGGGTCGGCAGCTCCAGAACCCGGGGGCGCCTCGACGACCAACGACCAGACGCGATTCAGCCAGCGCACCACGCCCTGGATGTTGCTCGGATTCCACGGGCCGCCCTCCGCCCAGCGGTAGCCGAACATCAGGTAGGCACGCACCGTGTCGGCCCCGTAGGCCTGCACCTGCTCGCCGGGATCGATGACGTTGCCGCGCGACTTGCTCATGCGCTGCCCGTCCGGCCCAAGGATCTGGCCCTGGTTGCGCATCTGCAGCATCGGCTCCGGGCCGCGGGCGATGCCCATATCTCGCAGGGCCTTGTGGAAGAAGCGCGTGTACATCAGGTGCATCGTGGCGTGCTCGACGCCTCCGGTGTAGGTGTCCACCGGCATCCAGTAGTCGTACTCCTGCGGGTCGAATGGGCCCTGGTCGAAACCGGGGCTCAGGTAGCGCAGGTGATACCACGACGAGCACATGAAGGTGTCCATCGTGTCAGTGTCGCGCTCGGCCGGCCGGCCGCACGTCGGGCAGGTCGTGTGCTTCCAGGTCGGGTGGAGCTTGAGCGGGCTCTCGCCCGTCGGCCGCCACTCGACATCCTCCGGCAGGCGCA
>DYJB01000010.1:15497-24083 GCA_020723365.1 Candidatus Aquidulcis sp. | reverse complement strand
GCTCGGGGCAGGTGACGATCGGGATCGGCGCTCCCCAGTAGCGCTGGCGCGAGATCAGCCAGTCGCGCAGCCGGTAGTTGACGGCGCCCTGGCCCAGCCCGCGCTCTTCGAGGTAGGCGATCGTTCGGCGCATGGCCTGATCGGCGGGCGTCCCGCTCAGCGGGCCGGAGTTGACCATCGCCCCGTAGGCCGGCGTGGCGGCAGGCATCGTCGCGCCGTCGGCGGATTCGGTCCCCTCCGCCTGGATCACCGGGCGCACCTCCAGCCCGAACTTGCGGGCAAAGGCGAAATCGCGCTCGTCGTGCGCCGGCACGGCCATGATGGCGCCGGTGCCGTAGGTCATCAGGACGTAGTCGGCGATCCACACCGGGATGCGCTCGCCATTCACCGGGTTGACGGCGTAGCCGCCGGTGAAGACGCCCGTCTTCTCCTTCTCGGTCGATTCGCGCTGGATGTCCGTCTGGCGCAACGCCTGCTGGCGGTAGGCCTCGACGGCAGCGGCCTGCGACGCCGTCGTCAGGCTGGCTACCAGCGGATGCTCCGGCGCCAGCACCATGAAGGTCGCTCCCCACAACGTGTCGGGGCGCGTGGTGAAGACCTCGATCGCATCCCCGCCTTCGGTGCGGAAGGTCACCCGGGCGCCCTGGCTGCGGCCGATCCAGTTCGTCTGCAGGATCCTGACCGGCTCTGGCCAATCGATTCCCTCGAAGTCGAGCAGCTCGTCGGCGTAGCGCGTGATGCGGAAGAACCACTGGTCCAGGTCCTTCTTGATCACCGGCGTCTTGCAGCGCTCGCAGTGGCGGTCGTCGCCCCACACCTGCTCGCGGGCCAGCGTGGTGTTGCAGTGCGGGCACCAGTCGACCGCCGCCATCTTCTTGTAGGCCAGCCCGTGTTTAAACATCTGGACGAAGAACCACTGCGTCCAGCGGTAGTACTCCGGGTCGCACGACACCGCCTCGCGCTCCCAGTCCCAGATGGCGCCCATCGTGCGCAGCTGCGCACGCATGGTGGCGATGTTGTCATAGGTCCACGTCTTGGGATGGATGTTGCGCTGGATGGCGGCGTTCTCGGCCGGCAGGCCGAAGGCGTCGAAGCCGATCGGGTACATGACGTTGTAGCCGCGCATGCGCAGGTAGCGGGCGCGCACGTCCGACGGCGCCATGGCGTACCAGTGGCCGATGTGCAGGTTGCCCGAGGTGTAGGGCAGCATGGTCAGGAAGTAGTACTTGGGCCGCGACGGGTCGATCCGCGCCCGGTACAGCCCATCCGCCTCCCACTTCGCCTGCCACTTGGGTTCGATGGCCGCCGGGGCGTAGCGCTCGGCGCGACCTTCCCCCCCTCCGCCCGGGCTGGATGCTGCGGGTTTGGCCATGCCTGCCTCCACTCGATTGCCGGAATGCACACGCCCCTCCGTCGCTGAGGGACGAAGGGGCGCTCCGCGGTACCACCCTGCTTGCCTCCCGTCAGGGAGGCCGCTTGATCGCGCTATCGGGCGAACCCGCCGCCGGCTACTCCCGGTCGTTCACCGGCGGGGCGTGCCCCGCTCCACGGGCGGGACGGCAAGCGAGTTCGGCCTTGACGGCGTGCCGCTGACGCCGGCCCGTCCGGCGCCTGGTTGGCGCCTGCCGGGCGCACCTTGCCGGGCTTGCACCCTCCCCGGCTCGCTGGCGGCAGGCCTACTACTCTTGCCCTGGCCCAGGATCTGGCGAGAGTGGACCTGGCGGGATTCGAACCCACTACCTCTTCAGTGCGATTGAAGCGCGCTCCCAACTGCGCTACAGGCCCCCGCTTGGGCTTGAGATTGTAACCGACCTCGAAGGCCTCGTCAAGAACGCCCCCTCGCAGGGCGTGCGGGACGACGTGACACGTGGCGGCGTCACGTGTCACGTCGTGGCTCAGGGCCGGTTTGGGCGGCGGCGGCCTCGGGGGCTATAATCGGCCCACCCCGGAGGTCCGATGCCTGAAACCCGCCTCAATCGACTGCGCCACGCGCTGCAGCGCGAGTCGCTCGACGCCCTGGCGCTGATCCCCGGCCCGACGCTGGTGCACACCGCCGGCACCTCCTTCCACTTGATGGAAAGGCCGGTGGTCCTGCTGGCCACGCCGGGCGGCGAGCCGCCGGTGCTGATCCTGCCCGAGTTCGAACGGTCGAAGGGTGAGACCTCCCCGCTGCGGCCAACGCTGTTCACGTATGGCGAGGACCCGTCCGAGCGCGCCCCGGCCTTCGCCGCCGCCCTGCGTCATGCCGGGCTGGCGGGCAAGCGCATCGGCGTCGAGTCGCTGCGCATGCGATTCCTCGAGCTGCGCCTGCTGGAAGCGGCCGCCCCGGGCGCCACGTTCGTCGACGCCGAGAAGGTCACCACCGAACTCCGCCTCACCAAGGACGCCGCCGAACTGCAGGCCATGCGCCGGGCGGTGCAGGTCGCCGAGCAGGCGCTGCGCGCCACCGTGCCCCTGCTGCGGACAGGAATGACCGAGCGCCAGGCGGCCTCCGAGCTGACGGCCCAGATGCTGCGCGCCGGCTCCGACTCCGAGCTGCCCTTCCCGCCCATCGTCGCCTCCGGCCCCAACTCCGCCCTGCCCCACGCCACGCCCACCGACCGCCAGCTGCAGCCCGGCGACTTCCTGATCATCGACTGGGGCGCGGCGGTCGACGGCTATATCTCCGACCTGACGCGCACGCTGGCCTTCGAGCCGATCGATCCCGAGCTGAGGCGCGTGCACGCCATCGTGTTGCAGGCGAATGAGGCAGGCCGGGCGGCCGCGCGGCCGAAGGTGGCCTGCGCCGAGGTCGATCGGGCGGCCCGTCAGGTGATCGAGACGGCCGGCTACGGGCCGCGCTTCACCCACCGCACCGGGCACGGCATCGGTATGGAAGCGCACGAACCGCCCTACATCCGCGGCGACAACGCCGAGCTGCTGGCGCCGGGCATGACCTTCACCGTCGAGCCGGGCGTTTACCTGACCGGCCGCGGCGGTGTGCGCATCGAGGACAACGTCGTCATCACCCCCGACGGCGCCGAGTCGCTCTCGACCCTCGACCGCAGCCTGCTGGTGATCGGATGAGCGTGATCGTGCCGCGCGGCGAAGCTTTCCTCCGCCCCGGCGGCCCGGTCGGCTGCCTGGTTATTCACGGCTTCACCGGCGCGCCGGCGGAGATGCGCTGGTTCGGCGAGCAGCTGGCGGGCCGCGGCTACAGCGTGCTGGGCGTACGGCTGTTCGCGCATGCCACCCAGCTGGAGGACATGCGCCGTGCCCGCCCGCAGGACTGGCTGGCGAGTGTGGAGGACGGCTACCACCTGCTGCGCGGGCTGAGCGAGAGCATCGTCGTCCTGGGCCTGTCGCTGGGGGGCATCCTGGCGCTGCACACCGCCAGCCGGCTGCCCGTCGCCGGCGTCGTCGCCATGTCGACCCCTTACGTGATCAAGTCACCCTGGCTGCGGCGCCTCCGCCCGCTGCTCCCCGCGCTGAGCGCCGTCATCCCGACCATGGCCAAGGACGCTCCCGACTGGCGCGATCCGGAGCTGGCGCGCGATCACGTCGAGTACGCCGCCAATCCGGTGCGCGCCGCGGCCACGCTGCTCGACGTGCACGCCGAGATGCTGGCAGGCCTGCCGAGGATCCGCGTGCCGGTGCTGCTGATGGCCTCGCACGGCGATGACACCGCTCCGCCTGCCCACAGCCGGGCGATCTTCGAGCGCCTGACGACCACCGACAAGGAGTTGTTGCTGGTCGAGAACAGTGGGCATGTGATCACGCGCGATCGGGAGCGCCAGCGCGTGGCCGAGGCGGCGGCCGCCTTCACGCGCCGCGTCACGGGCTGGCCGGCCGGCCCGAAGCGGAAGGCGCGCCGATGAGCGCCGTCATCCTCCCCGGCGCCGAGCCATTCCTCTTCCGGCGCGGTCCCGTCGGCTGCCTGCTGGTGCACGGGTTCACCGCCGCGCCGCAGGAGATGGTGCGCCTGGGCGCTCACCTGGCCAACCACGGCTACACGGCGCTGGGCGTGCGCCTTGCCGGGCACGGCACCTCGCTCGACGACCTGGCGCGCACGCGCTGGACCGACTGGCTGGCCTCGGCCCAGGATGGGCTCGACCTGCTGCACGGGCTGTGCGACCGCATCGTGCTGCTCGGCCTGTCGATGGGCGGGCTGCTCTCGATCCTGCTGGCCGAAGCGGAGCCGCCCGCCGGCCTGGTGCTGATGTCGACGCCCACGCTCGTTCCGCCCAACCGCCTGCGGCCGCTGCTGCGCCCGGCCAGCCCGATCTACCGGCGCATCCCCAAGGGCCCTCCCGACTGGTTCGACCCGTCCGCAGCGGCGGAGCGCGTGGCCTACGCCGCGTACCCGACGCGCTCGATGGCCGAGGTGGCCGACCTGATCGAGATCGCCCGGGCGGCGCTGCCGCGCGTCCAGGCCCCGGCCCTCGTCATCCACAGTCTGAACGATGACTTCGTCGTGCCGGCCAACGCCCAGACCCTGATGGCCGAGCTCGGCTCGCGCCACAAGCGCCTGTTGGTGGTCGAGGGCAGCAACCACCTCGTGACGCTCGACGCGCAGCGCCAGACCGTCTTCGACGCCGCCCTGGCATTCGTGCGCCGCACGGCTGGGCCCGCCCGATGACGCGCGATCTGCGGCTGGTCGCCCTCTCCCTGCTGATCTGGGGCTTCGGGGAGGGCATGTTCATCTACTTCCAGCCGATCTACTTGCATCAGCTGGGCGCCGATCCGGTGCAGATCGGGGGCATCCTCGGCCTGGCGGCCGCCGGCATGCTCGTCTCGCACCTGCCGGCCGGCGCGCTGGCCGACCACATCGGCCGCAAAACGATCATGGTCTCCTCCTGGATCATCGCCCTGCTGGCCACGGCCATGATGGCCCTGGCGCGCGGGCTGCCGCTGTTCGTCGCCGGGATGGTGCTCTACAACTTCACCGTCTTCGTCATGTCACCCATGTCGAGCTACATCACGCAAGCGGGCGGCGACTGGTCTCCGGCGCGCGCCCTGACGACCGTCTCCGCAGGTTTCTCGGCCGGCATGATCCTCGGCCCGGTGATCGGGGGCCAGCTGGCCGAGCAGTTCGGACTGCGGTCGGTCTACAGCCTGGCGGCGGGCATCTTCGTCGTATCGACTCTCCTGATCCTGCTCATCCGGCCTCAGCCCGTGGACGCCGCCCACGACGGCCACCGCTATCGGGAGCTGCTGGCCAACCGCCGGTTCGGCGGCTTCCTGATCCTGATCTTCATCGTCAACTTCGGCATGTACCTGGCCTGGCCGCTGACGCCCAACTACTTGCAGGCAGTCCGGGGGGTCAGCCTCGGCCAGATCGGCCTGCTGGGAGCCTTCACCGGACTGGGCACCGTGGTCTTCAACCTGGCGCTGGGTCACCTGTCCGCCAAGCGCGGCATGCTGATCGGACAGGCGCTGGTCGGCGGAGCGGTCCTGGCGTTGTGGTTGGGCGCTGGCTTCCCCTGGTATGCCGCCGGCTACTTCCTCTTTGCGGGCTTCCGCACAGCGCGCTCGCTGATCACGGCCACGATCCACGCGCTCGTCCGCCCGGCGGAGATCGGGCTGGCCTTCGGCGCCAACGAGACTTTGGCGGCCGCCAGCCTGATGGCGGCCGCGCCGCTGGCGGGCGTGCTCTTCGATCGCCAGCCGTCGCTGCCCTACCCGATCGGCGCCGGACTGATACTCCTTGGCCTGGTTCTCAGCGCCGCCCTGGCGCCGACGACGCAAGCCGAACTCGAGCCCGAGCCCCCCAGCGAACGGGGCGTCGTGGGAGGGGTCTGACATGGATACCGCACTCCTGTGGGGATTGCCCGTCATCGAATGGCTGCAAGGCCTGGGGACCTTCCTGGTCACCCCCATGAAGGTCCTGTCGTTCTTCGGGACGGAGGAGTTCTTTCTGTTGGTGATGCCGGGGGTGGTGTGGTGCGTCGACGCCTGGCTGGGCCTGCGCATGGGGCTGGTGCTGCTGACGAGTGCCAGCTTCAACAGCCTCCTGAAGGTGCTCGTCGGCTGGCCCCGGCCGTTCTGGGTGAGTGATGGGGTGACGGCCTACGCTTTCGAGAGCTCCTATGGGCTGCCATCCGGCCACGCGCAGAACTCGATGGCGCTGTGGGGCCGCATGGCCGCCGGCCTCCGGCGGAAGGGCTGGGTGATCGGGCTCGGGCTGCTGATCTTCCTGATCTCGGTTTCCCGGCTCTACCTGGCCGTGCATTTCCCCTCCGACGTCCTGGCCGGCTGGCTTGTCGGCGGGGTCGTGCTGATCCTCTTTCTGTGGCTCGAGAAGCCGGTGGGCGCCTGGATCGCGCGTCGGCCGCTGGGGGTGCAGCTCTTGATCCCCTTCGTGGTGGCGCTGGTGATCATCGCCAAGGGCATGTGGGTTTCAGGGGTGACAGCGGATCGGCTCGTCCCGCAGGAGTGGGTGACGCGCTCGACGGCCGCCTTCCTGGATGAGCCCCCCATCAGCCCGCAGGATCTCGACGTCGTCTCGTCCGCCGCGACGCTGTTTGGGCTGGGCGCCGGCGGCGTGCTGCTGCACCGCTGGGGCAAGTTCAACGCCTCCGGCAGCTTCAATGCCCGCGCGGCGCGCTTCGCGCTGGGGCTGGTCGGCGTCGTCCTCATCTACTTCGGGCTGCGGGTGATCCTGCCGGTTGGCGATGGCCTGCTGCCCCAGTCGCTGCGCTTCGTCCGCTACGCGCTGGTGGGGCTGTGGGTTGCCTACCTGGCGCCGCGGGTCTTTGTGAGGTTGAAGCTGGCCTGACAGGCTCCCCGTTGGCCGCCCCGGCCGACCGGCCAGCGACGAGGGTGGCCGGTCATCTTCATCCGGTCACGGCCGGAGGCAGGCAGCGTCGCCCCGTACAACTTGCGCCGCTCCGCAAGCGAATCCAGAATACCCGCGTACGTTGCGTGCCAGCCAGCCCCCGCCTGGGGGCTGGCAGGTTGTCCGACCATCGCTCACCACTCCGGCCCACAAAGTCGCCATAGACAGCTCATTGTCACACGTGCGAAGGACAACTCGTTGCAGGACTGACGGTCTGGCGGGTTGACGTCCCAGTCCGCGAGCTCTTGTGCGGAGGTGCTCCATGCCACGCAGGCTGATCCCCATCCGGCTTCTGGCCATCCTGCTCGTCCTCGTCGCCCCGTTGGCGGTGCCCTGGCCGGCCGAGGCTGCGACCATCACGGTCAACTCGACCAGCGACACGTCCGACGGCCGCTGTGATGCCGCACACTGCTCGCTGCGCGAGGCGGTCGAGGCGGCCAACGCCACCACCGGTCCAGACACGATCTCGTTCAATATCCCGGGCGCCGGGACGCACGTCATCCGGCTGACCCGGACCCTCACCCTCTCCCAGCCCTCGACGCTCATCGCCGGCGAGACGCAGCCGGGCTTTGCCGGCGTGCCGGTCATCGTCCTCGACGGGAGTGCGGTCGACGGGGCCGGCCTTCAGCTCAACCATGACTACCTGACCGTCCGCAGTCTGAGCCTGATCCACTTCGATGGTCCCGGGGAGGCCGCGCTGTCGGTCGGCGGGCACGAGGCCCGCATCGAAGGCTGCCTGGTGGGCATCGACCCGGCCGGCGCGGAGGCCGGCAACAGCATCGGCCTACGCATCTCTGCCATGAACACCGTCGTTATCGACAACACCATCGCCGGCAACGAGACCGGGATCCTGTTGGACCACGCCGTGAACGCCATCATCCAGCGCAACCGAATCGGACTCAACCCGGGAGGCGAGGTCGTCCCCAACGACACGGGGATCCGCCTGGAAGGCGCGACGGGCAACGTCTTGATCGGCGGCGATTCGGATGATCATCGGAACACGATTGTCGGCTCACGGCTCTACGGGATCCACGACGCTTCGACGCCTCTGGGTGGGAACGTCATCGACCACAACGATATTGGCGACTTCGGAGGCACGATGGTCGCCGCGCCCAACGGCGTGGGTGTGTATCGCTTCACGCCGTACGGATCCGGCAGCGGGGCACTGACCATCCGCCGCAACGTGATCTCCGGCAACGGCACCGGCGTCTGGCTAAACGGCAACGGTCACGTGGTCGAGGACAACTTCATTGGGATCGACTACCTCGGAGGGCGCGCCATCCCCAACACCGAAGTCGGCGTGCGGCTGGAGGGATGCGCCCTGTGCAGCGTACAGGGGAACGTCATCTCGGGAAACCCCGTGGGCATCCTGCTGACCGCAGGCCTGGGCGGCGAGTTCGAGACCTCCATCTCCCGCAACCGCATCGGGGTCAATCCCAGCATCTCCAACGTAATCCCGAACGGGATCGGCATCCAGATCGAAGGCGGGATGCGGACGGTGATCGAGGGGAATGCCATCGGTGGCAACGACTACGGCATCCAGTTGAACATCGGCGACGCCACCATACGCGGCAACTTCATTGGCTACCTGGGCCTCGGTCCGGCTCTTCCCAACACGGTAGGCATCCGCATCGGCACCGGCTTCTCGCCCTCGACCATCGGCGGCTCGACCGAGGCTGACGGCAACGTCATTGCCCACAATACCGGCGACGGCCTCCAGGCGCTCGCCGGCGGTCAGGTCATCATGGTCAACCGCATCTTCGAGAACG
>DYJB01000010.1:0-15487 GCA_020723365.1 Candidatus Aquidulcis sp. | reverse complement strand
AGAACGGCGGCCATGGCGTGCACATCGACTCCGGCCGCGCCGCCGTGCCCGGCAGCGGGCTGGGCACGATCATCAGCGCCAACAGCATCTACGAGAACGAGGGGCTCGGGATCGCCATCGAGCATCCCGATCTGGTCGCCGGCCTGGAGCCTCCGGTGATCAGCCGAGCCTCCACGACGGAGGTCAGCGGGAGCGCCGAGCCGAACGCCATCATCGAGATCTTCCTGGCCGCCCCTGACCCGACCAACGCTGGCGAGGGCATGACCTACCTGGGCTACAACCGCTCGGACGCCAGCGGCGCCTTCCGCGTCCGCCTGAGCGGTGCGGGCAGTTGTCCGATCTTTACGGCGACGGCGACAGACAGCAGCGGCAACACCTCCGCCTTCTCGGTCAACCGCTCCACCTGTCTGCGCATGCCGCCGCTGGTGGGGATCGGGATCCTGGTCGGCATGGCAGGGGGCGGATCGGCCTTCACGCTCGTCATCCGCCGCCGCCCACCGAGCCTGAGCGCTCTTCCGTGGGCCGCCTTCGGCGGGCTTCTCGGGCTGGGCCTTGGGCTGCTCTTCCTGGCGTTGCCCTCCGTCCAGGTCAACTGGGGAGGGGACAATCAGAGGGCCGCGCCCGTTCCGATGTCAGCCAACCTGCCCCAGCCCGCCACGCTGACCCCGATCCCGATTACGCCGACGCCCGCGCCGGCCCCAGAGGTCATGGCCCTCGAGAATGCCAGCTGCCGGCTGGGCCCTTCGACTCAATTCAACATCGCCACGTACTTCGTGCAGGGCCAGGTCGTCCCGCTGATCGGGCGCCTCCAGCAGGGCGGTTGGTGGCAGGTGCAGCCGCCGGACCTGCAGCTCCCGTGCTGGGTATCGGAGAGCGTCGCCGAGGCAAACGGCGACCTGAGCGCGGTGCCGTTTGTCATCCCTCCCGCCCCGCCGACCGACGAGCCGACGGAGATCACACCGCGAGGGTGCTGGACCTGGACCGGCAACAAGTGCGAGTATCGCGACCCATGCCCGGCGCAACCGACGCCTTGCCCGACCCCCTAGCCATGATCGTGCCCCGTGCCGGCTGCGAGCGCTGCGGCGCGCCCGGGCTGCCAAAGGAGTAGAGAGCATGGACACGCTGGCCAGGAACACGACCCGCTCGCACGTGCTCATCCCACTCATCGTGCTGCTGCTGGCCTCCACCCTGGCGGCCTGCAACCGCCCCAGCGGCGATGAGCCCGGCTCCTGCGCCTTCGAGGATCTGATCGCACCGGATCCAACCTATCCCGAGGGCCGCAGTGTCATCGACGACCTCAGCCCGGTGTTCGAATGGACCTACCCGGACTACTCCTGCCTGCCCTCCGAGTTCAAGGTCCTGCTATCGTCCAGTTACTCCTGGTACGACTCGGGCCCGATCCTGGCGCGCGCCAGAGTCTCAGGCACGACTATGCGCTGGGACCCTGGTGTGACTCTCAACCCGGGTGACATCTACACCTTCGACATCCATCCCATGTCCGACGGCGACGAAGGGCCGGGGGTTGGCATCTTCTTCTTCACTGGCCCGCGTTGCACCGGCGACGAATCCAGGCAGCCGCCCGAGTTGACCGCTCCCGCGGACGGGGCCCGGCTGACGGCCCTGCGTGCGCACTTCCGCTGGGACGATCCAACACCCTGTGTCACGACGCGAGTCCACTACTGGTTGGAGGTAGCACGTTCGCCGCGCTTCTCCGGGGCCACCGAGCGATGGAACAGCATCTTCGAGGACTACGGATTGCCCGACCGCCTCGATGAGTACAGCTTCGAGCCCTGCACGACGTACTACTGGCGCGTGCGTTCCGGCACCCCTCCCGACGGCCTGGACGGCGTGTACTCCGAGACCTGGTCCTTCACCACGCCGGCCGAGCCCGGAACGGCTTGCCCGATCGCGCCGGCCATCACGCCTGTCCTCCCCTGGACGGAGTTCAGGCCGCCGGCAGGCGCCAACGGCGCTATCGCCGGCCACGTCTTCCACGACGTGTGCGCCGTGCCCTACGAGACGACCGACGTCGTGCCTCCCGGCTGCGTGATCTTGCCGGATGGTCGCCTGGAGGCCGACGGCGTGCTCGATCCTGACGAGGTGGGCATCGAGGGGGTCACCGTCCTGCTCGACGACGGTCCGTGTCCCGGCACCGATGGGTGGAGCACCGCGACGGATGCCAGCGGGCAGTACACTTTCCACGACCTTCCCGCCGGAACGTACTGCCTCGAGATCGACGCCGCTGCCGACGGGAACGAACGGATCCTCATCCCCGGCGGTTGGACGATGCCCTACCGCTGGTACGGCCCGGGTCCGATCGCCACGGATGTCACCCTGCTCAGCGACAATGACATCAGCCGTTTGAACGACTTTGGCTGGGACTACCAGTTCCTGCCCTCGCCCTCCGGCGAGATCCCGCTCGCCCGCGTGCTCACCGACGCCCGCTGCCGCCTCGGCCCGGGCTTTGACTATCCGATCCTGACCTACCTTTCCCAGGGCGTCTCGTTCCCGATCATCGGCCGGCTCGAGCAGGGCGGCTGGTGGCAACTGCGCGCCGCCGACATCCCGAATCCCTGCTGGGTCGGCGAGGACGTCGTCGCTCCGTATGGCGATCTGTCGAACGTCCCGTTCGCCATCCCGCCAGCCCTGCCGGCGCCGACGCCCACGGAAGAGCCGGCCAGTGGCTGCTGGTGCCAGCCTTCCAACACGTGCCAGTATTTCAGCCCGTGCCCTGCGCAGTGCAGTGTCTGCCCTCCGTAGAGTTGGCGGATGCCGCATCCTGCGCCGCCAGGTGGGAGGAGAAGAGATGAGACGCCTAACCGCCCCAGCCGTGCTGACCGCCGGCATGCTTCTGACGGCCTGCAACTTGCCCGGCTTGAGCATCGAGCCCACCGAGGACAAGCCGGCGATCGCTATCCGCCAGACGGTCGAGGCCCAGCTAACGCAGGCCGCCGCCCTGCCAACGACGATGCCCGTGACTGCGGCGCCGCTGACACCGACGCTCCACCCACCCACACCGACGCTCCCGCCGACGAACACGCCGACCTCAACTCCCGTGCCGACGCCGTGCAACAAAGCCGAGTTCGTCACCGATGTGAGCGTTCCCGACGGATCGGACTTCCCGGTCTTCGACACCTTCACCAAGACCTGGCGGCTGCGCAACGTCGGCACCTGCACCTGGACGACCAGCTACCGCGTTGTCTTCGATCACGGCGACCAGATGCTGGCGCCGGACAGCGTCGCCCTGGGCAGCAGCGTCCCGCCGGGCTCGACGATCGACGTCTCCGTGCCGATGGAAGCGCCGGGGACGCCCGGCACCTACCAGGGGTACTGGAAGCTGCGCGATGCCGGCGGTGTCCTGTTCGGCGTCGGCGCCTCCGGCAACGTCGCCTTCTGGGTGGAGATCGACTCGATCTCGTCGCTCCCACCCGGGCCGGACTTCGACGTGGCCTTCCAGAACGCGCACACCTGCAGCGGACTGCAATACGCCACCTTCTGGGTGGGCAACGACGGTGGAACCTCCTTTGAGTCGGCTCAGATCGAGATCAGGGATCTGGACACGAGCGTCGCTCTGTACGGGCCGCTGCACAGCAATACGCCCTTCCTGGGCACGGCCAATGAGTGCCCGCCGGGGGCGACCAGCATGGGGCCGGGGTCGGTGTACTTCATCGCCGTCACCATCGGCGCCAGCCCACCGCACGGTCACGATGCCAGGCTGACGCTCAAGCTGTGCACCAGCGACAACCTGGGCGGCGACTGCGTCACCAAGACGCTGGAGTTTGTTGTCCCGTAGAAGCCGCCGCGGGGGCGAGTCCCGTCGATCCCGCCTCTCCCGTGGGCACGATGCGAACGTCAGGCGGCCCGCTCGATGAGCGGGCCGCCGTGGCGATCCGGGTTGAGGGAGGGTTCCCCACCCTCCCATTTGCCTGGCGCGCTAGGGTCTAGGCGGGGGCTTCGCTCAGCTGCAGCTCACGGTAGAGGAACCAGTGTCCCTTGCGATCGCCGGCCTTCTCCGGGGCGCGGTCGAAATACAGGTCGAAGGCCCGGCCGTCCTCCATACGCACCCGGAAGAAGTAGCGTCCCACGCCCCATGACCCGCGCCGCCGGGCGACTTCCTGATGGGCGGGCGCCATGTTACGCGCCTGGCGACCCGTGCGCTCGAAGTCGAACCAGGTGGCGAGCACCTCGGTCACCTGCCAGGTCCTGCCCCGCCAGACGAAGGCGGCCGGGGCGTCCGGACGCTTCTCCAGCATGGGAGCCTGGCGGAACTCGACGGCGACAGCCTCATCGATGAAGTGCAGCGGGATCCAGTGCGACATGCCCGTCTCAGGAGGGCGTCGTTCCCCAGGCCTTCGACGCCGGCAGAAGCACGAGGAGCAGAATGGCGGCCGCAAGGGCGCCGACGGTCGGGAAGAAGGGCAGCGAGAGGCACGCCAGGATCAGGGTTGCGGGCCGGCCCCAGGGGCTGCGCGCCCACAGCGCGCCGAACGCCCCCCACGTCATCAGGCCCAGGGTGACGACGGTCAAGGCCCACGCTCCTTGATCGAGGCGCAGGGCGGCGGGGATGTCACTCCACATCGTTCCCAGCCAGCCGCCCTCGAGGAAGGCGCCGGAGAGCCTGGCCAGCAGGCCGTTCAGCGAAAGGATCAGCCCGACGGCGGCGCCGAGCAGCGTGGCGGCGATCAGGCTGATGGGTGTGCTGCGCATCCCTGCTCCCGCTAAGAACACACGGGCCGGTTCGCCCGGCCCGTGCCCAATCCGTCGGCGGCTAGTCCGGCTCTTCCTTGCTGACTTCCTTCTGGCGTGCGGCGATGATCTGCTCGGCGACATGCGGCGGCACCGTCTCGTAGTGATCGAGGCTCACGCTGAAGACGCCGCGCCCGCCCGTAATCGACCGGAGCTCACTCGTGTAGCGCAGCATCTCGGCCTGCGGCACCATGGCGGTGACGATCGACCGGCCGCGCTCGGTGTCCATCCCCTGCACGCGTGCCCGCCGTGTGTTGAGATCGCCGAGCACGTCGCCCATGCTGGCTTCCGGCACGGTGATGCGGACGTTCATGATCGGCTCGAGCAGCACGGCCCCGGCATCCCGAACCGCGAGCTTGAAGGCCTCCCGGCCGGCGACCTCGAAGGCCACCGCCTTGGAGTCGACCGGGTGTTCCTTGCCGTCGACGACGGACACCCTGACGTTCTCGACCGGGAAGCCCGCCAGCGCGCCGCTCTTCATCACGCCGCGCACGCCCTTCTCGATCGCCGGCATGAAGCTCTGCGAGATGTGGCCGCCGAAGACGGCGTTGACGAACTCGAAGTCCGCCTCCGGCAGCGGCTCGACCTCCAGGTGCACTTCGGCGAACTGCCCGGCGCCGCCGGTCTGCTTCTTGTGGCGGTGCATGGCCTTGCCCTGGCGCGTGATCGTCTCGCGGTAGGGGACCCTGGGCGCCTCGGTTGTCAGCCCCACCTGGAACTTGGCCTCAGCGCGGCGGATGGCGACGTCGACATGCTGGTCCCCCATGCCGTGCAGGATCGTCTGGTTGGTGCTCGGCTCCTGCCGCCAAGAGAGGGTGGGGTCCTCCTCGCACAGCCGGGAGAGAGTGCTGCCCATCTTGGGAGAGTCGGCCTGCGTCTTGGGGTTGACGGCCACCATGTAGAGCGCGTTGGGGTAGGCCGGTGTGGGCAGCGTCAGGGGGTGGTCTTTGTCGCACAGCGTGTCGCCGGTGCCCGTGGCGCCCATCTTGGCCACCGTGCCGATGTCGCCGGCATGCAGCGTCTTGACGGCGATGTGTTCCTTGCCGCGCATCACGTGCAGCGTGCCCAGCCGTTCCTCGTGGCCCTTGCTCTGATTCCAGGCTCGGCTGTCGGAGCTCAGGCTGCCGGAGTACACGCGCAGGTAGGTCTGCTTGCCCACGAACGGATCGGCGGTCGTCTTCCAAACGTAGGCCGCCAGCGGCCCCTGGTCGGAGGCGGTGAGCGATTCGTCGCCCGCCTTGCCGGCGGCCGTCACCGCCGGCCGTTCGGCCGGCGACGGGAAGAGCGACAGGATGGCGTCGAGCAGCGGCACGGTTCCGATGCCGGCCGTGCCGGCGACGGCGAAGACCGGGACCAGTTTCCCGGCCAGCACCGCCTGGCGGAAGCCGCGGGCGATCTCCTCGGCCGTCAGCTCCTCGCCGCCCAGATACTTCTCGAGCAGGCTGTCATCGCCTTCGGCGGCCGCCTCGATCACCGCCACGCGCGCCTCGCCGGCAGCCTCCTGGAACTCGGCCGGGATGGGGGCGGTCGTCTTGCCTTCCGCCGGCCGGGCCTGCATGCTGAACAGATCGATGACCCCCTTGAAATCGTGCTTCTCGCCCATGGGCAACTGCACGGGGATGAAGCGTACGTCCGGCGAGAGCTCACGCACCGAGGCCAGGGCGCGTTCGAAGCTGGCGTTCTCGCGGTCCATCTTGCTGATGGCCACGAAGCGCGGCAGGGCGAATGTCTCGCAGTAGCCCCAGTCCAGCTCGGTGCCCACCTCAACCCCGGCGACCGAGTCGACCAGCAGGACGGCAGCGTCCGAGGCGCGCAAGGCGGAGATGACCTCCCCGATGAAGTCGGTGTAGCCGGGGGTGTCGAGCAAGTTGACCTTGTGGTCCTTGTACTCGAGGGCCAGCACCGACGTGGAAAGCGACAGCCTGCGGCGGATCTCCTCGTCCTCGAAATCGGAGACGGTGTTGCCTTCCTCGATCTTCCCCATCCGGTTGATGGCACCGGTATGGAACAGCAGCGCCTCGCCAAGCGAGGTCTTTCCGCCGCCGCCGTGCGAGACGAGAGCGACGTTGCGGATGGCATCGGTGGCATAGTCTTTCATGAGACGGGGGAACCTCCCGAGGGATGTGCTGCCTGTAGACGGAGGATTCTAAAGGAGGAGGGGGGACTTGTCAAAGAAGTGGCCCCCGAGGGTGGAGAGGCGGACGGTCCTGCCGCAGCCGCAGCGGGCTGCCGAGGACTGCGGCCGAGGCTGCCCGCGCAGGCCCAACCGGTCAGGGTGGAGAGATTCGGGACTCCTTCGGTCCGCGTACACACCTTCTGCACACGCACCGGTTATCGTGCAGGTGGGTGGCCGAGCGGCTGCCCGGAAAGGTGGAATTGGAAATGAGAAAGCCGCGATCCCTCTGGTTGGTCCTGTCCGCCCTGGCGGTTGGCGGGATGCTGACGGCCTACGCCCCGCTCCCATCGCCGGCTGCGGAGCTATCCGTCAGCGAAGCCGACGGCCTGGCCTTCATGCGCGAGGAAGAGAAGCTGGCGCATGATTTGTACACAGAACTGTACGACCTGTACGGTCTGCCGGTGTTCGCCAACATCGCTCGCAGCGAGAGCCAGCACATGCAGGTCGTGCTGGAGCTCCTGGATGCCTACGGGCTGAAGGACCCGGCGGCCGGCAAGCTGGCCGGCGAGTTCCTCGATCCGACGCTGCAGGCGCTCTACGACGACCTGCTTGCCCGCGCCCGGGCCTCCCAGGAGGAGGCGCTCCGCGTGGCCGCCCTGGTTGAGGAAACCGACATCCTCGACCTGCAGCAGCGCATGGCGCAGACCGATCAGGCTGACCTTGTCACCGCCTACGGCCGGCTGCTTCAGGCGTCGGGCCAGCACCTGCGCGTCTTCTCCGGTCAGATCGAGCGCCTGACAGGCGAGGAGTACGCGCCGCAGTTGATGACCGCCGACGAGTACGACCAGATTCTGTCGGCGCCCGGGGCCGGGACGCCAGGGGCCATGCGCGGCCGCGGGCGCGGCCGGGCGCGGTAGGCGGACTGCACAAGCCAGCGGCGGTCCAGGATGACGGGACCGCCGCCTGGTTTTCGGTCCCCGCCCAGGCGGCTGCGGCGCCGCAGGCCAACATCCGGACGGATCGAGAGGGCCACGAGTGGTGGAAGGAAGACCGACCCGGTGATGGCCCCTTCCAGCTGGCGGGGGGTCGGGGCAAGCGCCGCGGTTTCTGCGGTCACGGTGGGGCGAGGGGCGCCGCCTCCCCCACTCGGGTGCAGGCGCTCGCACGCACTCCCTTGCCCTTGGCATTCGGGAGTAGAGCTTCAGGGATCTGTTACCCCCATGCTAGAATCCCTCGCACCGGCGGGACAGCGTGGGTGTCGATCATCAACCAGTACTCGTTCCTGTGGCTGGCCATCGGCGGCGCCGGGGTCGTCGCCCTTGTGCTGACGCTGCGCCGCGCCCCGGCGCGGCAGTGGCTGGCGCTCGCCGGGGTCGTCCTCGGGTTGGCCGCCGCCTACGCCGCCGTCCGCCCCACCCCAGGCGCCTCGAATGCCGAGGCGGAACTGCAGGCGTCGATCGGTTCGGGGACCCCGGTGCTGATCGAGCTGCAGAGCCCCTATTGACTGGCCTGCATTGCGGCCAGTCCCGTCGTGGACGGGATCGAGCGCCAGTATGCTGGCGAACTAAGCGTGGTGCGGGTGAACGTGCAGGATCCGGCGGCGCGACCCTGGCTGGCGCGCTTCGCCTTCCGCGTCACGCCCACCTTCGTGCTCCTCGATGGCCAGGGGCAGGAGGTCTGGCGCAGCGTTGGGTCGATCGATGCCGCGCAGGTAGCCGCCGTGCTCCAGGGTCTATGAGGCGCAGGCTGTTCTTCGAGCTGCGCTACTTCCTCGGCCGGGCGCCGTGGGACACCGGCATCACGCCGCCGGAGGTGGTGGCCTTCCTCGACCGGACGCCCCCGGGGCGAGCGCTCGACATTGGCTGCGGCACGGGCACCAACGCCGTCGAGATGGCGCGGCGCGGCTGGCGCGTCACCGGACTTGACTTCTCCGGGCGCGCCCTGCGCGCGGCCCGCGCCCGCGCCGCGGCGGCCGGCCTGAAGGTGGACTTCCTCCGGGGCGATGCCTCCGAGCTGCGCGGCGTCACGGGCCACTTCGAGTACCTCCTCGATATCGGGTGCTTCCACACCCTGCCGCCGGAAGGCCAGAGCCGCTACGCCCAGCGCGTGGCCGGGCTGGCCGGCACGGGCGGCACCTACATGCTGTACACCTTCCTCTCCAACGAACGAGCGGACTCGCTGCCGTCGCGCGCCAGCCTGGAGCGCCTTTTCATCCCGGCATTCGCCCTGACGCATTTCGAGCGCGGGACGGATCGCCAGCGTCCGTCCGCCTGGGCCACCTTCGTTCGGGCAGGCTGATGGCGCGCGTGCTGTTTCTTTTCCTGGACGGCGTCGGCCTGGGACGGCCCGATGCGCAGGCGAATCCATTCGCCGCCGCGCACCTGCCTGCGCTTGAATCGCTCCTGGGCGGGCACGCCTTCGTGGCCGCGACGGCTCCCTTTGAGGGCGAGCTCGCCACGCTGCTGGCGGTCGACGCCTGCCTGGGCATGCCCGGCGACCCGCAGTCGGCATCCGGCCAGGCAACGCTGCTGACCGGGCGCAACATCCCGCGGGTCATTGGCGAGCACTATGGTCCCAAGCCCAACGAAGCCATTGCCGCGGCGCTGCGCGAGGACAACCTCTTCCGGACCGTGGTGGAGCGCGGCGGTCGCGCCCAACTCCTGAATGCCTACCCGCCGCGCTACTTCGAGTCGATCGTCTCGCGGCGGCGGCTGTACTCGTCCATCCCGCTGGCGGCGGCGCTGGCCGGGCTGCCGTTGATGACGGCCGAGGATCTGCAGGCCGGGCGCGCCCTCTCGGCCGACTTCACCGGCATCGGCTGGGCGGCGCAGCCCGACTTTCCGCCCGCGCCGGTCTACGAAGCCGGCGAGGCCGGCCGGCAGCTGGCGCGCCTTTCCCTGGACGCCGATCTGACGTGGTTCGACTACTGGCCGTCCGACTACGCCGGGCACCGCGCCACGCTCGAGCAGGCGGTCGAGCTGCTGGGCACGTTCGATCGCGTCCTGGGCGGTCTGGTGGAGGCCTGGGGCCATCGCCCCGACCTGATCGTCCTGACGTCCGACCACGGCAACCTGGAGGACCTGGCGCACCGCGGGCACACTCTGGCGCCCGTGCCGGCGCTGCTCATCGGCCCCCTGCCGCTGCGGCGCGAATTCGCCCGCGGCCTGACGGATCTGACCGGATTCCACGCCGCCATCCTGCGTACGCTGTTCACGGTCTAGCAGGCGTCCCTCGCGCGTTGGCTTGCCCGCCCACCTGACAGGTGGGAGCGCCACCTGTCAGGTGGGGAGTTGCAGCCTCCACGCCGTCGTGCTGTGCATGGGATGACCCACCACATGACGCGTGACAGCTGACGGCCCGGGGCACGCGCTATACTTCTCTGGCCGGAAGGACGCCTGCAGGATGGATGCGACGGAAGGTTCGCTCTCACCGGAGCAGCGCCAGATTCTGTTGCGGCTGGCGCGGCAGGCCGTCGAGCGCGCCGCAGCCGGCCAGCCAGGACCGGAGGTTGACCTGAAGTTGCTGCCTGAGGCGCTGAGCGCCGAGCGGGCGGCTTTCGTGACGCTGACGCTGCGCGGCGATCTGCGCGGCTGCATCGGCGCCCTGCAGGCGACGATGCCGCTGGCGCGGGACGTCGTCGAGCACGCCCGCGCCGCTGCCACCGAGGACTTCCGCTTCTACCCCGTGCGCCCCGACGAGGCGACGGAACTCGCCATTGAGATCTCCGTTCTCTCGGAGCCGGCGCCGCTGGCGTACGCGCAACCCGACGATCTGCTCACCCTGCTGCGCCCGGGGCTCGATGGTGTCATCCTCGTCTCCGGGCTCCATCGGGCGACCTTCCTGCCGCAGGTGTGGGAGAAGGTGCCCTCGCCGGCGCTGTTCCTCGACATGTTGTGCGAGAAGGCCGGCCTGCCCCGGCGCGCCTGGCGCACCGGACTTCCGGACATCCTGACCTACCAGGTCGAAAGCTTCCACGAGTCGCCAGCGGCAAGCCCCTGAGGGCGGCGGCCCGGACTCGATCTTCGCCTCGCGGGTGGAATCGTGCGCTTCTTTCTGCCTCAGATCAGCCCACAGCTCCGGCTGGGCATGCGCTGGCCGGAGGGCCTGCGCTCGCTCCGCCGGCGCAACTTCCGACTGTTCTTCTTCGGACAGCTGATCTCGCTCATCGGCTCGTGGATGCAGACCACGGCGCAGCAGTGGCTCGTCTACCGGCTCACCGGCTCCGAGCTCAGCCTGGGCGTCGTGACCTTCGCCTCCTTCCTGCCGGTGCTCCTGCTGTCGCTGGGCATGGGCGTTCTCGTCGATCGCTTCGAACGCCGGCGTCTGCTGGTGCTCACGCAATCGTGGTTCCTGCTCCAGGCCGCCGTCCTGGCCTTGCTCACGGCGCTGGGCGTGGTCCAGTACTCGCACGTTCTGCTGCTGGCTCTTTTCGCCGGCATCGGCAACGCTCTCGACATGCCGGCGCGGCAGTCCTTCTACGTCGACCTGGTCGATCGGGACGAGATGCTGAACGCCATCGCGCTCAATTCGTCGGTCTTCAACGGGGCGCGCGTCATCGGGCCGGCCATCGGCGGCCTGGTGGTGGCGGCGATGGGAGAAGCGCCGGCCTTCGGGCTGAACGCCATCTCCTTCCTGGCCGTCATCGGAGCGCTGCTGATGATGCGGCTGCCGCCCTTCGTTCCGCCGCCCCGCACCGGCAGCGGACTGGCCGAACTGCGCCAGGGCCTTTCCTACCTGGTCCATGACCGCCGCGTGCTCGGCCTGGTCAGCCTGGTGGCGGCCTTCAGCGTCTTCGGCTTTCCGTACATCGTGCTGCTGCCAGTCATTGCCGGAGAGGTGCTGGGAACGGGCGCTGCCGGGCTTGGGGGTCTGCTCGCCGCCCAGGGCGTCGGCGCGCTGGCCAGCGCGCTGGGGCTGGCCTTTCTGGGCGAGGGGAGGTCAAAGGGCCGGATGCTGCTGGCCAGCCGCGTGCTGCTGCCGGTGGCCGTCCTGCTGCTGGCCGTGGCCCGCACCACGCCAGCTGCGCTGGTGGCGATGGCCCTGGGGGGTTACGCGCTGATCAACCAGCTGGCCATCACCAACACGATGATCCAGCTCATCGTTCCGGATGCCCTGCGCGGGCGCGTGCTGAGCACCTATACCTGGGCGCTGGGAGGCTTCTGGCCGATCGGCGCCCTGCTGACCGGGTGGATGGCGGAGGCGCTGGGGGTAACGCGAACGGTGCTCCTCGTGGCCGGCATCAGCGCCGGCATCGCCCTGGCAGGGTGGGCCGCCTTTCCCGGCGTGCGGCGCATGGACTAGGTTGCCGGACTAGAGCTGCTCGTAGTGCGCAACGTCAAGCACGAACGCCGTGCCGCGCCGCGACCCTGGGTCGGTGACGGAGGCCAGGGCGGCGCGCATCAGCCCCAGGGCCTCGTCAACTTTCTCGGCCGGCATCCCCAGCAGCAGGGTCGTGTTGCCGCGCCGCAGGAACCCGCCGCTCGAGGCCAGTCGCGTAAGGCGGAAGCCGGCCTCGATCAGCTTGCTCGCGATTTCGTCCGCTTCGCCGTCGCCCAGGATCAGGATTACCAGCTTCACAGGCCGAACTCCTCGTGGCGTTCCACGTCGAAGGCGAAGACCGTGGCGCCGCGCACTTGAACCGCGATCGGGGCCGGCATCGGTCCCGGGATGGGTTCCAGCGGTGCGGAGACGTATTCAACCCGTGTGCGGCAGACCTGCTCGAGCAGGCGCATCGCACCCGGCAGCCGCCCCTCTCCCACTCCGACGAGCAGCAGGTGGCCGGACTGACCCAGGAACCCGCCGCGGCTGCGCAGGCGCGTGCAGCGGGCGCCATCGCTGGCCAGCGCGTTCATGGCGCGCTCCAGATCGCGATCCTGCACCAGAATGAAGACCAGCGTGCGCACCGGAGTAGGACTGGCCGCTGCCGCCGTCGGGTCCTCGGCCAAGCCGTTGCGCCTTTCCAGGCTCAGGTCGACTTCGGTGATCAGCTCGCCGTAGGCTTCATCCGACAGCACCCCTTCGCGCCGCAACCGTGTGAGCATCGCCCGCTGGGCGCGCAGGGCTTCGCGCTCCGCCACGGCCAGCTCCTGGCGCCCCATCTCCGGCGCCTGGCCGAAGGCCTCCTGGACGGCGTGCGTCAGGGCCTCCAGGCGCTGACGCGCCGGCCCGCGGAGCTGATCCCAGGTGTGGGCGGTGATCAGCCCGTCGCGGTGCATGCGCTGCAAGTGCTCGTAGGCCGCCCGCGAGGCCAGCGCCCGCGCGTGCCGGCGCTCATACTCCAGACGCGCTTCGCTGCGCTCGATGATGCCCAGGCGGCGCAACAGCCCGTCCATCGACAGGCTTTGGACCAGGATGGTGAACAGCACCACGCCGAAGGTCGTCGCCAGGAGGGTTTCGCGCGTTGACCCCAGACCGACGGGCAGACTGATCGCCAGCGCCAGGGCGATGGCACCGCGCGACCCGCCCCAGAACAGGATGTGGCTCCAGCGCCAGGGGAAGCGCGCCACGAAGCGCGAGGCCAGATAGGTGGTCAGGGCGCGGGAGACCAGCACGGCACCGATGGCCCACAGGATCAGCTGCCAGGATCCCAGCAGCAGACCCAGGTCGATGTTCAGGCCAATGAGCAGGAAGATGGCTGAGTTCGCCAGGAAGGCGGCGTACTCCCAGAAGTTGAACACGACGATGCGCGTCGTGGGCGACATGCCGCGCGTCCCCAGGCTGCCGGTCACCAGGCCGGCGGCCAGCACGGCCACCACCCCGCTGACGTGCATCTGCTCCGCCAGCAGGTAGGAGCCGAAGGCCACCACGGTCGTCAACGTGGCCTCGACCAGGTAGTCGTCGACGCGCGCCAGCAGCTGGGCCGTGACCCAGCCGAGCAGCAGCCCGAGCGCCAGGCCGCCGGCCGCCACCCACAAGAAGTCGAGCACCCCGTCCCACACGCTGAAGGCGCCGCTGACGACGCCGGCCAGCGCCAGGTTGTACAGGATGATGGCCGTCCCGTCGTTGAACAGACTTTCGGCTTCCAGCAGGACTTCCAGGCGCTTGGGGGCGCCGAGTCGGCGGAAGATGGCCAGCACCGATACCGGGTCGGTGGCGGCGATGAGGGCCCCGAAGACCAGGGCGATGGCCGGCGGTATCCCGCCTGCCCACGCGAGCGTGCCTCCCACAATGAGCATGGCGATGAGCACGCCGGGCACGGCCAGCAGGAAGATCGTCGCCCGGTCGCGCCGAAGATCTCGCAGCGGCAGGTGGAAGGCGGCTTCGAAGACCAGCGGCGGCAGGAAGAGCGAGAGGATCAGCTCCGGCGTGAGGCCGATCTCAAGACGGGCACGCAGCGAGAGCAGCAGCCCGGCCAGCACCAGGGCGACGGTGTACGGGACGCGGAAGCGGCGCGTGACGACCGCCACCAGCGAGACGATCAGCAGCATCTCGAGGACGAGGATCTCGGCCTGCAGCACCGGGTTCACGCTGGCCAGCTCCGCCTCAGGGCATCACCCTCGTCCCGTGAGGCACGCATCGATTGTCGCACACCCGCGGAGCTGCGCCAATCGCTCACTTCGCACGCGGCCGCCGCGCCGCTTCGATGGCCAGGGCTGCCAGCAAGCCGACCGGCGGCAGGAGGAAAGCGAACAGCACCGGCGAAGCGGACGTGAGCGCGGACTGCATCCGCGCGGTCCAGCTCAGGACTCCGAGGTAGCCGAAGTAGAAGATGAGCAGCAGCACGCCTTCTGGACGCGTGATCCGCCCTCCCCACAGGAAGACCGGCACGCACAGCAGCGCTGCCATCCATAGCACGGGCAGATCGAACCAGAGAGCCGATGCGCCGACGCGCAGCCCGCCTGGAGCGGCCGCCGCACACACTCCCAGGATGATAAGCACGTTGTAGATACTGCTGCCAATGGCGTTGCCCACGGCCAGGTCGGGCTCGCGACGGATGGCTGCGAGCGCAGTCGCCGCGACTTCCGGCAGCCCGGTGCCGATGGCAACTACGGTGAGCCCGATAATCAATTCGTCGACGCCCAGGTCGCGCGCCGTCTGCGCGGCGCCCTCCAGCATCCAGCGCCCGCCGGCAATCAGCCCAGCAAGCCCCAGGACGACCAGGAGGGCAGCTCTGCCCAGTGGGACCAGTGACCGCCCTCCGGCCTCCTGGAGGGCCCTGTCATACTCCGCGCGCACTTCCGGGGATTCCGCCGCCTCCGCCCGGACGACCAGGATCGAGTAGGCAGCCCCGCCGGCCAGAAGCAGCAGCCCCTCGAGCCGATCGATGCGGCCATCCAGCGACATCACCCACAACACCGCTACCAGGCCGATCAGGATGGGCACATCGATGCGCACCAGCCGTTGCTTGACGAGCAGCGGGGTCACCACCGCCCCGATGCCAAGCAGAAAGGTCAGATTGAAGATGCTGCTCCCGATGACATTGCCGATGGCCAGGCCATCGTCGCCGGCGAGCGCGGCCTGCAGGCTGACGCCCAGCTCCGGCGAGCTCGTGCCCAGCGAGACGACCGTCAGCCCGATGACCATGGGCGAGAGTCCGGCGGCGGCGGCCAGACGAGCGCCGGATGGACGGGCGGAGAGATCGGCCGCGGCGGAGATTGGCAGCCGATCAGCGCGGCCGGCAGCAAG
>DYJB01000203.1:2638-4537 GCA_020723365.1 Candidatus Aquidulcis sp. | reverse complement strand
TGCTGCTGGCGGTCATCTTGGTTAGCGGCATCCAGAACATGCGGGCGAACTAGGAGCGGGCGCATGGGCGGCAAGTCGCAGTACGTGATGGCCATCGATGTCGGCACCGGAGCTGGCCGCTGTTTCGTCTGCTCGCTCGACGGGACGGTCATTCGCCAGCGCTACCAGGAATGGGCTTACCGTCCGGTGCCGGAGGCCCAGCCGGGGGGCCTCGACTTCGACCCGCAGGAATTCTGGAGCATCCTGGCCGGCCTGGTGCGGCGTACGCTGAGCGAGTGCGAGCTGCGGCCGGAGAGCATCGTCGCCGTCAGCTCAACCAGCCAGCGTGAGGGTATCGTGCTGGTCGATCGCCAGGGGCGCGAGCTTTATGGCGGTCCCAACATTGACCAGCGGGCGCCGTCCGACGCCGCCGCCTTCGAGGCCCGCTTCGGCCTGCGCCTGCACGCCCATTCGGGCCACTGGCCCTTCCCGATGTTCGCCCCGTACCGGCTGCTGTGGTTCCGCGAGCACCGTCCGGACCTTCTCGAACGCGCTGCCACCATGCTGCTGCTCAACGACTGGGTGCTCTACCGCCTCTCGGGCGAAGCGGCGAGTGAGCCGTCCAATGGCGATGAGACGCTGCTCTTCGATCTACGCACTCGCTCCTGGGTACCGGGTTTGCTGGAAGAGCTCGGGCTGCCCGGCCATCTGCTGCCGCAGGTGCTGCCGTCCGGCGCGCGGCTGGGGAGCGTCACGGCCGCGGCGGCCGAGGCCACCGGTTTGGTTCATGGAACGCCGGTGGTGATGGGCGGCGGCGACACGCAATGCGCCCTGCTCGGCATGGGCGCCATCCGACCCGGCGACGTCGGGGTCGTGCTCGGCACATACGGACCGGTGATGCTCGTGGTCGACCGGCCGGTAATCGGCGATCCGCGCCTGGCGTGGAGCGGCTGCCATGTCGTTGACGGGCAGTATGTCCTGGAAAGCACTAGCATGGAGGCCGGCCAGACCTTCCGCTGGGTCCGCGACCTGTTCTACAGCGGCGACCTGGACGAACACATCTACTCCCGCATGGATGCCGAGGCCCTGGCCTCGCCCCCGGGGGCGCGTGGCATCCAGGCCTACATTGGCCCGCGGCTGCCGAACTACTGCGAGTTGCGTTTCACCGGCCCGGGTGGATTCCGCACCCAGCTTCCCCCCATGCCCGGGACTGCCAGCCGAGGAGACTTCGGCCGCGCTGCGCTTGAGGCCGTGGCCTACGGCGTGCACGCCAATGTCCGCCGGCTCGAACGCCTGGCGGGGACGACGATGCAGGCGCTCCGTGTGTGCGGCGGGCTGTCGCGCAGCCGCACGCTCGCCGGCGTGCTCGCGGCCCTGAGCGGCGTGCCGGTTCATCTCTCCGATTCGCAGGAGGGCTCGTCGCTTGGAGCGGCGATCTGCGCTGGGGTGGGGGCGGGCGCCTTTGGGAGCTTCGCCGACGGCGTGAGTGCGCTGGCGCGGCTGCATGCCGAGCCGGCGGCGGCCGAGTCGCATTCGGCCTTCTACCGGCAGGCGTACGAGCAATGGCTGACGGCTGTGCCGGTCATGTACGGGCCCGAGGCGCTGCTGGCGTGAGGCACCGATGATCGTCGACGCACACATCCACATCGGCGAGGAGCGTCTCCTCTCGCCCGAAATCGTGGCCCTACTCAAGTCCAAGGGCCAGTGGGAGGCGGCGCGCCACCGCCTGTCGGCCGATGGCGTACTCGAAGCGTTGGATGTCGCCGGCGTGGACCGGGGGGTGGTTTTCCCGCTGACCTTCGAGCCTGATCGTCTTGCCTGGCAGGACCTGAACGACATGACTGCCTGGTATGTGGCCCGGCATCCCCACCGGCTGGCGGGGCTGGCGCGGAAGCTGGGCTTCGTCTACACGCGCTACGC
>DYJB01000203.1:0-2628 GCA_020723365.1 Candidatus Aquidulcis sp. | reverse complement strand
GCGATCATCAATCCCCGCCAGGTAGGCGATTCGGTCCGCGAAGCGGAACGCGCCATGAAACAACTCGGGCTCAGGGGCCTCAAGCTGCATCCGTCGATGCAGGCCTTCTATCCCGACGATGAGGCGCTGGCGCCCCTGTACGAGGCGGCACAGGCGGAGGGCTGGCCGATCCTGATCCACACCGGCGCAAGCGTGGCCGGGCATGCCGACAAGTACAGCCACCCGCTGCGCCTCGACGAAGTCGCAGGGCACTACCCGCGTCTGCGCTTAATCCTGGCCCACTGCGGCCGCCCGTGGTACCAGGACGCCGCCCTGATCCTGCGCAAGCACGCCAACTGCTATGGTGACGTGTGTGCCAACGTCGGTCGCACCGGCGGGACGGTGCTGCTCGAGATCATGCTCAGCTGGATCAAACTCTATGCCGACGGCACGCGCCGGCTGCTGTTCGGCAGCGACAGCCCGGTGTTCGACATCGCCCGCTCCCTCGCCGATCTGCGCCAGGCGGCGGAGGGCGCACTGGCCGGGCGGATTGGGCTGCCCGGCCTTGAGGCGGGTGAGATGGATGCCGTGCTCGGCGGAAACGCGGTCGAGGTCTTCGGGTTGGATGCATGAAATCCGCGGAGGGGAGTGCATGAAGGTTCTGGTTTCGGCCCGGATCACACCGCAGTGGATAGAGCGGCTGCGCCAGCGTTGTGACGTGGACCACTACGATTGGGCGGCTGCCGGCCGCATGCTGACGCCGGGCGAGATCACCGCCCGGCTCGCGGGTTGCCCGGTGCTGATCAACGAATCGGACGAGATTCCGGCGGCGGTGATCGACAGCTCGCCGGACCTGGCGGCGATCGTCGACTGCCGCGGCACGCCGGTGAACATCGATCTGACGGCAGCCAACCGGAGCGGCATCGTGGTCGTCAACACGCCCGGCCGCAACGCCGACGGCGTGGCCGAATTGACCGTGGCGCTGATGATCATGGTGGCGCGCAACCTGCTCCCAGGCGCGGAGGCGATGAAGGACGGCCGCTGGGTGAGGGGCGGCAAGCGCTGGGCCTACACCTCCTTTCAGGGTGACGAGGTCGGCGGCAGCACGGTCGGTCTCATCGGCTTGGGCGCCATCGGCCGCAAGGTGGCCCAGAGGCCGGCTTCGGCGTGCGCCTGCTGGCCTTCGACCCGTACGTCCCGGCCGATCAGGCCGCAGCGATGGGCGTCGAACTCGTGCAGCTGGACGACTTGCTACGCCAATCCGACTACGTATCGCTGCATCTGCCGGACAACGATGCCACAAAAGGCATCATCGGCAGGCGCGAGCTGGGGCTGATGAAGCCGACGGCCTACCTGATCAACACCGCCCGGGCGGCGGTGGTTGATGAGCCGGCGCTGATTGAGGTCCTGAGTGAGAAGCGAATTGCCGGTGCGGGACTGGATGTCTTCCATCGCGAGCCGCTGGAGGCCGAATCCCCGTTGTTGGCGTTGCCGAATGTCGTATGCATCCCGCACCTGGGCGGCGCTTCGAAGCACGTCATGGCACACCAATCGCGCATGGCGGTGGAGGGCCTGTTCGGGCTGCTGGATGGGGAACCGGTCAACGTGGTCAATCCGGCGCAGCTGGCTCGAGCGCTGCCGCGCCTGCGAGGCTGAGCATGGTGGATACCGAGCGCACACCCTGGGCCGTGGCGGTGCATCGCACGAAGGGCCTGCCGCTGTACGTGCAGATCCGTGAGTCGCTGCGCGAGAAGATCGCCGCCGGCGAGATCGCCGTCGGGGAGCAGCTGCCCGGCGAGCAGGACCTGGCCAAGCTGTACGGCGTCAGCCGCATGACGCTGCGTCAGGCGATCGACGACTTGGCGCGGCAGGGCCACGTGCGCGTGCTACACGGCCGGGGGGTGATCGTTGTCTCGCGCAAGGTGCGGCGCGACTACGGCCGCCTGACCGGCTTTCATGAGGACTTCCAGGCGCGCAACCTGCGCCCATCATCGCGCCTGCTTGAGCGCCGCGTCATCCCCGCCGATGAGGCGGCGGCGGAGAACCTGGCGCTCAAGATCGGTGATCCGGTCATCTACTTCAGCCGGCTGCGCTTGGCCGAGGGACAGGTGGTGGCATGCAACGACGTGCGCACGCCGGCGGAGCTATGCCCGTGGCTGGAGACCGCCGATCTTGAGCATCAGTCGCTCTACAAGCTGTATGAAGCCCACGGGCTCAAGCTGGAGTGGGCACACCAGATCGTCGAGGCCCGTGCGGCGACGCCGGAACAGGCGCGCAAGCTCGATGTCGATCCAGGGTCGCCGCTGCTCTACACCGAGCGGACGACTTATGCCGCCGACAACCTGCCCGTCGAGTGGACACAGGCTACGGGCCTGCCCGGGCTGTACTCGCTCGATGTCACCCTCTACCGCTGAAACTCAAACAGGAAAGGTGATCGTTCCATGGACTTGAGCGAACTCCGGCAGCAGGTGTACGACACGACCATGCGACTGTGTGAGGCGGGATTGATTCGCCTGTCAGCCGGCAACATGAGCGCCCGCGACGCCGAGGGGCGGACGGCCCTGCACGTGGCCGTGCGGGCCGGCTGGGGCACGACCAGGCCGCTCCAGCATGGGAACCCGGTCGTGGTGACGGCCCTGCTCGCGGCGG
>DYJB01000202.1 GCA_020723365.1 Candidatus Aquidulcis sp. | reverse complement strand
ACCGCGCCCCGACGCTTCACCGCCTGGGAATCCAGGCCTTCGAGCCGGTGCTGGTCGAAGGCAAGGCCATCCAGCTGCACCCGCTGGTGTGCGCCGCCTTCAATGCCGACTTCGACGGCGACCAGATGTCGGTCCACGTCCCGCTCTCGGCCAAGGCCGTCGAGGAAGCGCGATCGCTCATGCTGTCGACGCGCAACCTGCTCAAGCCGGCCGACGGGGAGCCGGTGGTCGGCCCCTCGAAGGACATGGTCCTGGGCGTGTACTACCTGACGATGACGGTTGAGGGCAAGAAGCACCGCGGCGAAGGACGGTCGTTCGCCGACATTGATGAGGTCGAGCTGGCCTACGCCCTGGGCCAGGTGGAGGTCCACACCCCCATCCGCATCGTGGCCGAGACCTGGTACGACGAGAAGGGCGTGCGCCAGGAGCAGCCCGAGACGCGCCGGCTGGAGACGACCGTCGGGCGCGTGCTCTTCAACCGCATCATGCCGCCGGAGATGCGCTTCGTCAACCGCGTCCTCGATCGCGGCTCGATGCAGAAGCTGGTGGGCGAGGTCTACCAGGTGCTGCGCGAGGATGGCACGCCGGCCGTGGTCGACGCCATCAAGGACATCGGCTTCCAGTACGCCACGCGCTCGGGCACGACCATCGCCGTCTCGGACATCACCGTGCCGGCCGCCAAGGCCGAGATCATCGCCGCCACGCTGCTGGAGGCCGAGGCCATCAGCCGCGACTTCCGCCGCGGCCTGCTGACCAATCAGGAGCAGAACGAGCGCGTCATCGAGCTGTGGCAGGAGACGACGCTCAAGGTGGCGGCGGCGGTTCGCAGCGCCATGGACCCGTCGGGCAACCTGAGTACGATGGCCATCTCCGGCGCCACCAAGGGCGGCTTCGGCCCGATCTCCCAGCTGGCCGGAATGCGCGGCCTGATGGCCGATCCGGCCGGGCGCATCATCCCGCTGCCCATCCGCTCCAACTTCCGGGACGGGCTGAACACGCTCGAGTACTTCATCTCGACCCACGGCGCTCGCAAGGGCCTCACCGATACCGCCCTGCGCACGGCCGACGCCGGCTACCTGACCCGCCGCCTGGTGGACGTTGCCCAGGACATGATCATCAACTCCGAGGACTGCGGCACGGACAAGGGCATCACCATCCGCCGCGCCGACGATGTCGCCGGGCAGGACTACCCCTCGCGGCTTTTCGGCCGCATCCTGGCCGAGCGCATTGTCGATCCGTCCACGGGCGAGATCCTGATGGAACGCGGCGACACGATCGATCTGGAGGCCGCCGTCGCCATCGGGCACTCGGCCGTCCAGGAAGTCACGGTCCGCTCGCCGCTGACGTGCGAGCTGCCCTTCGGCATGTGCATGCAGTGCTACGGCCTGGACCTGGGACGCGGCAAGATGGTCGAGATGGGTGCGGCCGTCGGGATCGTGGCGGCGCAGTCGATCGGTGAGCCCGGCACGCAGCTGACGCTGCGCACGTTCCACACCGGCGGTGTCGCCGCCGGCGGCGACATCACCACCGGCCTGCCGCGCGTCGAAGAGCTGTTCGAGGCGCGCAAGAAGCCCAAGGGCGAGGCCATCACGGCCGAGATCGCCGGCACGCTCCAGGTGAGGATTCCGGACAACCCCGAGGGCCAGCGTGTGCTGCGCATCGTCAACAGCCAGCTGATCCAGGACGAATACCCGATCCCGGGCAACTGGTCGCTGAAGGTCGAGGACGGGATGCCGGTCGAGGCCGGCGACGTCATCGCCACGCGTGGCGAGTCGCAGGTGATCGTCAGCCATGCGGGGCGGCTGCGCCTGGAGGAGAAGAAGGCCATCGTGGCCTACGACCAGGTGGACGAGTTCGAGGTGGAGATCCCCGCCAGCGCCCGCCTGCTGGTCAAGGACGGCACCAAGGTGGCGGCCGGCGAGCAGCTGACCGAGGGCTCGCTCAACCCGCACCGCATCCTGCGCATCCTGGGCCGCGAGGCAGGCGAGCTCTACCTGCTGACCGAGGTCCAGAAGGTCTACCGGTCGCAGGGCCAGAACATCAACGACAAGCACTTCGAGGTCATCATCCGCAAGATGCTTTCGAAGGTTCAGATCACACAGCCGGGCGATACCGACATGCTGCCCGGGGACCTGATGGACCGGCTGTACCTGCAGGGGATGAACGAGCGGCTGCTGGCGGCCGGCAAGCAGCCGGGCCGCGGGGCGCAGATCCTGCTGGGCGTGACCAAGGCTTCGCTCAACACCGAGTCCTTCCTCTCGGCCTCGTCGTTCCAGCATACGATCAAGGTGCTGGCCGGGGCGGCTATCGAAGGCAAGGTCGACTACCTGCGCGGGCTGAAGGAGAACGTGATCATCGGCAAGCTGATCCCGGCCGGGACCGGCTTCCCGGGGGAAGAGGCCGTGCTGCATGACGAGCGCCTCGAGCCGGTCGCGGTTGCCGCCGCCGAGGAGCCGCTGGCCGAGCCTGAGCAGGCGCCCGAGTAGGCTGGGGCGGCCGCGCCGGCGGGGGTTGACCGTCCGGTGGCGGACTGGTAGAATAACGGGACCTGCCCCAACCGGCGTGTTGGGGCGGGACTATGTAACCCAACTTCCCCGTCGGCCGGCGCAACGCGCAGGCCCGGCGGCGAAGCGAAGCTGGAGACAGGCCGATGGACTACGCAGTGATCGAGTCGGGCGGCAAGCAGTATGTCGCCCGCGAGGGCCAAGCCCTCGAGGTGGACCGCTTGCCGGTGGAAGCCGGCCAGGCCGTTGAGTTCGAGCGTGTGCTGCTCGTGGCCGAGGGCGGCCAGGTGCGGATCGGCACGCCGCTGGTGGAGGGCATGAAGGTCCACGCCACGGTCGCCGGGAACGTCAAGGGCGAGAAGATCGTGGTCTTCCGCTACATCCCCAAGGAACGCTATCGAAAGAAGGCGGGACACCGGCAGCAGTACACCCGCGTGATCGTGGACAGCATCGGCGAGCCGGGCGTCCGAACGGCGCGCCCGGCCCAGGCGGCGGCTCCTGCGCCGGTCCGGAAGAAGTCCGCCGCCAAGCCGAAGGTCGCGCCGGCGGCAAGCAAGGCGACGGCGTCCAAGGCCAAGCCGAAGCCGGCAGCCAAGAAGAAGTAGCAGGCGGAGCAGGGATATGGCACACAAGAAGGGTGGCGGTTCCAGCCGCAACGGTCGCGACAGCAACGCGCAGCGGCTGGGGGTCAAGAAGTACGAAGGCGAATTCGTCCGCTCGGGCAACATCCTGATCCGGCAGCGGGGAACGCATATCCATCCTGGTCTGAACGTCGACCGGGGCAGCGATGACACGCTCTTCGCCATCGCCGACGGCGTCGTCAAGTTCGACTTCGCCCGCGGCGGCCGCAAGCGCGTCAACGTGCTCCCGGTCGAGACCGCCTGATCGCTGGTTGCCGGACGCGGCGCGAGCTGACTCCAACCCCGGGATCAGCCTGCAGGCCTCCGGCGCCCCGGATACGGGGAAAGGAAAGCGCATGAAGCAAGGCATACACCCCAAGTACTTCCCTCAGGCAACCGTCATCTGCGCCTGCGGCAACACCTGGCACACCGGCTCCACCATGGAGAGCATTCACACCGACGTGTGCTCCAAGTGCCACCCGTTCTACACCGGTGAACAGCGCATCGTCGACACCGAGGGCCAGGTGGATCGCTTCTACAAGAAGCTGCAGGCCCGCGCGGAATATCTGACCGAAGTCGAGTCGCGCGAAACGGCGCGGGTCTCGCCGGATGTGACCATCGCCTCGCTGGAGCTGGGGGCCCGCGCCGAAGCGGCGCTCGCCAAGGCCGGCATCGACAAGGTCGGGCAGGCGCTCGAGCGTTTGGAGCAGGGCGGGGACGAAGCCCTGCTCTCGATCGAAGGCTTCGGCCGCAAGAGCCTGGCGGATCTCAAGCGTCGCCTGCGCGGGCGCGGCTTCGTCCTGCCCGAAACCGAAGGCGAAGCGGAGGCGGCCCCCGCCGCCTGATCCGATTGGCCCGCCGGCCTGTGTGGTGTAGACTCCGGGCAGGCGCCGTGCGGCGCCTGCCCGCTTGCATTCCCCATCCCCTGGAGCGGCCGCCATGCTGAACGGCACCGGCACGATCGAGGTCATCACCGGCTCGATGTTTAGCGGCAAGACG
Source organism: Candidatus Aquidulcis sp. (assembly GCA_020723365.1). Taxonomy (GTDB): domain Bacteria; phylum Chloroflexota; class Anaerolineae; order Anaerolineales; family E44-bin32; genus DYJB01. The sequence goes on along the minus strand of DYJB01000202.1, from coordinate 423 downwards.
GACGAGCTGATCCGCCGCCTGCGGCGGGCGCGCATCGCCCGTCAGCACGTCCAGGTCTTCAAGCCCAGCATCGATGTGCGCTACGAGAAGGGCAAGGTCACCTCGCACGCCGGCACCGAGTTCGAGGCCACCCCGGTCGAGTCGGCCGGCGAGATCCCGCCCCTGGTCCAGAAGGGCACGACCGTCGTCGCCCTGGACGAGGCGCAGTTCTTCGACGCGGCCATCGTGTCCGTCGTGCAGCAGTTGGCCGATCGCGGGCTGCGGGTGATTGTGGCCGGACTGGACATGGACTTTCGCGGCGAACCCTTCGGCCCGATGCCGGCGCTGATGGCGCAGGCCGAACTGGTCGACAAGCTGCACGCCATCTGCATGGTGTGCGGCGAGTCGGCCACCCGCACGCAGCGCCTGATCAACGGCCGCCCG
>DYJB01000201.1:2658-4576 GCA_020723365.1 Candidatus Aquidulcis sp. | reverse complement strand
CTGGCGGGCGGAGTCGTAGGAGCAATCCAGGGCGCGCGCCAGTTCGTCGTAGGACAGTTCGTGGATCTCACGCAGGACAAGAGCCTGGCGGTAGGCGGGAGGCAGCCGGTCGAGGGAGCGGCGGATCATGCGCTGCTGCTCGCCGCGCCGCACCTGCTTCTCTGGGGGACGCCGCGTGGTGGGCGGCTCGCCCCTCACGTCTGCATCCTCCAGGTCGACCAGCCGCCGATCCCTGCGGATCTGATCGATGGCCAGGTTGCCGGCGATGCGGTAGACCCACGACTTGAAATCGTACGGGGGGCCGAGCATGCCGAGGCGCTGATGGGCGACGAGGAAGGCATCCTGGGTCACGTCTTCGGCCGAGGACCGGTCGCTCAAGATCTGATGGGCGTAGTTGAGCACTGGCGCCTGGAGCTGCTCGAACAGCTCGCTGAAGGCCTGCTCATCCCCGGCCTGGGCCCGCTGCACGCGGGCGACGAGCTCCGGGTCCGGTCCGCGGCGTCTGGGTTTCACGTGCCTCCGCTCTCAGAACGTACGCAGGCCGGCGCGTGTGACAGCGTCAGCGGCCGGTGCGCAACGGATGGAACCAGAGCGGGCCCAGCGCCGACAGGATGGATGGAGGTAGTCCCGGGCGGGCTGGCCAGGCAGGAGGACGAAATTCGGTGCATTCGGGCCATCGCCAGCCGACCCGCCCCCCGGCGGAATGGGCGGACTATAGCACAACCACCGCTGCCATGCTCCGCGCCAGCGCCAAGGGAGCAACCGGCATGGTATCCTGACACCGCACAGCCCATGACCGTCTCTGAGTTTGTCCTGACGCACGCCCTGCGCTCAGACCACCGCACGCCGCTGCGCTGGGTGCTATCGCATGCCCGGCGGCAGGCCGGGCTGCTCCTGCTTCTGCTCGTGGGCGCAGCCGGCAATGCCGGGCTGGCGGCGCTCGTGCCGGTGCTCGTCGGACAAGGCTTCAACATCATGTCCGGCCCGGCGCCGGACCTGCGCCGCGTGGGCACGCTGGCCCTCCTGATCTCCGTCTCGCAGATCGCCCGCGGGCTGCTGCAGCTGGTGCGCAACATGAGCGCCGAGCTTTCGGCGCAGCGCGTCGAGCGCGACGTCCGCTCGGAGCTGTACGCCAGCCTGCTCGGCAAGAGCATGACCTTCCACAGCCTGCAGCCGGTCGGCGACACGATGGCGCGAGCGACGAACGACGTGCGCCAGGTGAACATGCTCTTCAGCCCCGGGCTGAACCTGGTGATCGGCTCGGCCAACTTCATGCTCATGCCGCTGCTGATCGCCCCGCGCTACCACCCGTCGCTGGTGCTGGTGCCGGCGCTGTACATCGTGGCCTATGCCCTGGCCGTGGCGCAGTACCTGCGCCAGCTCGAGCCGGTGACCGAACGCGTGCGCCAGGCTTTCGGCGCCCTCAACAGCCGCCTGGCCGAGGCCCTGGACGGGATCGAGGTCGTCAAGGGGCACGCCCGCGAAGACGAGGAGGTGAGCATCTTCGAGAAGCGGGCGCGCACGGTGCGCGACGCCGCCGTCCGCCAGGGCGATATCGAGGCGCGCTTCCTGCCGCTGTTGCTAATGGCCCTGGCGGAGGCGGGCGCCTTCCTGCACGGGCTGCTGCTCTACCGCCAGGGATTGCTCGACCTGGGCCAGGTGATCGCCTACGTCGGGCTGATCCAGCTCTTCGGGTTCCCCACCTATGTCTCCCTGTGGGCCTACTCGCAGCTCTCGATGGGGCTGGCCTCCGCACAGCGCATCCTGGAGCTGATCAACCGCCAGACCGAACTGGATCAGAACCGGCTCGGCCACGCCCGGCCGATGCGCGGCGAGGTGGAGTTCGAAGGCGTGACCTTCGCCTACGGTCCCGGCGCGCCGAGCCTGGAGCAGGTCAGCTTCCATGTGCGCGCCGGCC
>DYJB01000201.1:0-2648 GCA_020723365.1 Candidatus Aquidulcis sp. | reverse complement strand
AGACGGTGGCGGTGGTCGGGCAAAGCGGCGCCGGAAAAACCTCGCTGGCCAAGCTGGTGAACCGCACGCACGACGTTACGGCCGGCAGGGTGCGCGTCGACGGCGTGGACGTACGCGACTGGGAGCTGGGCGCATTGCGGCGCCAGATCGCCATCATCGAGCAGGACGTGTTCCTCTTCTCACGCAGCGTGACTGACAATATCGCCTTCGGCCGGCCGGGGGCGACACAGGATGAGATCGAGGCTGCCGCCCGGGCGGCGCAGGCCCACGAGTTCATCACGGCCTTCACCGACGGATACCGTACGCTGCTCGGGGAGCGCGGCGTGACGCTGTCCGGCGGGCAGCGCCAGCGCATCGCCATCGCGCGCGCCCTGCTGGCCGACCCGCGGCTCCTGATCCTGGACGACTCGACCAGCTCGATCGACAGCGCCACGGAGGACCAGATCCAGCGCGCCCTGTTCGCGGCGGCGCGGGGCCGCACGACGATCCTGATCACCCACCGCCTGTCGCAGATTCGCTGGGCGGATCAGATCCTGGTGCTGCGCCGCGGCCGACTCGCCGCCGCCGGCTCGCATGAGGAGCTGATGCGCACCGCCGACTCCTACCGGCGCATCTTCGCCCGCTACGAGAGCGGCTGAGCATGGGCTTCTTCCAGGGGCTCGAGGCCGAGGCCTACGACCGCAGCTACGCCGACCGCGAGCTGGTGCGGCGCATGGCGGCCGCCTTCCGGCCGCGTGCCCGCGCCCTGGGCGTCATCCTGGCCTGCAACCTGTTCGGATCCGCCGCCGGCGCCGGCGTGCCGCTGCTGCTGGCGCGCGGCGTCGACCTGCTGACCGCCACCCGGCAGCCCGGCCGGCTGGAACTGCTGGCCGGGGGACTGTTCGCCCTGGGGGCGGCCAGCTGGGGAATCAACTGGCTCCGTCGTCGGGTGACGGCGCGCACCGTCGGCGACGTGATGCTGGCGCTGCGGGCGCGGGCGTTCGCCTCAGCCGCCGCCCACGATCTGTCCTTCCACGACGAATTCCCGTCCGGCAAGATCGTCAGCCGCATCACCTCGGACACGGAGGAATTCGCCAACGTCGTCGTCCTGGTGGCCGATCTGCTGAGCGAGTTCGTGCAGGCGGCCATCCTGTTCGCCGTGCTGGCGAGCATCGAGATCCGCCTGCTCCCGTGGCTGCTCGCCACCCTGCCGGTGGTCTTCCTGTGCTCCTACGGCTTCCGCCGGCTGGCGCGGCAGGCGACGCGCAAAGGCTTCCGAGCCATGGCCAACGTCAACGCCCTGATCAAGGAAGCCGTCAGCGGCATCGCCGTGGCCAAGAACTTCCGGCAGGAGTCCGCCATCTACGGCGAGTTCGAGATCGTCAACCGCCAGTCGTTCCGCATCAACGTGCGCCGCGGCTTCACGCTGGCGCTGGTTTTCCCCGTGCTCAACGCCCTGGCCGGGCCGGGGACGGCGCTGCTGCTCTACCGAGGCGCCATCGACGTCGCCGCCGGCCTGATCACCTACGGCGCCTGGTACCTGTTCATCACCAGCCTGGACTACTTCTGGTCCCCGATGCTCAGCCTGTCTTCGTACTGGAGCCAGATCCAGGGAGGGCTCTCGTCCGCCGAGCGCGTCCTGGCGCTGATCGACGCCGAATCGGGCGTCGTGCAGACCGAGCGCCGCCCGGTGCCCCGGCTGCGTGGCGAGATCCGATTCGAGCATCTCGGCTTCCACTACAAGTCCAGCGAGCCGGTGCTGGAGGACTTCGACCTGACGATCCATCCGGGCGAGACGCTGGCGTTCGTCGGGCACACCGGCGCCGGGAAGTCCTCGATCGCCAAGCTGGTGACGCGCTTCTACGAGTTCCAGTCCGGCCGGCTGCTCATCGACGGGATGGACATCCGCACCTTCGACCTGCATGCGTATCGCCGGCAACTCGGGATCGTCCCGCAGAGCCCGTTCCTGTTCTCGGGCAGTGTGGCGGACAACATCCGCTACGCCCGGCCGGCGGCGCCGCTGGACGAGATCACCGCCCTGGCCCGCCGCATCGGCGGGGGCGAGTGGCTGGACTCGCTGCCCGACGGCCTCGAGACCGAGGTCGGCGAGCGCGGGGCGCGCCTGTCGATGGGTCAGAGGCAGTTGGTGTCCCTGATGCGCGTCCTGGTGCAGAAGCCGTCGATCTTCATCCTGGACGAGGCGACGGCCAACATCGATCCGTTCACCGAATCGCAGATCCAGGAAGCGCTGGACCTGATCCTGGCTGAGACCACGGCCATCCTGATCGCTCATCGGCTTTCGACGGTGCAGGCCGCCGACCGCATCATCGTGCTGCGCGCGGGCCGGATCATCGAGGTCGGTGACCATGCCGGCTTGCTGGCCCAGGGCGGTCACTATGCCGAGCTGTACAACACGTACTTCAGGCACCAATCGTTGGAATATGTGGAAACCGCCCGGCGGGCGTCGGCCGGATAGCGGTACGGGCTGCGCAGGGTCCATGATAGAATGAACTTGTAGGCAGCTGCGGTGTCTGCCTTCGGCTCCGTTGACCACCTTTGCGGGCACCGCCGGCGGAGGAAGCTGCTTCACCCGATCTACCGCTGCTGTCCACCGACAACGGAAGATCCTCCGACCCCACCACACAAAGGAGAAACAGAAGCCATGAGCC
>DYJB01000200.1 GCA_020723365.1 Candidatus Aquidulcis sp. | reverse complement strand
ACCGGCATCAAGCGCCTGAACCCCGGCAGTATCGTCTTCACCTACCAGGGCGACGGTGACCTGGCCTCCATCGGCGCGGCGGAGATCCTGCACGCCGCCGGGCGCGGCGAGAACATCACCGTGGTCTTCATCAACAACGCCATCTACGGCATGACCGGCGGGCAGATGGCGCCGACGACGCTTCCCGGCCAGCGGACGACTTCGTCGCCCCTTGGCCGCGACGTCGAGACGCAGGGCTTCCCCTTCAAGATGTGCGAGGTGCTGTCGCAGATGGACGGCTCAGCCTATGTCGTCCGGCGGAGCCTGCACGACGTGGCCAACATCCGCAAGGCCAAGAAGGCGCTGCGAACGGCCTTCGAAGTGCAGCGCGCGGGACTGGGCTTTTCGATGGTCGAGCTGCTGTCGTCGTGTCCCACCAACTGGGGCATCAGCGCGCCGGCGGCGCTGACCTGGATCGAGGAGCACATGATCCCGGCTTTCCCCCTGGGCGACTACAAGGTCCATCCGGCCGCTGCGGCACTGGAGAAGGCCGCCAAGTAGCTCGTCAGGGAGCACAAACCGAGAGCGGAAACCACAGCGCCAGGCCTGGGCAAAGGCCTGGCGCTGGGCTCTTCCGACGACTCAGCGCGATCCCCTGAGTCGAGGGTCGATGATGTCGCGGAACGCATCCCCCAGCAGGTTCCAGGACAGCACGAAGAGCAGGATGGCCAACCCCGGATAGACGACGATGTGCGGGTAGGTGGCCAGGCTGGGGATCCAGTTGCGGGCGAAGCTGATCATCTGCCCCCAGTCGGCATAGCCGACGTCGGCGCCGAGCCCCAAGAAGGACAAGGCGGCGAAGCTGAGCACGTAGGAACCGATGTCCATCGAGGCGTAGACCAGCGTCGGGAAGATGGCGTTGGGCAGGATGTGGCGCACCAGGATGCGCCGGTCCTTGGCGCCGATGGCGCGGGCGGCCAGCGCGAAGTCGCGCGTGCGGACGGACAGGATGTCCCCCCGGATCAGGCGTGCGTACGCCGGCCAGCCGAAGGCGATCAGCGCCGCGATGCCGGCTGTCAATCCGGAGCCCAGGCGCCCGCGCAATACGGCCGCCAGCGTGAGCGCGGCCAGGAGGAACGGGAACGCCTGGACGATCTCGACCACGCGCATCAGCACGTTGTCAAGCCAGCCGCCATAGTAGGCTGCCAGCGAGCCGACGAACAGACCGATCACCAGGGCAGCAGCCGTGATGATCAATCCGACCTGGAATGCCGTACGCGTTCCCCAGACGACGCCGTAGAACACGTCGAACTGGCGCTCCGTGGTGCCGAAAATGTGCTCGCGGCTTGGCGCACTCGGCTCGGGCCGATAGCCCGTGTGGGGGATCGAATACGGAGACCGGGGGTCCTCCGGTGGGGCGAGGACGGGCGCCAGCACCGCGATGGCGATGAAGGCCAGCAGCAGGAGCAGGCCGGCGAGCGACGTAGGTCGGCGGAGCATCTGACGCAGGACGTAGCCGAACCCCTCCCGTTTCATGAGTACCTCACCCTGGGATCAAGATAGGCGTAGAGGATGTCGGCGGCCAGGTTTCCCAGGACCACCAGCACGGCGTTGAACAGCGTGAACCCGAGCACGGAGATCACGTCCAGGTGCAGCGCCGAGTCGGCGAAGAACCAGCCGAGGCCGTGGATGTTGAAGACGGTCTCGGTGATCACCACGCCGCCCATCAGCCCGATGATGGTCAGCCCGCCGATGGTCGCCACCGGGATCATGGCGTTGCGCTGCACGTGACGGCGGATGACCACCGATTCGGGCAGCCCCTTGGCGCGGGCGGTGGTGACGTAGTCCTGCCGGAGAGCCTCCAGCATCGAGGAACGGGTCACCCGCAGGATCAGCGCCCAGCTCAGGTAGGAGAGCGAGATCACCGGGAGCAGCAGATGGCGCAGCGAGTCCAGGAAGATGTCCAGCCGGCCGTTGATCAGCGAATCCACCGTGTTCATGTGGGTGACCTGGACGTAGTTGGCAGCCTCGGTGGCGCGCAGCGCCCATTCCGAGAGGCGCCCGGCCGGGAACCAGTCCAGCTTGGCGTAGAAGATCATCAGGACCAAGAGTCCGAAGACATAGATCGGGAACGACCATCCGACGATGCTGAAGATGCGGGCGGCGTGGTCGATGGGCTTGTTCTGGTTGACGGCCGCCAGGACGCCGAGGCGAATGCCGATGAACATGATCGGTACGATGCTCAAGAGCGCCAGCTCGGCGGTTGGCGGCAGGTGCTGCAGGAGCGCATCCGCCACGGGCTGGTGGCCGCGGTAGGAGAAGCCGAGGTCGCCCTGGACAACCCGGCCGAGCCAGCGGGCGTACTGCACCGGGATGGGATCATTGAGTCCGTACAGCTCGACCAGGGCATCGACGTCCGACGTCCGCTCAGGCTGATCGGCGAGGTGGAGCGCCAGCCGCTCGTACGGTGTCACCAGCGTCATCATGGCGAAGATCAGCAACGTCACGCCAAACAGGATGATCGGCAGCTGGAGCAGGCGTCGGGCGATGTAGGTAAGCATGCGTCGGTCTCCAAAGAACCGGCAGCCCCCTCCCGCCGAGGGGCGGTGGAGGGATGGCCACCGCCCCGGCGGTAAGGAGGAGGGAACGAAAGCTTACTGAGGCGGGGCCTTCACGAGGGCCGCCATGTAGGGATCGTCCCCGAAGAGCGGGTTGTAGTAGTAGCCATCGATCCAGTCCTGCACGTAGCGCCGTGAGGTGACCTGGGCGATGAAGATGTCGATGGCCTGTTCCATCGCATCCTTCTGCAGGCCTCGGTACAGCTCTTCAGCCTTGGCAGGATCGGTCTCGCGGACCGCGGCGTTCATCGTCTCATCCCAGGCCCCGCACATCTCATCCGGGAAGTGCTGGCGCATGGACCAGTCGCCGCTGCACGACATGTACGGGTTCACCCAGTTGTTCGGGTGGTGGTAGTCCTCGATCCACCCTGTCTGGTGCAGGGGCAGCCGGCCGGTGCGGCGGGCAGCCATGTAGGTCGCCCACGGCAGGTTGGTGATGCCGATCGAGATGTTGCTGTTGACCTGGACCAGGCCGTCGGCCAGAATCTCGCTGGCGATGCGGCGGCTGTCGTTGCCCGTGTTGTACAGGAACGACATGGTGAAGCCCTTCTCCCACACCTGTCCGTCCCAGGCCAGCTTCAGCTCTTCCTCGCACTTGGCCAGGTCGAACTCGTAGATCGGCGAGTCGGCCTGGTAGCCGACCATGCCCTCGATGATCGGGCCCCTATGGGGGAAGGCTTCGCCCTGGCGCACTTCGGCGATGTAGGTCTCGCGGTCGAAGCAGTAGTTGAACGCCTTGCGGACATGGATGTCGGAGAAGAAGTCGGGCGGGATGCCGAGCCCGTCGAGCTGCCCGGATCCGATGTACGGGTTGCCGCCCTCGGTGGGGATGTTGAAGTTCAGGAAGATGTCGTCGGTGGAGGAGGCCGGCATCAGGGTGTAAAGCTTGAGGATGCCTTCGGGGTTGACCTCTTCCTCGACCCACTCGCCGTCATTCCACGTGTACTTGGTCTTGATCATGGGATCGATCTGGGTGGCGAAGGCGATCTCGTGATCGAGCGTGTCGGCATCCCCGGCTTCGACCATCGCCAGGCGCGTGCCCCACTCCTCGACCAGCTTGATGACGACCGTGCCGATGTCCGGCACGCCGTCGATGGTGCTGCCTTCCCAGAGCGGCTCCTTCAGCCAGTACTCGGGGAACGCCTTGAGCACGAGCTCCTGGCCGGGCGTCCAGTGGTCGAGCATGTAGGGGCCCGTGCCGTTCTCATCACTGTAGAGCAGGGTGGCAGAGACCTCGGGCATGTACCAGTTGCGCCAGGTGGCGCAGTCATCGTCCCAGTTCCCTTGCTCGATCATCCACTCCTTGTCCATGACGCCGGACCACGGCTGGACGAGCAGCTGCGGGAAGTAGGCGGCCGGGTAGGCCAGCTTGATCGTCACGGTGCCGGTGGCGTCATCGGCCACAACGGTGTTCTTGATCGCCTCGCAGACCTTGAGGTCGTCGCCCCCAACGGCGTCGAGCGTCCCGCCGTCACCGGCGGCGCCGATCCCGAGAGTCTCAAGCATCGGGGCGAAGAACAGGCCCATCGGCCCGCCTGCGCCAAGCGAGTCCCAGCCGAGCAGCATGTTGCGGTGGAAGGTGTAGGCCACGTCGTGCGCCTCGAGTGTCCCTCCCTTGTGGAACTTGACGCCCTCACGGATGTGGAAGGTGTAGGTCAGGCCGTCGTCGGAGATGCTCCACTCGTCGGCCAGCATCGGCACGAACTCATCGACCGCCGAGCCCTTCAGGAACAGCAGCCCGTCGTACAGGTGCCGGGCGGTCACGATCCCGGGCGAGTCGTACATGATGGCCGGGTCGAGCGTCTCGGGCTCGCCGATCCACAGGTTGGTGAGGGTGTCCGGGTTCTTGAAGTCGGCCGAGTAGCTGGCGTACTGTGGGCCGCTGGCGGCCGCCTGGGCCTCTGCCAGCTGCTGCTGCAGCGCGGCCAGTTCCTCGCTCGTCTGGCCCGAAGCCTGGGCCGTGGCCAGCGCCGCCTCCAGCTCGGCGACGCGCGGATCCTGCGCCGGCCCACAGGCGC
>DYJB01000199.1 GCA_020723365.1 Candidatus Aquidulcis sp. | reverse complement strand
CGGACACGCGCAAGCATACCGCACTCAGCGCCGGCAGCGCCGCTGCGCGCAACTCGGTGTCCCGGCCGCCAGCAGCGTCATGGACGGCGTCGGAATACCCCACCGGGGCCGCTGTCGCCGAAAGGCCGGTCTATAATGTTGCCATGATGAGGGTGCGGGCGCGCTTCCTTCAGCCCATCGTGGCTGTGCTCTCCGTGGTGCTCTCCGCGTGTTCGCCCGAGGTGACAGCGGCAACGGTTGTTCCCTTCGATCTTGCGATCCCGGCCGCCCCGATCGCTGTGGTCCCGACCCCCACGGCTCTCCCCGGGCCGCTGGCGCCTGCGCCGACGGACCCCTGCACCAATGACGCCCAGTACCTCGAGGACCTGACGCTTCCCGACGGCACAGAAGTGATCCCCGGCGCGGCGCTCGACAAGCGCTGGTTGATCCTCAATCGCGGCTCGTGCGCCTGGGGTCCTGAATACCGCCTGGTTCAAATCGGCGAGAGCCGCATCGAGGGCCCGCGCGAGCTGGCGCTCTACCCGGCCGTGGAGGGGTCGCAGGCCGTCTGGCAGGTGGCGATGACCGCCCCGCTCGAGAAGGGGGAGTACATCAGCCGGTGGCAGGCGCGTGCCCCCGACGGCACGCTCTTCGGCGAGGAGGTCTACGTGCTGATCGTCGTCAACCCGGCGCCGCTCACGCCCACCGCCATCCCGACCGCACCTCGGCCGTAGTCCCGGCCTGACTCGCAGGTGTTCTTCGTGTTACCATCTACGGGCGGGGGAGCGGCGGCACAGGCGTGCCGCGCGGGGGATGGGCGGATGCGTTGGAGCGAGTGGCTGGTCAACGGCGTCGTCCGGTTCCTGACCGGCGTCGTGTGCCGGGTAGATGAAGCCCCGCTGCGTAACATCCCGCCTCGCGGTCCCCTGATCCTGGTCGCCAACCACACCAATTTCCTGGAAGCCCCGCTGGTCTACGTGCGTGTGCGCCCGCGGCCGGCGACAGGCTTCGCCAAAGCCGAGTGGTGGGACAACCCCTTCATGGCCTGGCTGTTCACGCTCTGGGGAGCCATCCCCTTGCGCCGCGGCGAAGGTGATGTAGAGGCCTTTCGCCAGGCGCTGCGGGCCCTGGAGCAGGGCTCGATCGTGGCGGTGTCGCCGGAAGGCACGCGCAGCGGATCGGGAAGCCTGCTGCGCGCCCAGCCCGGGACGGCGATGCTGGCGCTGCGCAGCGGCGCGCCCATCCTGCCCCTGGCCTTTTTTGGACACGTGAACCTTTGGCACAACCTCAAGCGCCTGCGGCGGACCGACTTCCACGTGGCGGTCGGCCGGATGTTCCGCGTGCGTCCGGTCAACGGGCGCGTGACGGGCGAGGTGCGGCAGGCGATTGCCGACGAGGTCATGATCCAGATTGCCCGTCTCTTGCCCGAGCAATACCGCGGCGAATACGCCGCGCAGGTCGCCGCCGAACCCGTGCACCTCGAGTTTCTGCCTTCGGCGTCCGGGACGGCATGATGCTGCCCGTCGGCCCGCACGCAGGACCGACAGGCTGCGCCGTGCGCCGGCCAATCCCTCACCCAGGAGAGCTGCTCCCATGCGCTGTCTGCTGATTGCCAATCCAACGTCCGGTCGAGGCGCCGGGCTGAAGGCCGTCGAGCCGGTCAGCCGGGCGCTGACCGAGGCAGGCGTGAGCTTCGAAGCCGTCGTCACCCAGCGTCCGTGGCACGCCGCCGAGTTGGCCGCCGCCGCCGGGTCGCAGGGTTGGGAGGCGGTCGTCGCCGTAGGAGGGGACGGTACGGCCAACGAGGTGCTGAACGGCTTGATGCAGATCCCGATTGAACGCCGGCCGGCGATGGGCATCATCCCGGTCGGGCGCGGCAACGACTTCGCCTTCGGGATGGGCGTGCCGCAGGGCATCGCCGCCTCCGTCCCGCTGGTGATCGCCGCTCGCAAGCGGCGCATCGATGTCGGCAAGGTCACCGGCGGGCTGTACCCGCAGGGGCGCTACTTCGGGAATGGCATCGGCATCGGCTTCGACGCCGTCGTCGGCTTCGAGGCCCTCAAGCTGGCGCCGCTGAGCGGCTTCGCCTCCTACATCGTCGCCGCCCTCAAGACCATCAGCCTGTACGATCGCGGGCCGCGCCTGCGCATCGAGCTCGACGACCGAACGATGGTCCAGGAAACGTTGATGGTCTCGGTCATGAACGGCCGGCGCATGGGCGGCGGCTTCCACATGGCGCCCAAGGGCGATCCGGGGGACGGCCTGTTCGACGTGTGCATCGCCGGGCAGGTGACCCGCGGGCGCATCCTGAGCCTGATCCCGCACTTCCTCAAGGGTGATCAGGAGGGCCAGCCGGCCATCACGACCCTGCGGGTGAAGCGCGTGCACGTGACGGCCGAGGTCGGCACGCTCCCGGCGCATGCCGACGGCGAAACGCTGTGCGTCGACGGCCACGAGCTGCTGGCCGAGATCGTGCCGGCGCAGATCGAGGTGCTGAGTGGAGCCGGGGCTTAGAAGGCGGGCGGCGCGCTGGGCGGTTAACGGAACGGCCTGGCGCCTATCGCGCCTGGCCTGCCGCGTCGACGATGCCGAGCTTTCCCGTGTTCCCGCCCGGGGACCGCTGCTGCTGGTGTGCAACCACGTGAACTTCCTGGAGGTGCCGCTCGTGATGTCGCACCTCCAGCCCCGACCGGTGACTGGCTTCGCCAAGGCCGAGACCTGGGACAGCCCCGTGATGGGCCTGCTCTTCAACATCTGGGGCGCCATCCCGCTCCGGCGCGGCGAGCCAGACGTCACGGCAATCCGGCGTGTGCTCCAGGCGCTGGATCAGGGGATGATCGTGGCCGTCGCCCCGGAGGGGACGCGCAGCGGCGACGGATGCCTGCAGCGCGCCAAGCCGGGCATCGGACTGCTGGCGGCGCACTCCTCAGCCCCGATCCTCCCCGTGGCGTACTACGGCCATGAACGCATTTGGGCGAACGTCAAGCGCCTGCGGCGAACCGACTTCCGCATCCGTGTCGGACCCTTGCTGCGCGTCCGGCAGCAGGAGCGGTGGACGGCCGAAAGACGCCAGGACGTAGCCGATGAGATCATGCGCCACATCGCCGCGCTGCTGCCGTCGGAGTACCGCGGCGTGTACGCAGGGCAGGCGCCCGGCGCCGGGATGCTCGAGCCCTTCGGCGTCTAGCCCGCTCGCACCGCCTCCTTGACCCACCCTCGATAGCCTTGAATCCCGATGGGCTGTTGATCCTGTGGACGCTTCGCGCCCTGTCCGAAGCGCATCAGCTAGAGGACGGGAGGCTGAACGCCGGGGGAGGGAACGAGCGAAGCCAGCATGTGATCGACCTCACTGCCCAGCGCCGAGCCGATGCCAGGTATGCTCTCCAGTCCGTGCAGCCCAAGTTCTGAACGCACCCTGCGCACGTCCTGCACCAGGTCCTCCAGCGCCCAGGCAGCCTTGCGGTACGTCCAGACCTGGTTGGAGGGCGCGCCTTCCAGCTCGAGGGCGTAGGCCCGATCGGCGAGCCACTCGACCAGGCGCTTGTTGGCCTCGCGCCGGTCGCCAGGGATGATCGGCCGGGGGATGCGATCGGCGATCCCGAAGCGCTGGCACAACTCCCGGACGCGCAAGCCGACCCGCCGGCTGAAGTCGCCGGTCGTGGCGTAGCTGCCCGGCGGGTACAGGCGGCGGTAGGTTTCGAGCAGGTGGGCGAATGGACCGCGCAGGGACTGCACGAAGTAGTCCCGCTGCTGATCGGAGAGCGTCAGCGACCCGGCGAGGACAAATCGCCCGCCGTGGTCGGCGGTCCAGCGCACGACCGACTCCAGCGTGGCGTCGTCGTCACTGATCCCCGGCAGGATGGGCATCAGGCACGTGCCGGTCAGCATCCCGGCCCCGGCGAAGCGCTCCATGGCGGCAAAGCGCTTCTCGGGCGCCGGCGCCAGCCGCTCGGTCAGGCGCACTGCGGCGTAGCTGGGCGCCTCCGGCGTCGTCAGGATGGAGAAGGCGACCGCCGATGGCGCACGGCGGTCGATTTCCAGCAGCAGGTCGAGGTCGCGCAGCACGAGCGGCGAGCGCTCGAGCACGAAGACCGGGAAGCCCAGGTCGCGGCACACCTCCAGCATGCGCTTCGAGATCTCGAACTTGCGCTCGGCGGGCTGGTAGTCGCCGGTGAAGACGGTATCGATCGGCACACGGCTGAGGGCGCGCCGCAGCAGCTCGGGGGCGTTCTGCTTGACCTTGATGACGTGGGCGAAGTCGTCCGGATCCTCGTAGGGCGAGTACTTGCGCTCGCGGCAATAGCAGAAGGCGCAGCCGTGCTGGCAGCCGATGTAGGGGTAGGCCGAGTAGCGCGTCCAGAACCAGTGGTCGGCGCGGCGGGCCTTGTTGAGGACCGTGCGGGGCGCGTAGGGGACGAAGGCCGTGCGGCGCGCCACGGCGGCCTCAAGCGTGCGCGGACCGAACGCAGGCTGGAAACGGCCGGCGTCGGCGAGTTGTGCCCTGCGCCGCGCGCCCCGTGCCTACGGGGGACAGGTCTGCCTCCACGCCGATAGCTCGCGGTCCTTGAGGATCAGGCTGAAGCCGGCCGGGCCGAGCGCTTCGCAGGCCGCCTCAAAGTCGACACCCGTATCGGTGTACTCGGCGGCGAACACGGGCTTCCCCGCCTCCAGGAATGGAAGCATGGAG
>DYJB01000198.1 GCA_020723365.1 Candidatus Aquidulcis sp. | reverse complement strand
CGCGGCCGCGCTGTGGCCATGGTCGGGCACTTCCCCTTCGCCGATGAGCTGAGGCCGTATGTCGGGAGCCTGACGGTGCTCGAGAAGCGTCCGCGCCCCGGTGATCTGCCCGAGGAGGCCGCGCCGGATGTTCTGCCGGCATCGGACCTGATCGTCATCACCGGGCTGGCCTTCGTCAATCGCACGCTGCCGCATCTCCTGGCGCTGTGCCCGCCGCATGCCGACGTCATCCTGGCCGGGGCGAGCGTCCCTCTCAGCCCGATCCTCTTCCGCTACGGTGTGGACATGCTGTGCGGGTCGGTCGTGGAGAACATCGAACCGGTGCTGCAGGCCGTGGCGCGTGGTGAGGGCTTCCGCGGCCTCCATCCGGCTGGCCTGCGCCGGGTGGCGTGGAGCGCACCCGACCGGCCCTGACCGGCGGCTTCCCTCCACCCTGCGCCTGCAGCTCGCGCCCGACGGGCCCGCCACACGCCTCAGGCGCCGATGCGTGCCGTCGAAGGACCCGGGAGCTGTGAGACGGCGGCCCCGCCAGGGCGACCGAACCTGGGCCTTTGGCTGTCTCCAGGCCCGTGCGCACCGGACGGCCCTGCAACAACGGGGCGACGAGGGCAGGTCACCCGGCCGGTTGTGCGAAGCTCTCCAGCCACATGTGCCCGGTCGTGATGATCACCTCAGGGTGGCAGGCGGCGAACGCCTGCAAGTGAGGAGTGAGCGGCCCCAGGACGGTGCGCACCAGCCACTTGGGCGCGTAGTCCTGCAGCCCGATCGGGCCGGCATCGCCCACGTGGAAGTGCCATCCTGTCCCGAGGCGCACCGCGACGCCGCAGTGGCCAGGCGTGTGGCCGTGCAGCGGCACAAGCCACATCTCGGGCTCGAATGGCAGCCGGGTGGCGGGCAGCCCGAGCCAGGACTCTCCGGTCACGCGGTAGGTGACCACGGCTGGCCGATGGGCCATGTGCCGCCGCACATAGGCCAGGTTTGCCCAGTGTCTCGTCACGCCGCGATAGGCATCGAGTTCGCGCTCGTGCACATGCACCGTCGCCCAGGGGAAGTCCGGGAGCCCGCCGCAGTGATCGAAATGCATGTGTGTCAGCAGGATGTGGCGGATGTCTTCCGGCCGATAGCCCAACCTCACAACCTGCCGGATGGCTGCCTCCTGCGGGTCCATGGCCACGCGCGTGATGGCCTGAAATACTCGCAGGATGGCCGGCGGGCGGGCGTAGTCTTCCAGCCCGGGACCGGTGTCGATCAGCAGCGGGCCCTGGTTCGTCTCGACCAGCAGGCAGAGCTTACCCGTTCGCCAGGACGACGGGAATCGCGCACAGTCGGTGAAGGCATTGAAGGAAAGAAGGACCGTCATCGGCAACGGGGCTGCTTCCTGGGGGTGGGGTCCATCGTCAGCGGACGCCGGCCGAAAAGGGCGATGGCGCCACGCGCCGCGCCTCAGGCGGCAACCGGCCAGGTGGGCAGTACGTCCATGTCGAGCGCGTCGCGTTGCCCGGCCAGGTAGCGCCAGTGTCCGACGGCGCCGATCATGGCGGCGTTGTCGGTGCACAGTGCCAGCGGGGGCACGCGCACGGGCAGCGTGGAGCGCTGTCGAAATGCGTCGCGCAGCGCACGGTTGGCCGAAACGCCGCCGGCCACGAGCACTTCCTTGGCCTCGAGCGTTTCGGCCGCCGAGAGCGCCTTTCCGACCAGCACGTCGATGACAGCGGCCTGGAACGACGCCGCCAGATCGGCGATGGGTAGGCCTGGGCGGGGCGCTTCCACGCCGGCCTCCAGATCGGGCTGTTGGGACCGAACCTCGCGCAGCACGGCCGTCTTCAGGCCGCTGAACGAGAAATCCCACGAATCCTCCAGCCAGGCGCGCGGGAACTTGAAGGCCTGAGGGTCACCGGTCTCGGCCGCGGCCTGAATCGCCGGGCCTCCCGGGTAGCCGAGGCCGAGCAGGCGGGCGACCTTGTCGAAGGCCTCGCCGGCGGCATCGTCCAGCGTCCCGCCCAACCGCTCGTAGACCAGGTGATCGCGCATCAGCACCAGTTCGGAATGGCCGCCGGAGACGATCAGCGCCAGCAGCGGGAAGGCCGGCTCGGGCTCGTCCTCCACCAGCCAGATCGAGTACAGGTGGGCTTCCAGGTGATTGACGCCGATGAGCGGCAGGCCGGAGGCCAGCGCCATGCCTTTGGCCATCGCCATGCCGACCACGAGCGAACCGGCCAGCCCGGGGCCGCGGGTGACGGCGATGGCGTCCACGGCCTCCAGGCCGACATGCGCCTGGGCGAGCGTCTCGGCGACCACCGGGTAGATCGACTCGATGTGCATGCGCGAGGCCGCCTCGGGAAAGACGCCGCCGTACTTGGCGTGATGGGCGGCCTGCGAGGCGACGATCCCGGCCAGCACGCGCCGGCCGTTCTCGACCACGGCCGCGGCGGTTTCATCGCACGACGTTTCGATCGCCAGAATGCGGGTGTCGTCGCTCATGCGCCCTGCACTTTCAGGACCAGGTCCCGCGGGAACTCGGCCAGCACCTCAGCCATCCCGTCGGGACGGATCCAGAGCGTGTCCTCGATGCGGACACCGTATCCCCGTTCCGGATAGTACAGCCCGGGCTCGACGGTGACAACAGCCCCGGGCATCAGCGGCTCCAGGTTGTGGTCGCTGTAGCCGGCGAGCGGCCGCTCCTGGACCGCCAGCCCCACGCCGTGGCCCAGCGAGTGGACGTAGCCTTCCCGCGTGCCCGGCGTGCTCTGCACCGTCGGATGGCCGCGCGCCTCGAAGGCCTGGCAGGTCCGTTTCTGGTACTCGCGGAAGGGAGTGCCGGCGCGCAAGGCGGCGCACATCTCCTGCTGCACGGCCAGGACCTCCTCGTGGGCGCGCTGGACCTCGTCGGGAGCAAAGCCCAGGCACCAGGTGCGCGTCATGTCGTAGAAGTAGCCGCCGCCGGCTTCGCACGGGAAGATGTCGAAGACGATGCTCTTGCCGACCTCGACCGGGGCGGCATCATCCCCGACGCTGTGCGGCACGCCGGCGTCGCGGCCGACGGCGAAGATGGTGCCTTCGGGGTTCTCGGCGCCGCGCATCGCCAGCCACAGGTTGATGCGGCGCTTGACCTCGCCGATGGTCAGCACCTCATCGTGCTGGTTGAGGAGCACGCCGTTGCGGGCGCGGTGGGAGGTCAGGAAGTTGGCCACGTCGGCGACGACCTGGACCGTGGCCCTGCCAATCTGGCGGATACGCTCGACCTCGGCCTCGTCTTTCGTCGCCCGGGCGCGGGTGATGACATCCAGGCGGTCGACGGCGCCGACGAATTCCACCTCCGGCAGGGCGCGCCCCAGGTGCTGCAGCGTGGCGAGCCCGGCCCCGAGGTCGGCGCGGCCGGTGACGGCCACGCGGCCGCCCAGGCCCGTCTCGGCGAGCATGCGCTCGAGCAGGAGGGCGCGCTGCCGGGCAGTGTCGCCGCCCGCCTGGTCGAGGAGCTGCGTCGGATTGAAGTCATCGACCACCTTCACGGGCAGTCCGGTGCGAGCCGCCTCTTCCCTCTCCATGGCGCGGCAGAAGAGCACCGGCGTCTGGCCGCGCTTCTTGAGCAGGTCGGCGAAGGTCAGATGCGCCGGCCCGACGAAGTACGTGAGGGACGGATTGTGCATGCCAGCCCCGGTCACGAGCAGCCCGTCCAGGCCGGTCTCGAGCATCAGGGCATCCAGGTCACTCTTCATGCAAGCTCCTCAGTCTGAAATCTTCAGGCAGGCTTGCAGGCCGGCCAGCAGGGCGCCTTCCTGCTCCGGCAGCACCGTGCGCGGATCGAGGGTCACGCGCCCGGCCTCGACGCGCCCGATGACCGGGATGGGCGACCGGCGCAGCCGCTCCACGAAGAGATTGGGCTGCGGCGCAGCCAGCGTCCACAGCCAGGTCGGGAGCGTTTCCCCTGGCAGGCTTCCGCCGCCGATGGTCGAGCGGCCGGGCTGCACATCGCCGGTGCCCAGACGCTGCGCCCAGGCCGAGGCGCGGGCGCGCAGGTCCTCCGGACGCTCCGCGATCATGCGCCAGACCGGAATCTCCAGCAGCGCCTCGCCGCGCAGGTAGTGGGTCAGCGTCGCCGCCAGCGCCGCCAGGCACAGCTTGTCGGCCCGCACGGCGCGCGCCAGCGGGTGCCGTCGCAGGCGCTCGATAAACGCCCTTTCGCCAACCAGGATGCCGGATTGCGGCCCGCCCAGCAGCTTGTCGCCCGAGAAGGCCACCAGCGCCGCGCCGCAGCGGAGCGATTCTTGCACGGTGGGCTCGTGTGCCAGCCCGAAGTCCGACGTGTCCAGCAGGGCTCCTGATCCGAGGTCATCGACCACGGGCAGCCCGTGCCGGCGGGCGATGTCGACGAGCTCGTCCAGTCCCGGCTCGGCGGTGAATCCGGTGATGCGGAAGTTGGAGTGATGGGCGCGCAGCAGCAGGGCCGTGCGCGGCGTGAGGGCATCTTCGAAATCCCGGCGGTGCGTGCGGTTGGTCGTTCCGACTTCCACCAGGCGCGCTCCCGACTCGCGCAGCACGTCGGGGACACGGAAGCCTCCGCCGATTTCCACCAGCTGGGAGCGCGAGATGACCACCTCGCGCTTGCGGGCCAGGGCTGTCAGGGCCAGCAGGACGGCGGCGGCATTGTTGTTGACCACCAGCGCCGCTTCCGCCTCGAGCAGCCGGCAGAGCAGGTCTTCGGTGTGCGCTTGGCGCGAGCCGCGGGCGCCGCTGCCCAGGTCTAACT
>DYJB01000009.1 GCA_020723365.1 Candidatus Aquidulcis sp. | reverse complement strand
TGCGTGATCTCCTGGCCGTCGAGCCAGACCTCCCACCCCAGGCCCCAGGCGCCCAAAGCCGGCGAAGCCCAATTGTCTTCCACGAAGCGGATGTCGTGCCGGGCCGGGTCGATGCCGAGGGCGACGAGCGACTGAAGGTAGATCTCCTGGGGGTTGCCCGGGTCGGGTTTGAGCATCACCTGGAACTGGTAGTAGTGCTGCCAGCGGTTGGGATTCTCGCCATAGCGTCCGTCCGTCGGACGGGTGGAGGGCTCGACGTACGCCACGTTCCACGGCTCGGGGCCGAGCACGCGCAGCGAGGTGGCCGGGTTCATCGTGCCGGCTCCCACCTCGGTGTGGTAGGGCTGCCAAAGCACACAACCCTGCCGGCTCCAGAACTGCTGCAGGTTGAGGATGACATCCTGGAAGGTCAGGGGCGGTTTGGACAAGAGCACTCTCTCCGAGGCCGGCCTGCCAGCCGGGTCATTTTGCGGCCGCCTGAGCTTCGAGATGGCGGACCTGGCGCAGGAACACGGGCGCCTGCAGGCGGCGCTCCAGCAGGTAGCTCACATAGGCTTCCAGCACCAGCCCGGCCTCATCCAGCACCTCGAAGCGCACGTGCGGCGCCATGGCGCTGGCGAAGGCGCTGCGCTGGTAGTGTCGCAGCACCTTGAGGGCGGCCAGGGACAGGCGGCGCGCCTCCGGACGACGCCGTCCACAGTCCGGGCACAGGACGCCGCCGGCGGCGGCCGAGAAGAATTGGTCGGCAGGCCGTACCTCGGCGCCGCAGCCCAGGCAGCGGAACAGCTCGGGGCGGTAGCCGAGCAGGTCGAGCAGGCGAAGCTGGTAGTAGTCTACGACCGCCGCCGGTTGGGACGGCTCATCCAGCCGCTCAAGCGTATCGACCAGCAACCGGTACAGCCCGCGGGCATCACCTTCCTGTACGGTGAAGCGATCCATCAGCTCGACCACGTAGGCAGCGTGGCCGAAACGCTCCAGGTCCTGGCGCAATCCCGGGTGCAGATCGAGCGCCGTCGCCTGGGTGATGACGTCCAGGTCGTGGCCGCGGGCGATCTGCAGCTCCACGCGGGTGAAAGGCTCGAGATGCCCGGCTTTGCGCGAGCGCGCTTTGCGCACGCCTTTGGCCACCAGTCGCAGCTTGCCGTGCTCCGGGCTGTAGGCGGTGAGGATGCGATCCGCCTCTCCGAATTCCCCCCGGCGCAAGACGACCGCTTCCGTCCGGTAGAGGCGCTCGCGGCTCGGCATGCGCGGGATTATACCAGCGGGCATTCGTCTCGCCTGATGCCCGAGCCCTCGACCGGAATCCACGCCGTCGTCGCAGGACAGGCGGATGACGCCATCCCACGCGTCCCCCCAAGTCGATCCCGCACTCGCAACTAGTGGAGAAATTGGGCGTATAATGCCCATTATCTCCACAAGGACCCATGGGATGGGGCCGACGCCCCCCAGGCACGCTGACTTCGTCCCATCCTGCGGCCTCGCCGTGCGCGGCACGGTGCCCGCGCTCCGCTACTGTCCCCAACTCCGCCGAATCCGCCCGCATTCGAAACCCTCGTCCATGCGCCGGGAGGTGTGATCATGCTTCTTCAGATCCGCGTTCGCCTGGTTCACGCACTGCTGCTGGTCGCCGTTCTCGCCGCAGCGTGGGTCCCCGCGCCGGAAGCCCGGGCTCAGTCGGACGGGCCCTCCCTCAGCCTGAGTCCCAGTAGCGGCCCGCCCCCGGCGGCCAGCGGATCGTTCAGCGGAAACGGATGGTGTCCAGGCGGCGGCGTCGAGGTTGGTGGTGACGCCGCCGGCTCGGGATCGATCGGCCGCGACGGCAGCCTGGACGGCGAGTTCTATGTCACCGGATCGGCCGGGCAGAACCGCACGGTCAAGGTCACGGCCTTCTGTCCCGATGGCGACATGTCGGCCTCCGCCCGCTTCCGTTTCGACGGCGGCTCATCGGGCGGCGGCTCCGGTCCCTCCCCGACGCGCCCCGCTCCCTCCGCGCCTCGGCCGGTGACCTCGTCGGTGCCGGGATCGCTCACCATCCCCGGCTGCCGGTCGGCGCCGGAAACTATCGAGCTCGAGTTCGTTCCGATGCGTTGGCAGAAGGTCATGTTCGGTTCCAACGTCCTGATGCGGACCGGGCCTGCGCTGCGAACGGCGGCGCGACAGGGGGACGCACCGGGCGCCTATCTGTTCGACTTGCCCGCGGCCGTGCCAGGATCCGTGTTCGAGGTCCGCACCCGCCTGTGGGATCGCTACTGCCAGACGACGTCGACCCGGACAAGCGATCTGTGGGTGGTCGGCTCCGGGCTGTCGATCAGCTACCAGCCTCCCTGGACGACCAACCTGTGGGGTTCAACGCGGATCAGCTCCCCGCCCGTGACGGGTGAGATCAATCTCGGCGAATGGGCTACGCTCGTGTCCACGTCCGGGTCGCTCGCCGACCTCAAGTTCGTCCTCAAGTGGGAGACTACCTACCCCGGCGCAACGGCGGGTGTGCTCCAGGCTTCGGCCTTGCCCTTCCCGACCGGAAGCGAGGCGGATGCGCTGGCGCCGGACGGGCTGATCGCCTCGTGGCCGGTCACCTGCGCCAACTGCGTCTTCTCCATCGATCTGACGCCGGTCAACCCTCCGCTGCCGCCCGGCAGCGTCACCCAGGGAGACATCACCACCGCACCGAGCCAGATCCCGTTCTTCAACGCCGCCACGGCGACGCCGGCGCCCGCCGGCTCTCCCGGCGCAGTCGTCTCCATCGGCTCCCAGGCTGTCCTCCAGGAGCCTTTCAACCCGGTGACATTCCTGCCGCCCGGCGGGAACCTCTTCCCGGTCACCGGCTTCTACTTCCGCATCCTGCCGGTCGTCGGCGAAGCGCAAGTCAGCCCGGCCTCCAACGCCGTGCGCATGGACTGGACTGCAGGAGGGGGCGGGTACCTCGAGGTTCCCAACCTCAACTGTTTGAACGACCCATCGGCCCCGGGATGCCCGACGCCGACGCCCACGATCAAGATCGAATCGCCCTACCTGATCGAGATCATCTCCTACAAGACCTTCAATCCGCCTGACAACGGACACTCCGGCTGCTACCTGGTAACCAAGCAGACGACCATCACCTACCCATTCGATCAGAAGATCACATACAACGTGGGCGACAAGTTCTGCCAGCCCAAGCCTGAGGAGAAGAGCTGGCTGGAGAAGGCTTGGAGTTACGCCACCGGGGCGCTGAACTGGATCAGTCAGGCCTACAGCGACCTGAAGGCTGAAGTCGTCAACCTGGTGGCCAAGTTCGTGCCGGGCGAGCTGTGCGGCAAGCAGTGCCTCGGGACGATCCTCGACGGCGCGCTGGCGTCGATGGGTATTCCCCCCAGCATCCCCAACTTCGATCAGCTGGTCAACCAAGGCATGGACTACCTGGCGCAGCAGGCCGCCATGCAGGTCGGCATCCCGGAGGAGGTGACGAAGGCCGCCAACGGGAGCCTGCTCACCGGAATCGCGCTGGAGGAAGCCAAGGCGCAGTGGCAGAAGACGGTCGAGGCCAAGTTCAAGGAAGGCTTGCAGGCGGGGTTGCTGGAAGCGCAGAAGGCGCTGTCGGAATCCGTGAGCTACGTACCGAATGGCGTCCCGGTGAAGCCCGACCCCGACGGCGAGTACCAGATGCCGATGTTGACGCTGCGCATCTCACCCAACCCGAAATTCTCCGGGACGCCGGTGTGTACCGGCAAGGGCACGGTCAGCGCCAGCGCCCGCGTGGAAGGACCCGGTCTCACGGGGCCGGTGCCGATGTTCTGGAAGCTATCGAAGCCGCTCATGACCAACACGACCTACGGGCTGTTCGACTACCGCACGTTCATGGTCCCTGCCCTTGCGGCAGGCGAAACACTCGAGATCCCGATCGTCTTTGCTCCCTACAATGACTTCGTCAACTTCCCCTACAGCGAAGACCGCAAGCACGCCTGGGAAGAGCTCTTCAAGCAGGGGATGGCGACCTTCTTCGTCAGCAGCAGCTGCGGAAAGACCTCGCTGATCTGGCAGCCGGACCAGGACTACCCGTAGCCCCCAGCCAGCGGTCGGTAGAATCCCACGGCCGGGACCCAGATGGGTCCCGGCCGGATCTTCCGATGTGAGTATACAGGGACGGCGCTCAGCCCCGGGCCGGGAGATCCGCTGCCCCGAATGCCTGCGGCAGCAAGGCGCGCACATTCGTCTCGCTGACGACCCGCCCGCCGGCATCGGCGATGAGCACCAGGGTATCGAGCCCGAACTCGGCCAACATCTGCCGGCAGGAACCGCATGGCGTGCCGCCGTTCTCGGTCACGACGGCGATGGCCGTGAAGGTCCGTTCGCCTTCGGAGACGGCCTTGAAGATCGCCGTGCGCTCGGCGCAGGTGCCGGTCGGGTAGACAGCGTTCTCGACGTTGACGCCCGTGTAGATCTCGCCCGATTCGGCCAGGAGCGCTGCGCCGACGCGGTAGTTCGAGTACGGAGCGTAGGCGTTCTGGCGGGCCTCGCTCGCCCGGGCCACGAGCTCACTGCGCTGCGCTTGCGTGATCATCGTCCGCCTCCGTCCCCGCGCCGGCCTCGCTGCGAGTCGCATGCACCTTGCGGATCCTACGGCCGGTCACCTGCTCGACCTCCAGCCTCAGCCCGCCCGTTTCAAGAATGTCACCGGCGGCGGGGACGCGCCCGGACAGGCTGTAGATCAGCCCGCCGAGGGTCTCGCCGGCCTCCTTGGAGAGCCGCGCCCCGGTCAGTTCGTTGACGTCATCCAGGTCGATGCCGCCATTGAAGCGGAAGCTCCCGTCCGGTAGTTCGTGGTAGGGCATCTCCTCCGCCAGGTCGTACTCGTCCTGGATCTCGCCCACGATCTCCTCGACGATGTCCTCGAGCGTCACCAGCCCGGCCGTCCCACCGTACTCGTCGACGACCAGGACCATCTGCACCCGGCTGGCCTGCATTTCCTGCAGCAGGTCATCGACCTTCTTGGCCTCCGGAACGAAAATGGCCGGCCGCATGACCTCGCGCACGCGCTTGTCCTGGGCGCCGGCCTGCCAGGCGGCGAGCACGTCCTTGGCGTAGAGCAGCCCGATGACGTTATCGATCGTGCCGGTATAGACCGGGGCGCGCGAATGTCCGGTGGCGATCAGCGTTCGGGCAGCTTCCGACAGCGGCATCCCGGCCTCGAAGCCGACGATGTCGATGCGCGGCACCATGACCTCGCGCGCCAGCGTGTCGCCGAGCTGGAAGATGGAGAAGATCATCTCCTTCTCCTCTTCCTCAATCGCCCCGCCCTCCTCGCCGGCATCAACCAGCGTCTTGATCTCCTCTTCGGTGACCAGCTGGGGCCGCCCGCCCACCTGCGGCAGCGCGCCCAGCGTCGGAAGCCGGCGCAATAGCCCGGCTGCAGGGGCCAGCACCGCGATCAGGGGCCCCATCACCGGCACCAGCCGCAGCGCCCAGCGCTCGGGGCTCCCGTGTCCGGCCATGTCGCCCAGCGTCTCGATCAGCGCCAGCGCCAGTCCCGCCAGGACCAGCACGCCGAACCAGCGCACCCAGTCCTGCCCGGTCGCTGGCGGGCTGCCCCCGAAGGCGGCCAGCGCGATCCCCAGCACCAGCAGGCGCAGGAGGTTCTGCCCGAGTGCGGCGGCCAGGATCAGGCGCGTGGCGTCGTCGGCCACACGCAGCGCCCAGCCGGCCCGCCTCTCTCCGCCTTCATGCAGGGCCCGCAGCCGGGCGGCGTGGCTGTTCACCAGCGCACTGCGCCCGAGGGCCAGCCCAAAGGCCAGCAGGGCCAGCAGAACCAGCGCCAGCTCACTCGCCATCGCGCACCTTCCGCCGGCGGATCGCCCGCGCCGGCATGCCGACCACCACGGAATCCTCGGGGACATCACGGGTTACCACGGCGCCTGCGCCGGTCCGGGCCCGCTTGCCGACCCGCACCGGCGCCACCAGCATTGTGTCGCTGCCGATGAAGGCGCCATCCTCGATCGTCGTTGGATTCTTCTTCTCGCCATCGTAATTGCAGGTGATCGTGCCGGCGCCGATATTGACGTCGGCGCCGATCTCGGCATTGCCGACGTAGGCGAAGTGCCCCATCTTCGTCCCGGGGCCCAGCGTGCTGTCCTTGACCTCGCCGAAGTTCCCCATGTGCACGCCGCGCATCAGATGCGCGCCCGGCCGCAGGTGAGCGAACGGGCCCATCTCCACGTCGTCGTCGAGGGTCGCGCCCTCCAGCACCGAGAGCTCCACGGCGCAGCCATCGCCCAGCTGCGAGTCGCGGATGATCGTTCCCGGGCCGAGGCGGCAGCGGCGGCCGACGGTCGTCTTCCCCTCGAGATGCGTATTCGCCAGCACGACGGTGTCCGCGCCCAGGCTGACCTGCGGGCCGATGTAGGTGGTGGCCGGATCCTGCAACGTCACGCCGGCCAGCATCCAGCCGCGGTTGATGCGCCCGCGCAGCGCCGTCTCCGCCTCCGCCAGGTGGTCGCGGGTATTGATGCCGATTACCTCATCGGCATCGTCGGTCGTGACGACCGAGACGCCCAGGCCTCCACCTACGGCCCGCTCCACCAGGTCTGTCAGGTAGTACTCACCCTTGGGCGAGAGCGGCAGCTCCACCAAGGACGTCCACAGCCAGTCGGCGCGGAAGCAGTAGGCGCCGACATTGACCTCGCGGATGAGCCGCTGCTCGGGAGTGGTGTGAGCTTCCTCGACGATGGCGGCGACATCCCCGGCCTCGTTCCGCACCAGGCGTCCGAAGCCGCGCGGCGTCTCGCTGTGCGCCGTCAGCAGCGTCATCGGGCCCGTGTTGCGGCGCTGCGTATCGATCAATGCCCGCAGCGTCTCCGGGCGCAGCAAGGGCATGTCGGCGCTGGTCACCAGGATCCGATCCGCCCCGGAAACCGGCTGACGCGCCTGCAGCGTGGCATGGGCGGTCCCCAGCCGTTCCGCCTGGAGGGCGAAGGATGCCTGCCCATGCAGGAGTTGCTCGGCTGCCTGGCGAGCTTCCTCGCCGATGACCACCACCACGCGCCCACCGGCGACGGCTTGCTGGGCGGCGTCGACGGCCCACTGCAGCAGCGGCCGGCCGCCCAATTCGTGCAGCACCTTGGGAGTCTCGGACTTCATTCGCGTTCCAAGCCCGGCGGCCAGGACGACCGCGGCGACGTCTTGCGTCATGGGTTGCTCCTTGCAGGGACGATCCCGGCGGGGCGACGGACCTGGGATGCGAGGGCGGAGATGCACACAGCGTGGGGGAGCGACTCGTCAGGCTGGGGCGCCAGGATTCGAACCTAGATCCACGGATCCAAAGTCCGGTGTGCTGCCATTGCACTACGCCCCAGGGTCCCTCGGCGAGGGCCGAGGGCGTCGCCATTCTAACATGGGGGAGCGCTCAGCCTTTCGGCTCCGGGTCCTCCGGTAGCAATCCCAGGCGGCGGGCCTGCTCGTACGATAGCGCGTCGCCCTCGGCCGGGTTCAAGTCCTTGGCGTCGGCGACGGCATCGTCCCAATACGACTCGACATCCTTGCGGCCCACTTTGCGCGCCGCCGAGGCCAGCTCGCGTGCCGAAACCTCACGCACGGGCTCCATCGGAGGCGGCGCCGGCGGCAGGGGTGCCTCTGCCTTGGCATTCGGCTCGATGACTCCCAGGCTGGAGAGGGCCGCCAGCAGGTCACTGGCCGCGCGCCGGCCAAAGTGGACCACGGCGCCCATCTGACCCGCCTCGGGCTTGGCCGTGAAGGCCATCAGCAGGCAGTAGGCCGCCCCGACGTTGGTCATGTAGAAGTCGTACGACGGGCCGCTGAAGTACTGCAGGTTGCCCGGTATCGAGGCGCCCATCAACTGGCTGACCTTCAACCCGGCCGAGAAGGCGGCCATCAGCGGCGGCAGTGTGGCGTCCAGGTCAAGGTTCACCAGGTCGCCCGCCCGTGCCAGCACACGCCCGTTGTCGCCCACCAGGAAGGCGGCCTCCGCCCCCAGTTCGCGG
Organism: Candidatus Aquidulcis sp.; assembly: GCA_020723365.1. Taxonomy (GTDB): domain Bacteria; phylum Chloroflexota; class Anaerolineae; order Anaerolineales; family E44-bin32; genus DYJB01. The sequence goes on along the minus strand of DYJB01000009.1, from coordinate 28,051 downwards.
CGGAGTTCCGCCAGCCGCTCGGCGATGCGCGGCCGCTCCTCTTCGACGGCCTCCTCCGGCTCGATCGCCGCCACGCCGGCCTCAAGGGCCCGCGCCACGGCTTCCAGGAAGAAGCTCGTGCCCAGCGGCTTGCGCAGGAAGGCAATGACGCCCAACGCCGTTGCCTCAGCGGCGATCTCGTCCGTGGGAGCGCCGGTAATCAGGATCGCCCGCGCCTTCGGATTCTGCAGCCGCACCTTCGCCAGCAGTTCCAGTCCCGACATTCCCGGCAAGCGCAGGTCGGTCACCAGCAAGTCGATCGGGCCGCGGGCAAGCTCGATCAACGCCTCTTCGGCCGAGGCGACATCGGCGACGTTGTAGTCCTGTCCGGAGAGCTCCAGGCTGGCGCGCAACATGCGGCTGACCTGGCGCTGGTCGTCGACCAGCAGGATGCGCGGGGCGGTCATGCGAGGGATTCTAGCACAGCGGGCTGGAGGGGCCAGTTGACCCCGTCGATCGGAGACAGCGCGCCGTGCCGCAGGCTGAGCCGGGAGGCGCCTGGAGACCCGCCCCAAGCCCTGCGGCATCCCCGCATCCCCGGCCGGATGGATCCCAACGTCGCGCCTTGAGGGGTAGGGCCCCGGGTTGAGCGCCGTGCGGGACTCCGCCCCCTCACCTCACCGTCTCCCTGCGGGAGAGGGAGCATGGCACCCTCCCCCGTGGGGAGAAGACGAGGGTGAGGGGGGGCGAAAGGTACCTGCTCGCGCGCATCCACGCCATGCCCGCGTCTCTCTGCGCGAGGGCGCTGTCCCCAAGGGCGCCTCGCAGCGGGCTCGGGCCGATTCGGGAGTCTAACGGGGATATGCCTCGCCGCGCGCTACGCCACGCGCCAGCAGGCGACCGCGTGGCCTGGGCTGACGTCCTGGAAGCGCGGCTCCTGCACGGCGCAGTGATCCATCGCCACCGGGCAGCGCGGGTGGAAGCGGCAGCCTTTGGGAGGGTTGAGCGGGCTGGGGACGTCGCCCGGCAGCAGGATGCGCTGCTTGCGCAGGTGCGGATCAGGGATCGGAATGGCCGACATCAGCGCCTGGGTGTACGGATGCAGCGGGTTGGCGAAGAGCTCGCCGCGCCCGGCCAGCTCCACCACCTTGCCCAGGTACATGACCGCCACCCGGTCGGAGATGTGCTCGACCACGCTCATGTTGTGGGCGATGAACAGGTAGGTCAGATTGAACTCGGCCTGCAGGTCGCGCAGGATGTTGAGCACCTGCGACTGGATCGAGACATCCAGGGCCGAGACCGGCTCGTCGGCGACGATGAAGCGCGGCCGCAGGGCCAGCGCCCGGGCGATGCCGATGCGCTGTCGCTGGCCGCCGGAGAACTCATGCGGATAGCGGCGGGCGTGATACTCCTCCAGCCCAACCTTGCGCAGCATGTCCTGCACGATCCTCCGGCGCTCCGTCGGCGTGCCGATGCGATGGATGCGCAGCCCTTCCCCCACCGATTCTCCGACCGGCATGCGCGGATCGAGCGACGAGTAGGGATCCTGGAAGATGATCTGCATGTTGCGGCGCATGGCCTTCAGTTCGTTGCCGCGCAGCTGGAAGACATCGACGCCGTCGAAGGTGACGTTTCCGCCCGTCGGCTCGAGCAGGCGCAGCATCGTGCGGCCGACGGTCGTCTTGCCGCATCCGGATTCGCCTACCAACCCGAGCGTCTCACCCTCGCGAATCTCGAAGCTGACGTCGTCGACCGCCTGAACCCAGGCCTGGATTCGCTGAAGCACACCACCGCGAACGGGGAAGTGCTTGGTCAGATGCTCCACCCGGATCAACGTCTTGTGACCGTTGCTGCCGAAGACTGACTCGCTCATGCGTCCGCCTGCGCTCCTGCCCCGCCGCCTAGTCGGCGTTCAGCGGGGCGCGGTGATCTCCGCGACTCTGGTACAGCCAGCAGCGCACGCGGTGCCCCTGACCCACATCCTCAAGGTCCGGCTCGCTCTCGGTGCAGATGGTGAGGGCGTGCTTGAGGCGGGCCTGGCAGCGTGCCGCGAACCGGCATCCGGGCGGCAGGTCGATCAGATTGGGGACCGAACCCGGGATGACCTCCAGCCGATCGGCGACCTTGCCCAGGACCGGGATGGAGGCGATCAGCCCCTGCGTGTACGGGTGCAGGGCGTGATCGAAGAGCGTCCTCACCGGGGCCTGCTCAACAATGCGACCGGCGTACATCACCGCCACGCGCTGAGCCATCTCTGCGACCACGCCCAGGTCGTGCGTGATCAGGATCACGGACGTGTTCCAGCGTGAGCTCAGGTCCCGCATCAGGTCGAGAATCTGGGCCTGGATGGTCACGTCCAGGGCCGTCGTCGGCTCATCGGCGATGAGCAGCTGCGGGTTGAGGGCCAGCGCCATGGCGATCATCACGCGCTGCGCCTGCCCGCCCGACATCTCGTGCGGATAGGCCTTGGCGCGGCCTTCCGGATCGGGGATCCCCACCATGCGCAGCAGCTCGACGGCGCGCTTCCACGACTGCTCGCGGTTCATCTGCTGGTGGAGCTGCAGCACCTCGCCCACCTGGCTGCCGATGCTGAACACCGGATTGAGGCTGGATTGCGGCTGTTGGAAGATCATCGAGATCCGGCTGCCGCGCAGATCCACCATCTGGTTCTCGGGAAGCTCGAGCAGCGAGAGTCCGTCGAAGACGATCCTGCCCCCGGCGATCTGGCCTGGCGGATCGATCAGCTGCAGGATCGACATGGCGGTGACGCTCTTGCCGCATCCGGACTCGCCTACCAGCCCGAAGATCTCGCCACGGCGCACTTCGAAGTCCACGCCGTCGACGGCCTTGACGACACCGTCCTCGGTGAAGAAGTACGTGCGTAGGTCCTGAACCTCGAGCAGCGTGGGGCTGCCGGAGGTCACGTCGCTGGCTGGGCCGTGGGATTCAGGCGGCATGGGATTACTCTCGACTCGAGCGGCTCTCGACGGCGACCGCCACCGAGGCGACGGAGGCCAGGCCCAGGCTGATCAGCAATCCGGCCAGCCAGGCCGCGGGCCGGGGCCCGGCGGGCGGGTTTGCTGCGGCGGCGGGCGGCATGGAGTGCCCCTCCGGCGCCTCGACCGTCGGTGCGGCGGGGAGGACGGAAGCCGGCGGACCACCCAACGCAACGGCGCCGATGGTCTCCGGACCCAACGGCTCCACGCCGTAGTCGATCCCGTTCATGCTAAGCACTTGCGCCAGGACGGCGTAGTACTGGTCCTGGGAGAGCACGCCGGGCTCCTGGTAAGGCATCAGTGTCGAGACGTAGCCGTATAGCGTCGGTCCGTCGCCGAAGTGATCCAGGACGCCCTTCCCGACTACGGCCGGGATGAAGTGCGGCAGGAAGAAGCCGTCGTCCGGGTGGTTGAGAGAGTGGCACTTCGACTGCCAGCAGTTCTGATCATCGGGGGCCCAGGTGCTGATCCAGGCGGGCGTCAAGCCCTCACCCGAGTAGGCGTGGCAGGCCGAGCACCAGATGCGATAGACCTCCCAGCCGGCCTGGAGCTGCTCGAGGCGGGGATCGCCCTGGGCCAAGCGGCGCGAGCTCACCGACCCCGTGAAGGCGGCCGCCGTCGTGGCCAGCAAGACCAGCGCCGCGCCGACCAGGGTGAAGAGACGGGCTCGGGTTCGATGTCGATCAGCCATGGTGGTCCATCTCTCCCACACGCGCATTCCGGCACGGGCTGCAGGCATTATACACACGCCCCCGGGCGGGGGGCGTGTGTCGGGTCAGCGCCAGCTGCCGGGCTACTGTGTGCCTCGCAGGCGGGGGTCGAGCGCGTCGCGCAGGCCATCCCCCAGGAAGTTGAAGGCGAACATGGTGATGGCCAACGCCAGGGCCGGGAAGACCGCCTGGTTGGGGTAGGTGCGGATGACCGAACCGCCCTCGGCGATCATCGAACCCCACGACGGCGTGGGCGGGTTCACCCCCAGGCCGATGTACGACAGGAAGGCCTCGAAGGTGATGTAGGTGGGAATGGACAGCGATTCGAAGACCACGAGCGGGCCGACGATGTTGGGCAGAATGTGGCGGAACATGATGCGCCCATTGCCGGCGCCCACCGTGCGCGCCGCCTCAACGAACTCCTTCTCCCGCACCGAAAGCACCTGCCCACGCGTCAACCGCGCCATCGTCTCCCAGGCCGTGAAGCCGATGCCCATGAAGATGAAGAGCATGCCGCCCATGCGGGCGTCAAGTTGGCTCAAGCCATAGGCGAACGATCCGGGGTCGGGCTTGGCGAAGGTCGAACGGAAGAAGGCCATCAGCAGAATGACGAACAGCAGAGTCGGGAAGGCGTAGAGCACGTCGACGATGCGCATCATCAGGTTGTCGGCCCGGCCGCCGAAGAAGCCCGAGATGCTGCCGTAGACGACGCCGATCAGCAGGCTGATGATCGGGCCGATGAAGGCGACCGAAAGCGAGACGCGCGAGCCGTAGACCAGCCGGCTGAACAGATCCCTTCCGACGTAGTCGGCGCCCAGCAGGTAGTCCGTCGTCGTCTTGGCGTACGGCGCCATGCTGGAGAAGAGGGACACCATCCAGGCCGGGACCTTGTTGTTGTCGATCAGGACCTGGACTTCATACGACTTGGGGGCGATCTGCCCGGCGAAAATGGCGATCAGGGCCAGGAGCAGGACGATGAGCCCGCCCACCACCGCGGCCCGGTTGCGGATCAGCCGGCGGAAGGCGTCGGCCGTCAGGCTTTCGCGCTTCATCGTTAGCGGCATTCCGCCGGCGCCCGCCTTGAGAACTCCCGTTTGTGCCGACATGCCAGTCTCCTGCCGCTAGTCGTAGCGGATGCGAGGGTCAAGGTAGGCGTACATCAAGTCGACGAAGACGTTGGCGACCACGAGCAGGATGGCGTAGAGCAGGATGGTGCCCATGATGACCGGGTAGTCGCGGTTGGTGATGCTGGTGACGAAGTACTTGCCCATGCCGGGGATGCCGAAGATCTGCTCGGTGATGAAGGTGCCGGTCACCAGGGCGGCGAAGAGCGGGCCCAGGATGGTCACCACCGGGATGAGCGAATTCTTGAGCGCATGGCGGGTGATGACCAGGCGTTCCATCAATCCCTTGGCCCGGGCCGTCCGGATGTAGTCCTCCCGGATGACCTGCAGCAGGCTGGCGCGCGTCAGCCGGGCAATGGAGGCCGACGACACAAGGCCCAGAGCGACCGACGGCATGATGGCGTACTTGAAGAACTCCGGCCCCAGGTTGGAGGGGAACAACCCCAGGACGTACGGCGGCTGGGAGCCCCAGCCCGTGGGCGGGAGCCATTTGAGCGACACGCCGAAAATCCACACCAGGATGGGCCCCAGGACGATGACCGGCACGGAGACGCCAAAGATGGCCACGCTCATGCCCAGGTAGTCCCAGATCGTATTCTGCTTGAGGGCGGCCAGGATGCCCATGGGCACGCCCAGCAAGAGGGCAAAGCCCAGCGACATCATGCCCAGCTGGAAGGAAACCGGCAGCTGCTGCTTGAAGACATCGTTCACGGTTCGGCTGCGCGAGGCATACGACGGGCCGAAGTTCATCCACTTGAACTCGACGGCGCCGATGTTGAAACGAATGACGAAGTCGTCCACCAGCGACGGTATCGGCTTGATGTAGCCCCCGTCGGGGTCCTTTTCCAGCAGGCTGAAGCGCGGGATCATGACGTCGTACAGGTAGCGGGCGTACTGCACCACCAGCGGCTCATCAAGATGGTAGCGGGCGTTGAGGTTGTCCAGGATTTCCTGGGGCAGCGCCTTCTCGCGGGAGAACGGCCCGCCGGGAACGGCGTGCATCAGCCCGAAGGTGATGGCCGAGACGACGAACAGGACCAGCATCATCCACAGCAGGCGGCGGACGAAGTAGCGCCCCATACCCTTGCTCCTCGAGCCTGAGGTGCAGCCCGGCTCCGGAGCGGCGTCCACGACGGGGCGCCGCTCCGCAGGCGGGCTGCCCTGGGGGAGGGCGGGCGCCCTCCCCCAGGACGGTCGAACGAACTTACTTGCTGACGTCCCAGGTCACGAACTCATTGTGCCCGGTGACGGCATACGAGCGGGTGACGTACGGCTTGGTCACGCCGGACGACGTGTACCAGTAGATCGGCGCGATGGCGGCATAGGTGTCGACCAGGACTTCCTCAGCCTGCGCGTACATATCGGTGCGCTTCTGAGGATCCCGTTCCTTGGCCGCGTCGAGAAGCAGCTGCGCCCAGGCGTCGTACTCAGGATCGCCGGCACCCCAGGAGATGCCGCCGCCGCCCTTGATGTTGGCCGAGCCGCCCTCGATGAAGACCTCCCGGATGAAGTTGTTCGCATCCGGGTAGTCGACGCACCAGCCGAGCCGGTAGATCTGCGGCGTCGCCACCGGGTCGCGGATGGTCTCGAGGAAGACCTTCCACTCCTGGTTGGTCACCTTGATGTCGAGGCCCAGGTTGGTCTTCCACATCTGCTGGATGGCCTCGGCGATCTTCTGGTGGCCGGACGAGGTGTTGAACATCAGGGTGATGTCCACGTCGGCGGCGGTGATGCCCTTCTCCGCCAGGTACTCGTCGATCAGGGCCTTGGCGCCCGCCGCATCGTACTTGATGCCCAGATCCGGGTAGTCGGCCATGGTCGGGGCCGCCACCAGGCCGGGGCGCGAGAACCACTGCGCCGGCTCCTGGCCCGCCTTGAGGACGTTGTCGATCAGGCCCTGGCGGTCGATCGCCATCGAGAGGGCCTTGCGCACGCGCACGTCATCGACGAACGGGGCCTTGGTGTTGAAGCCGTAGTAGTAGGTGCACAGGTTCGGCGCGCTGCGGTACTCGGCCGAGAGAACCGGATCGGCCTTGACGCGCTCGATGTCCGCCAGCGGCACGTGCGAGAAGTCGACGTTGCCCGCCTCGTACTCGGCGAACTCGGCGACCTCATCCAGCATCAGGTGCTTGACCTCGTCCAGCTTGGGCATCGGGATGTCCGGGGTGCCCGGCCAGAACGGGTTCTTGACGATGGTGATGTACGAGTCGTGCACCCATTCCTTGAGCGTGAACGGTCCGTAGCCCTGGAAGAAGCCGGGCTCGGTCCAGCGGTCGCCGCGGGCCTCGGTGCAGTCATCGCCCTCGATCAGCCACTTGGGCACGGCGTGCGCCGTCCACAGGCCGATGATGTTGATGTTGTAGGCGGCGTCCTCGAGGAAGGTCACCTCGAGCGTGGTGTCGTCGATGGCCTTGACGCCCACCTCATCCGCGGTGGCCTCGCCGGCGTTGTACTCATTGGCTCCCTTGATGGCGAAGCCGAGCACATAGGCGTAGTCCGAGGCCAGCTCAGGCGACAGGGCGCGCTTGATGCCGTACTCGAAGTCGTAGGCCGTGAGCATCCGGTCCTTGGTGGCGCCGGCTTCGTCCGGGCAGGTCTGAACCTTGACCACCTGCGAGCCATCCCACTTGACCCACGGGATGTTGTCGAACAGCTTGAAGGTGTAGACCAGGCCGTCCTCGGAGATGTCCCACGACTGGGCCGCGCCGGGGTGCAGCGTGGCGTCCGACTCGTACAGGTAGCTCAGCCCGATCGTCGTGGCGTTCACGATTGTGGTCGACGAGGTATCCGTCGACAGGCCGGGGTCGATCGTCGGCACGTCGCCGGGGCCGAAGCTGCCCGTGACCATCTTCGGGCCAGCGGGTGCGGCCGCCGTAACCTCAACCACCATCGGCGTCCCTTCGACCACCACCGTCTGGATGACGGTCTCGGGGGTCGCCGTGCCGCAGGCCGCCAGAATCATGCTGGCTGCCACCAAAAGGCCGATAACGGCCAATCCCTTGGAACGCATGGTTCCTCCTCCTTACGAATTGAGCGCAGTTTGTCAACGCATGCGGTTCGGCTTCCTAAGGCACCTGCCCGGCGATCACCTCCCTTCGTCCAGCGGACTCAGTTCGCGAAGTGACAGGCCACAAAGTGGTCCGGTCGCAGCTCGCGCCACACCGGCTTTTCCTCGGCGCATAGGGCCTGGGCGATCGGGCAGCGCGTGCGGAAGCGGCAGCCCGACGGCGGGTTGGCCGGGCTGGGCACATCGCCTTCCAGGATGATGCGCGCCCGCTTCTCCTCCGCCTGCGGATCGGGGATCGGCACCGCCGAAAGCAGCGCCTGCGTGTACGGATGCAGGGGGTTGTGGTACAGCTCGGCCCGATCGGCGAGCTCGACGATGATCCCCAGGTACATCACCGCCACGCGGTCGCTGATGTGCCGCACCATCGACAGGTCGTGGGCGATGAACAGGTAGGTCAACCCCAGCTGGTCCTGCAGGTCCTCCAGCAGGTTGACGACCTGCGCCTGGATCGAGACGTCCAGGGCCGAGATCGGCTCGTCGCACACGATCAGATCGGGGTTGAGCGCCAGGGCGCGCGCCACGCCGATGCGCTGGCGCTGCCCGCCCGAGAACTCATGCGGGTAGCGGTTGGCGAAGGCCGGGTTGAGGCCCACCTGCCCCAGCAGCTGGTCGACGCGCTCGTTGATCTCCTTCGTCCCGCCAACCTTGTGCACCACCAGCGGTTCCCCGATGATCTCCGCCACTGTCATGCGCGGGTTCAGGCTGGCGTACGGGTCCTGGAAGATCATCTGCATCTTGGCCCGCATCGGCCGCAGGGCCGAGCCCTTCAGCGTCGTCAGGTCCTTGCCCTCGTAGTACACGTGGCCGGACGTGGGCCGGTAGAGCTGCAGGATCGTGCGGCCGGTGGTCGACTTGCCGCAGCCCGACTCGCCCACCAGGCCGAGCGTCTCGCCGCGGCGAATGTCAAAGGAGATGTCGTCCACGGCGCGCACGGCGCCCACCTGCTTCTGGACGAGGATGCCCTTGGTGATCGGGAAGTGCTTGACCAGGTGGTCGACCCGCAGAAGGACGTTGTCCTGGCTCATGCGCGCGCCCCTCCCGTCTTGGGATCCACCCAGCAGGCGACCCGATGGTGGGTGTCGAAGGAGAGCAGCGGGGGGTTCTCCTGCAGGCAACGATCCATGACGAACGGGCAGCGCGGCGCGAACGGACACGAGGTTGGCTTCTTCATCAGGACCGGCGGCACGCCGTCGATCGACACCAGGCGGGTGTGCGTCGAAGCATCCAGCCTCGGCAGACTGCCCAGCAGGCCGATGGTGTACGGGTGCTGCGGGTGGGCGTAGAGCTCCTTGACCGGCGCTTCCTCCACGATGAAGCCGCCATACATCACGTTCACTCGCTGCGCCAGCCCGGCGATGATGCCCAGGTCGTGCGTGATCCAGATGATGGCCATGCCCAGCTGATCGCGCAGCCGCTTGACGATGTCGAGGATCTGGGCCTGGATGGTGACGTCGAGAGCCGTGGTCGGTTCATCCGCCACCAGCACCGTCGGCGAGCAGGCCAGCGCCATGGCGATCATCGCCCGCTGGCGCATACCGCCCGAGAACTGATGCGGATAGTCCGATAGGCGTTCCTTGGCATTGGGGATGCCGACCAGGGCCAGCAGTTCGCCGGCACGCTCGAGGGCTTCCTTGCGGCTCACGCCTTGATGGATCTCGATCGGCTCCGCCACCTGCCGCCCGATGGTGAGCACCGGATTGAACGACGTCATCGGATCCTGAAAGACCATGCTGATCTGCGCCCCGCGGATGAAGCGGATCTCCTCATCCGACATGGTCAGCAGGTCCTTGCCCAGGTAGTGCGCCGATCCGCTTACAACCTTGCCGGGAGGCGAGGGGATGAGCCCCAGAATCGAAAGGACCGTCACGGTCTTGCCGCAGGCGCTCTCGCCTACGATCCCGAGCGTCTCACCCTCCTGCAGCTCGAACGAGACGCCGTTGACAGCATGCACGATCCCATCGCGGGTCTTGAATTGTGTCGCCAGGTCCTTGACTTCGAGAACTTTGGGCGCCAATGCCAGTCTCCTGAGACCTGTAGTCGCGGACGTCGCTTCGTCAGGCGGTCGAGGAGTGGAAAGCCGAACGGTTGGCCGCCACTGCCTGCCGGTCGCTGGCGACATGGGGCGAGCGTCGATTTGCGACGGCTCGCCCCCAAGCCAGCCTTCGACCCGGCCCGTTCTTTGGGATTATACCCCATTCACTTCCAGGGTCAAACAACGCCCGGGCCGGGTGGACTACGCCAGCCAGCCCCCGGAACAACTGTGCTATCTCATCCTCCGGAGCAGCCTTCCTCACGGGTCACCTTCTCGATGGCCCACAGCAGGCTTGGGATGGCTGGGTCCGGCGTGAGCCCGCACACCTCCGGCGCGGCCAGCAGCAGGCGCGGCCGGGCAAAGAGCGGCAGCGCCGGAAGGCCTTCGGCCAACAGCGCCTGCGTGTCGGCGGCAGCCTGACTCGCTGCCGTCCCCCACCCTCCCGAGAAGAGCAGCGTCGAGCAGGCACGGTCATAGGCGGCCGAGCTGAAGCCGGAGGCATTCACGCCGTTGGGGGACGCCTGCGAGGGGATCTCGGAGGTGAGGAAGAGCTCACAGGGCGGTAGCGACCACGTCGGCCATGCCCACAGCACCGACTCGAAGCCGGCGCCAAAGACCGGACCCTCCGGGAAAGGCGCGCCCAGCGATTCCACCGGCACGGTATCCAGGACGACTCGAATGCCGCACTCGGAGAGCTGGCGCTGGATCTCACTTGCTGCCAGTTCATCAAGACCACCCGAGGCAACGCTCAGTGTGAATTCGAGCGGGGCGCCGGCCAGGGCGCCGGCGGCACCTGCGGCGATCCGCGGAGCAGACGGGGACTCGCTGTCGGTCACCCACCCGGCCTGCTGCAGCAGCTGGCGGGCCGCCTCGCGATCCGTCACCGGCGTGGCGCCATCGGGGTCCGCCAGCGGATGCGCGGGAGGAAGGTAGGTCGTCGCCACGCCCGCCAGCCCGCGCCAGGTGGCCTGGGCCAGCGCCCCCCGGTCGAGGCACATCGCCACGGCCATGCGCACGCCCGGCTGCGCCAGCGGGTTGTCGCGCTGGCCGGCGCGCACGTTGAAGGTCAGCTGCTCGACCAGCACCCCGGGCGTCGACACGACCTGCAGCAGGCCCTGCTCCTGCAGATCGAGCATCGCCAGGAGCGACTCGTTGTAGTCTTCACCGGAGCCGGTGCTCAGCGCCAGCGACTCGTCGAGCACATCGCATTCTCCGGTGAGCAGCTGCTGCATTCCCTGGCGCAGTCCCGGCTGAAGGAAGCGATAGACGAGGCGATCGAAGGCGGGCGCCGCACCCTCGGCGGAGACGAAGTACGCATTGCGCTCCAACACAAGCTCCCGCCCCGGCGTCCACTTCTCAATGGCGTAGGCGCCCCACCCTAAAGGCGTGCGGGCGGCCAGGTCGGTCGTCGGCAGTTCGGCTGCCGGGACACCGTCCAGCAGGTGCCGTGGCAGGGGCGTCCACACGTTCCCCGGTGCGCCGCCGTCCAGGTAGCCCGGGATGCCCGTCCATCGCAGCGTCAGGTCATCGAGCGCTTCATAGGCCGCCGTGCGATCGACGAGGAACTTCGACGAAGGCGTCTCCGGCCGGCTGTCGACCTCGTAGGCAAAGACCGAGTCACCGGCCGTGAGCGGCTGTCCGTCGGACCAGAAGCGCGCCGGCTGGAGCTTGAACTCCACCCGCATGCGATCCATCGTCACCTCGCCGCCCTGGAAGACGCGCAGGCAGTCGCGGCTGGTGCACCCGGAGGGCAGGTAGGAGTCGTTGTAGGTCAGATTGCGCGGCGCCAGCGTCAACGGGTCGAAGAACACCTCGCCCGTCCGCACGGCGACCGGCTCGAGAACGATATCGCCGTCGGCCTGGCTGGGGAGCTTGCTGAGCAGGACGGGCTGAAGCGAGAACGAGGCAGCGTCCACCGGCCCGTCGTACAGGGCGGCGAACACGGCCTCGGTGGAGGCGCCGCGCGCCGAGTAGAGGAAGAGGGACGCCGGCTCCTCGGCGGTGCACACGATCAGCGTCTCCGGCTCCGGAACAGGGGTGGGCAGAGGCGCGGTGGCTGCGGCGCCGCCCGTGGGGGCCAGCGTAAGCGGCGGCACCGCCCCGGAGGGGATGCCGCACGACACGGCCGCCAGGGCAGAGAGCAGGAGGATGAATCCAACCGGGCGAATGCGCTGCCGCATGCGAACGCTCCTAGTCACGTGCATCGGTGGGCTTGGTGCGCGTCTCGGCGGCCAGGCGGGCGAGGACCTGCCGATCGCTGGCCGACAGGGGGGCGTGCGCGATCAGGTCCGGCCGGCGCTCGAGCGTGCGGCGCAGGCTCTGCTCGCGCCGCCAGGCGGCGACGCGGGCGTGATCCCCGCTGGTCAGCACTTCGGGAACGCTCCAGCCGCGGAAGTCGGCCGGACGCGTGTAGTGAGGATACTCGAGCAGGCCGGTGGCGTGCGAGTCATCGGCGGCGGCCCCTTCATCACCCAGCACGCCGGGGAGCAGGCGAGCGACAGCGTCGATGATGGCCAGAGCCGGGATCTCGCCGCCCGTCAGGACGTAGTCGCCGATCGAGATCTCGAGCGAGGCCAGATGCTGCCGAATGCGCTCGTCCACACCCTCGTAGCGCCCGCACAGCAGCGCCAGGCGTGGGTAGGCCGCCAGGCCGGCTGCCAGACGTTGATCGAAGACGTGCCCTTGCGGCGTAAGGAGGATGACCGGGACCGATCCAAGGTCCGGGCCCAGGACGTTTTCCACCGCCTCGAAGACCGGCTCAGGCTTCATCACCATCCCGCCGCCGCCCCCGTAGGGCATGTCGTCCGTCGTGCGATGGCGGTCATGCGTGTACTGACGCAGGTTGTGGAGCTCGATCCGGATCGTGCCGCGCGCCTGCGCCCGGCCGAGGATGCTCGACGATAGGTAGGCCTGGACGGCGTCGGGGATCAGCGTGAAGACATCGAACCGCATTGGGGTCGTTGGGGTCGCGACGTGGGGTCGGCGGACGGGAGTGCGTCCGGGAGCGTCGGGACCTGAACGTCGGGCGATTATAGCATCGACCGGCGGCCGTCCGCCCAGCGCTGGACCGCCTGGCGCGTGGCGCGGAAAGCGAGCGCCGGGAGCCCGTCGGCCGGGAAGAAGGCCACCTCATCGGCGTCATCGCCGGCCTTCAATTCTCCACCCGCGGCTTCGGCCAGGTAGACGATGACGATCGAGGCGCCGCGCGGGTGCTCCCGCCCGGCGATCACATCCAGCAGGCGGGTGACGCGCACTTCCAGGCCGGTTTCCTCCAAGCACTCACGGGCGGCGGCCGCTTGCGGGTCCTCATCGGCGTCGACGAAGCCGGCCGGCAGCGTCCACTGACCGCGGGCCGGGTTGTTGGCCCGGCGCACCAGCAGCAGGCGCCCATCGCGCTCGACCAGCGCTGCCGCCGCCACCTTGGGATCCTCAAAGTGCACGTGGCCGCATGCCGGACAGACGGGGCGCAAGCCTCCATAGGCCTGCCGGGACTCCATGCGCATCCCGCAGCGCAGGCAGTGGATGGCCGGGAGGGCTTCGCTCATTGCGATTTGGCGCGCGCCCAGATGGTCAGGCCGGCCAGCAGGATCGCCGTCGACGCCAATGCGATCTCCACCCAGCGCAGCCAGGGGAGGCCCGCCGGAGGGAGCTCAGGCGCAGGCTCCAAGGGAGGCGGCGCCTGCAGTGCGTAGGCCTCCGGGGTCACGGTTTCGCCTTCCACGCCGAGTGCGGCGGATGATTCGATCGACGCCTCGGCGGAGGGCGTTGCCTGCTCGCCGGCGGTCTTCTCAGACTGCGTCTCGGGCGGCAGCGGCTGCTCGCCTCCGCAGGCCTCGCAGGCGGGGGCGGTCATCGCGCCGCTCTCAACCGTCGGAGGCGGCGAGGCACCCTCGGCCGTCGGGGCAGCCGTCAAGCTGCCGGCCTCGAGAGCAGGCGCCGCCCGGTCTGCACTCTCGGTCGGCGCCAGAGGCGCCGTGGCTGTCGGGGCTGGGGGGAGTGTGGCCTGCAGAGCGTCCATCTGCGCCTGGGCCCCAGGCTCGGGGGTCGACACCGCCTCCATGGCTGCCCCGGCTTCGGGCACGGCCGCCCCTGCCGCATCGCTGGGGGGCAGGGCCTGCGCGGCAGGAGCCTCGAGCGCCATTTCCTCGGCCGGCGCGGCGGCACGCAATGCTGACGGCGCAACCGAGAACGAGAACAGATCGACGCCCAGGGTGACGATGAACCCAAGCGTTGCCATGGCGGTCGCCAGCTGGAGCGCGGGGTAGCCCAGGCCGCGGCGGCGCACGCCGGCCATCTCGGGAGACAGGACGAAGGAACGCGGGGGGCGGATACTCGGGAGCGCACGCAGGAGAGAGGCTGTCGCCCGGATCTGGTCCAGCGCGGCGCGAAGCTCCGTGTCGCTCCCCAGCCGGGCATCCAGGGCCTGGCGCTCGGCCGGCGACAGCCGTCCGTCGGCGTAGGCCGACAGGGCTTCCAGGTCGCGCGGCGGGAGGCGGTTCAGGCGGGTCATGATGGGACCTCACCCTGTAGACGAAACGCCGCCGGCAGGAGTTCCCCGTGCCGCTGCAGGCAGTCCCGCAGCCGGGCCCGGGCTCTCGCCAGGCGGCTCTTGACCGTCCCCAGAGGCTTACCGATCGCCTGTGCCACTTCGTCGTAGCCGCATCCCTGCACATCCGCCAGGACGGCCACGATGCGGAACTCGTCCGGCAGCCGGTCGAGGCAATCCTGGATGGCTGCCACGAGCTCTCCGCGTTCGCTCAGCCGCTCCGGACCATCGGCCCGAGTGGCCAGCCAGGCCTCGACCTCCGGTTCGCCGTCCTCGGTCTCGGGCGCCAGCTCCTCCAGCGAGGTGGCCGGCCGGCGCTTGCGTCGGCGGAGTTCGTCATAGCAGGCATTGGTGACGATGCGCAGCAGCCAGGCGCGGAACGAACCGCCGCGATAGGAGCGCAGGTTGCGGTAGGCTGAAATGAAGGCGTCCTGGGTGGCGTCGGCGGCCGCCTCACCGTCGCCCAGGACGCGCAGGGCGACGTTGTAGGCGCGCGTCTGGTGCGCCAGCACGACGGTGTTGAAGGCGTCCAGATCCCCGTGCTGCGCCTGGCGCAGCAGTTCCGCTTCATCCATAGGCGTTCATCATAGCGCGGCGATTCGGGGATGGCAAGAAGACGAAGGCCACCCACGACGTGACCCGTGCCGGCGGCACGTGTCACGTCGTGGGTGGAGCAGCCTCCCCCACGCCTCGGGCTTCGACCAGGCGCTTGAGCTTCACAAGGTCCGCCTGTGCCTGGCGGGCGATCGACCGGCGCATCAACGGCAGCAGCAGGCGGAGGAAGAGCGGCTTGCCTTCGCCGGTCCAGCGAACGGCGACCCGCGTGCCGCCACCCTGCTCACGAGCGAGGCTGGTCTCAACTAGCGCGCTCAGCGCCTCCCCGCTGACCTGGGATACGTAGCGGCGCAGGGGATCGGCCTCGAGCAGCGTGTCGTCCATGACATAGGCACGCCCGCCCTCGCGGTAGTGCAGCCGCGCCATCGAGCCCACGTCGCCCGGCTCCCCCGAGACGACCTCGAAGCGTTCGAGGTCCGACGTCCAGTGGACGGCCTGCGCCGGATCGAGGATTACGGCCATGATCTCCTCGGGTGAGCGGTCGATGTGGATGGTTGACGTGACGCTGATCTTCATGCGTTTCGCCCTCCTCCTGCAACTCACACCCCGCACCGCCGAGCTCAGTACACGGAGCCGGTGCGCGTGTCCGGCCCCACACGCGGCGAACACCAGGCTGAGACGGCAAGCGCACACCCGAGATCCATCACCTGACAGGTGGCAACGCCACCTGTCAGGTGGTGGGTTGGCTTCCCAGGAAGCTGACGATTCGATCGACGGCGGCCCCGACGCCATCTTCGGCGCGCAGCTGTTTTCCCAGTTCGATAGCCCGAGCACGCACACCCGTGTCGCTCAGGACGGTGGCCAGGGCGCGTGTCAGGGCCTCTGCGGTCAGACGGCGGATGGGGATCGGCGCCGGCCCGACGCCGAGGGCGTGCACACGCCGCCCCCAGAAGGGTTGGTCCGAGGACGTGGGGATCACAACCGTGGGCTTGCCGGCGGTGAGCCCGGCGCCGGTCGTCCCCGCCCCGCCGTGATGCACGAGCGCGGCCATGCGGGGGAACAACCAGGCATGCGCGAGGTCGCGCACAGGCAGGATCGACGACGGCAGGCGCGGCCCCGGGTGATCGCCAGCCCCCAGGTCGAGCACGCCGCGGGCTCCGAGCCGCTGCAGTGCCGCTGCGGCGACGTCGACCCAGGCGCCTCGTCCGGCGGCGCTGCCGCTGCCCAGGCCGATGTACACCGGCGGCTCGCCGTCCAGAAAGCGTTGTAGCTCGAGCGGTGGTGACCACCCGGGAGGGATCCCCGGCAGCCAGTAGCCCGTCACATCGGCGATCCCCGACCACTCCGGCGCGGCAGGGACTACGTGCCGGCTGAAGGCGAACAGGATCAGCGGCCGGAAGGCCGGTTCGGCCTGGAAAGGCCAGGGCCCCAGGCGCGGCAGCGACGGATCGGCACGGCGCACACGGCGGTAGATCAAGTCGCCCCCGCGCCGGAAGATCTGCACGACGAACTCGTGCGTCAACCGGCGGTACAGGCCTCCCAGGGGCAGGTCCGGAAAGATGGGGGCTGGAAACGCCGCCGTCGGAGCGAAGGCCGGAAAGAACTGCGCCGAGAGCGACGGGATGCCGCGTTCCTGCGCCAGTTCGAAGCCTGCCCGCGTCGTCAGGAAGGAATGGACGATTAGGTCGGCGCCGGCTGACCAGGCATGCATCGAGCGGAAGGCCTGGACGGCCAGCGGCTCGATGAAGCGTGCGATCTCCAGCACGGTGCGCAGGCCGTTGGTGCCAGCCCGCGTGACCATGTCGTGCGCCAGGGCCGGCAGGTCGCCCGGGAGTGGATGGAACGGTATCCGGTGGGCGGCGGCCAGCGAGGCATACGTGCCGGGCGCCGCCAGGCGCGGGCGGTGGCCGGCGCGCTGCAATGCGGCCGCTAGCGCCAGGAACGGTTCAACGTCGCCGCGTGTGCCGTAGGTCAGCAGGCCGATGTCCGCGCCGTGAGAGGCCATGGGCGCTGTTCGTCTCCTCTCCTCCGGCGGTCACGCCGCCGCCGGGCGGCGGCCATGCAGACACTGGCGCGCAGGCGCTTGGCCCCTTGGGCGATATCGCTGCCTCAAGGTAGCCGGGCACGTACGGGTGTGGCGCGGAACGAAGTCGATTCAGCCCGCCGCGGGAATCGAGAACCGCAGCAGCCTGGCGGCCAGCACGCGCCACGCCAGCATGGCGGCGCCCAGGACGGCCGCCATGACGACGGCGAAGATCGGGAGGACCGGCGCTTGCAGCCACAGGCCGCGCAGCACAGCACCGAGGGGGGCGGCCAACACGGCAGCGGCGGGCACGCGCCACAGGTACGACAGGCGCGCCATTCGATCAAGATCGAAGCACCCGAGCCACAGCGCTGTCAGCAACCAGGCCAGGGTGAAGGGCACAGCCGTCGCCGCCACACGGCCCGCGCCGGCCGTCATCAGCTCCCCGTGCTGCGCGAACCCGGCCAGCGACGTCAGGAGTACGACAAGCGCATCGCCAAGGAGAAGAAGGAGGAGGAGGAGCCGGCGAGTGGTGTGCGCGCTCCGGTATGTGCGGCCCATGCTGCGCATCCTACTACCGCCTCGCGCGCGGGGCAAGCTCAGGTCTGCTGGGCCGCGGACACGGCGCACATGGTGCTACACTCTGCCCCCACAGCATGGACACCCGGCGACCGATCCTCCTGATCGCCGCCCTGAGCGGCGTGCTGGCGGGCTGCGCCCCGGCCTCGCCCCCGGCGGTGGCGGCCACGCCCCAGGCCCCCGCGCCGACGACGACGCCGACGCCCTTCGTGCTGGCCACCCGGCCCCTGCACTGGATCACGCCAGACGTCACGCCAACGCCCGCTCCGCGGCCCACGCGCACGCCCGTCGATTCCGGACCCCTGCCCGTGCTGCGCGCCGAGCGCCTGACCTGGGTATCACCTTCCGACGGCATGACTCTGCTCGGCATCCCGGAGGGTGGATTCTGGATGGGCTCAGGCGCCGACGACGCCTACGCCGAGCCCGACGAGATCCCGCTGCGGCGCGTCTTCCTGGACGGCTACTGGATCGATCAGACGGAAGTCACCAACGGCATGTATGCCACCTGCGTGCAAGCCGGCGCCTGCACCCCGCCCCCGTCGGCCTTCGCCCCCTACTCACCCCACCCCTACTTCGGCGACCCGGCCTACGACGACTACCCGGTTGTCAACGTCAGCTGGGACCAGGCATCGGCCTACTGCACCTGGGCCGGCCGCCGGCTGCCGACGGAAGCCGAATGGGAAAAGGCCTCCCGGGGCACCGATGCCCGCCGCTTCCCCTGGGAGTGGATCGGCGTAGCGGATCCGGAGAAACTCAACTTCTGCGACGAGCGCTGCGCGTTCAGCTGGCACGTTCCGAACATCGACGACGGCTATGCGGAGACGGCGCCGGTCGGCAGCTACCCCAAAGGCGCCAGTCCTTTTCAGGCGCTCGACATGGCCGGCAACGTCTGGGAGTGGACCGCCGACTGGTACGCTGCTGCGGCCTATCGGGAGTCCCCCTTGCGCAATCCGGCCGGCCCGCAGGATGGCACGTGGCGCGTCGTACGCGGCGCTTCGTGGTCCGACGGTGTGCATGTTCGCTCCCTGGTCTACGCCCGCTCGGCCAACCGGCACTACCAGGCTCCGGACAGCACGCGCAGCGACCTGGGCTTCCGCTGCGCCCTGTCTGCCTCCGCCGCCGCACCCTGAGAGGAAACGCAAAGCGCCGCCCTGCGGCGGCGCGATTCGCACCTGGGGCTCGGGCGCGTCAGTGCAGGTAGGCGGCGATCGTCTCCCGCAGTTCGCGCACCGAGAACGGCTTGGGTATGAAGGCATCTGCGCCTGCGTCCATGGCGGCCTCGCGTTCCTCGCGCTTGACGAGGGCGCTGACGACGACCGTCGGCACCTGTCCAAGCAGGGGATCGGCGCGCAGCCGCCGGATGAGCTCAAGACCGTTGATTTCCGGCATCATCACATCCGTTAGCACCAGGTCCGGCTGGACCTCGGACATCAGCACCAGCGCCTCCGTGGCACTGAAGGCCTTGTGCACGACCATGTTTTGGCTGCGCAGCAGCTCGCTGACCACCGCGCAGAAGTCGGGCTCGTCATCGACCACCACGATGACGTACGGCCGCGTCAGGCGTTGGCCCACGCGCGCGTGCGTTCTCTTGGCCACCCCGGCGGCGGCACACGCCAGACAGTAGGTCGTCTCCACCCCGCATCTCCCTTTGAGAGATCGCACCCAGACCCCGGGCGACTCCGGCCTTCTTGCTGTTGCACGAGGTATGCCGGATGGGGGCTCGGGACCGGCTGGACGCCGAAGCCGCTCCCGGCATGGCCATATGCGGCCCTCCTGACGGGTCAGGCGCCACGCATACGGGGTATTCATGTCAAGGAGGGTGAGAGCGCTCGGGACCCAGGAGCACTCGGACGCACCCGCTGGCGCCGGGGTGCGGCTGTGCGGCCCGCGACAGCCGGCCGTGAGGTCTTCACCCGGGCGGCCCATTGAGACACCCGACTCAGCGCAAGTCCTGGGTCAGCCAGAGCCGTCCTGGTGGGGCGTCGAGCCTGCGGAGCGACTCGGCCGCCTTCCGACTATCGGTGCCCCTCTCGATTCCGTCCCGAGGGTATGTCCTGCTCCGCTCCCGGGGCAAGGGGTCCTTGACCGGGCAATGAACGGGGGCGGGTTTGGGGCCCGCCCCCGTGCCGATTCCTCGCTGCGTGCTTCCGACGGGGCGTTGCTCCCCGCCGCGCCGGGTTCCGCGCTACGCGCCGGCGAGCTCCTTCTTCATGGCCACCCCCAGGCGGTAGATGCCCTCGTTGATCGTCTCCTCGTTGCAGTAGGAGAAGTTCATGCGCATCGAGTGCTCGCCGCCCTGCTCGCCAGGGTAGAAGGCAAAGCCCGGCACGAAAGCCACTTTGGCGGCGATGGCCGTCTTCATGAACTCGCGCGTGTCGATCTGATCCGAGGTGCGCACCCACAGGAACAGCCCGCCCTGGGGCACCGTCCAGGTCACGCCGCCGGGCATGTGCTCCTGCAACGCGTCGACCATGGCGTCGCGGCGTGAACGGTAAACGTTGCGCAACCGGCGAACGTGCTGTCGCAGGATGCCTCGCTGGCAGACATCGTTGGCCACCATCTGGATGAAGGCCCCGGTGTTCAGATCGGCCCCTTGCTTGGCCTGCACCAGGCGCGTGATGATCGGCTTGGGCGCCACCACCCATGCCAGACGGAAACCCGGGGCAAGCGTCTTAGAGAAGGTGCTCAGGTAGATGGTGCGCTCGGGCGCCAGGCGGAAGAGGGGCGTCAGATCCGCCCCCTCGAAGCGCAGCTCGCCGTAGGGATCGTCCTCAATGATCACCAGGTCGTAACGTCGAGCGATCTCCGCCAGCTGCTCGCGGCGCGACTGCGAGAGCGTAGTGCCGGCCGGGTTGTGGAAGTTGGGCAGCACGTAGACGAAGCGCGGCCGATGCTTGCCCTTGTCGAGAAGCGCCGGAAGCTCCTCGACGATCATCCCGTCCTCATCCATCGGGACGGTGCAGTAGCGAGCCTCGTAGGCATCCCAGGCCTGGATGGCGCCCAGGTAGGTCGGACGGCTGCAGACGACACAGGTGTCCGGGTCGACGAACAGCTTGCCCACCAGATCCAGCGCCTGCTGGGAGCCGTTGACCATCATGATGTTGTCGGATTCCACCCAGATGCCGTACTTGGACATCGTCTCAGCCAGCCACTCCTTGAGCGGCTGGTAGCCTTCGGTGGGGCTGTACTGCAGGGCGATGGGCCCGTGGTGCTGCAGGATGTAGCGGCAGGCCTCCTGCACCTCGCGGATGGGGAAGAAGTCCGGCGCCGGCAGCCCGCCGGCGAAGGAGATGATGTCCGGCTGCGACGTCAGCTTGAGCAGTTCCCGGATCACCGAACTCTGCATCCGCCGGGCGCGGGCAGCCAGGCGGTTCTCCCAGCCGATGTCCTCGACGTGCGTGATCATGCCGTTCGGTTCAGGCATCGCCCCTCCGGATTGGATACCCAGATTCTCCCTCGGGCCGACAGGCAATGCAACTGACGCATGCCAGCCCGGCGGGGCGCGATTCGGCGCACTCGGGCCCGCACCCGATGGGCCTGCTTGGCCGGCCCGGTCGCCGCCTTGCCCTGGGAGGCCGCCAGGGCGAGCCGCGCGCGTGGACGGGAAGCCGGCCCGCCTCCACCCCTCCATCCGCCAGGCAGGCTTCACACTTTCCACACGATATCTCCCCGGGTTCGCGACAGGATCCTCCTATCGTCAGGCTCGGAAGACGAAACAGCCTGATCGGGGGTCGTTGTGAACAGAACTCCTGGCCCGATGCGGAGCGCCATCCGCCGCTTACCGTCCACGGTGCTCGCGATGTGGCGAGCCGCGCGCATCGGTTGGTCGGAGCACATCTGGATCGGGAAGCGCCGCTGGGGTGTTGCCGCGGCGGCGCTGCTGGTGCTGGTGGGTGGCGGGTTGGCTTTCCGAGGCTTGAGCCAGTCGGCGCAGGCTGCGGCGGAGGAAACCCCCACCCTCCAGACGGCGACGGTCCGAACCGGCAGCCTGAGCCTGACGGCCAGCGGCTCGGGGACGCTGATCGTCGGGGCCAGCGTCGAGCTGGGGTTTGGGACCCAGGGGACGATTGCATCACTGAGCGTCGAGCCGGGCGATGCGGTCGACGCCGGCGACGTCCTCGCCGAACAAGCGGACCGTGAGACGCTTGAGGCTGCCGTCACCCAGGCCAAGCTCGACCTCTCTGCCGCCCGGTTGGCCCTCCAGACGCTGAAGGACCAGGCACCCTTGGCCCAGGCGCAAGCCAAGCTGGCGGTGGCCGAGGCTCAAGAAGCGCTGGCCGACGCCCAGTCGGCCTGGCAATACCAGCAGGCGGGCTATCGGGCCAGCAGCACGACGCTGAAGGCCGCGCAGGCCAAGCTCGCCGTGGCGCAGGACAACGTCGACCGCGCCAAGGGCGTATATGACTCCGCTCCCAGCAGCGATGGGGAACGCAAGGCGCAGGCCTATCTGGACTACGCCGCCGCCGTGCAGCAGTATCAGTCGGCGCTGGCAAGCCTCAACTGGTACACGGGTCATCCCACGGAGACCCAGCAATTGGAACTCGAAGCGAATGTGGCCATTGCCGAGGCCAGGCTCACGCTGGCCGAGCTCGAGGCGAAGCGCCTGGTGGACGGGCTGAACCCCGACGAACTCACCGCGGCGGAACTGAGGGTTTCCAAGGCCGAAGTTGATCTCGCCCAGGCAGAAACCAATCTCAGGTCGGCCACGGTCGTCGCCCCGTTCGCCGGAACCGTCATGGAGGTTCGAGCCGAGGTTGGGGCTTCGGTCTCCGGCGCCTTCATCACCCTGGCCGACTTGAACCTGGCCACGCTGGATACCTACTTCGACGAAACGGACCTGGACAAGGTCATCGTGGGCAATGAGGTCGAGGTGGTCTTCGACGCTTTGCCCGACGACGTCTTCACCGGGCGGCTGGTGCGGGTCGACCCGAGCCTGACGCAATCCCAAAACGCCGGCCTACTCCACGCAGTTGCCGTCCTGGACGGCGACAACCCCCAGGACCTGAGCCGGATGCCCGTCGGACTGAACGCCACCGTGGACCTGGTTGCCGGGCGCGCTGAAAACGCCCTGCTGGTGCCTGTGGAAGCGTTGCGCGAGATCGACACGGATTCCTTTGCCGTGTTCGTCGTGTCATCCGACGGCAGTCTCGAGCTTCGCCCGGTGAAGGTCGGGCTGCGGGACCTGACCTGGGCGGAGATCACGTCCGGCCTGCGGGCAGGCGAGGTCGTCTCCACCGGCCTGGTGGAGACAGGCGAATGATGTCCCGACCGCTGATCGAACTTCGGGGCTTGTCCAAGCGCTACGGCGTTGGCGACGGCGTCGTGCTGGCGCTCGAGCACGTCAGCCTGAACATCGAGCGCGGCGAGTTCGTGGCCATCATGGGCCCGTCCGGTTCCGGCAAGAGCACGCTCATGAACATCCTTGGCTGCCTCGACCGGCCGACGGAAGGAACGTACCGCCTCGACGGGGAAGACGTGGGCAGCCTCGACAAGGCTCAGCTCGCCTTGCTGCGCAACCGCCGGTTGGGTTTCGTATTCCAGTCCTACAACCTGCTGGGCCGGACCAGCGCGCTGCACAACGTCATGCTGCCGATGCTGTACGACCGCCAGCGTCCCCGGACGCCCGAGGCGCGCTTGGCCCTCGCCGGCACGATGCTTGATCTCGTCGGGCTGACCGCGCGAGGCCACCACCAGCCGCACGAACTGTCCGGAGGGCAGCAGCAGCGGGTCGCCATTGCCCGGGCGCTGGTCAACGACCCGAGCCTGATCCTGGCCGACGAGCCCACCGGGAATCTCGACAGCCGGTCCGGCGAGGAGATCATGGCATTGCTGCACGGCCTGCACGCCGCCGGCCGCACCATCGTCATGGTGACGCATGAGGCGGCGCTGGCCTCGCGCGCCGACCGCGTGCTCACCATGCACGACGGCCGGGTGCAGGCCGACGTGGCCAACGGCGCCTCGGTCGAGAAGACGATCGCCGGGGCGGCGGCATGATCCCGCGCGAGTTCCTGCGAACGGCCTGGGAGAGCATCCGCAAGAACAAGCTGCGCTCGTTCCTGACCATGCTGGGCATCATCATCGGCACGGCCTCGGTGATCGTGATGGTGGCGATCAGCGCCGGCACCGAGGCGGCCATTGAGGAGCAGATCACCGGCCTGGGCAGCAATCTGGTTTTTGTCACCGCCTCGTTCTCACGCGGCGGTCCGGGCGAAGGAATGTCCAGCGGCGGGCTCGTCTACGACGACGCCGCCGCACTCCACGAAGGCATTCGCGGCGTGGAGGGCGTGATCGTCGAACAGGGCGCCAGTGCCAGCCTGCGCGCCGGAAGCGTCAGCCTGGACGAAGTGGAGATCCTCGGGACGACACCGGCCTTTCCCACCGTGCGAGATGTGAACCTGCAGTCCGGCCGCTTCCTTCTGGAGGCCGAGGTCCAACGCAAGGCGAAGGTCGCTGTCCTGGGCGCCGGTCTGGCGGAGGAGCTTTTCGGCGAGAGCGATCCGATCGGCCAGACGGTGACGGCCGGCACGACCAAACTAACCGTCGTCGGCGTCACGGCGCCCAAGGGCAGCGTCGGCGGGACCGACTTCGACAGCCGGCTCTACACGCCGATTACGGTGGTGTTTCAGAAGTTCACGCCGGCGCAGTTCAGCCGCATCGTCGGGGATCGGGTTCGCGCCATCACCATCGCCGTCGCCGAAGACCAGGATCTCAACGAGACCATCCTTCAGATCAAGTTGCTGCTCAGCAAGCGCCACGAAGTCTCCCTTGAGGCGCTGGACTTCACGGTCACCACCCAGGACGACATCATCAATACCCGCGAATCGACAACAGCCGCTTTCCGCTCGCTGCTCTCCTGGGTGGCAGGCGTGTCGTTGATCGTCGGCGGCATCGGCATCATGAACATCATGCTGGTCAGCGTCACCGAGCGCACGCGCGAGATCGGCATCCGACAGGCGGTGGGGGCCAGCCCGAGCGACATCCGCTGGCAGTTCCTGACCGAATCGCTGCTCCTGAGCCTGGTGGGCGGAGCGGTCGGCGTCGTGGCCGGGGTCGGTGGAGCCTGGCTTTTCGGCGTCTTCAGCGAGATGCCCACCGTGGTCGTCCCGGAATCGATCATTCTGGCCTTTGCCTCCGCGGCTGCGGTGGGCGGGTTCTTCGGCTTCTACCCCGCCAATCGCGCCGCACGGCTCGACCCGATCGAGGCGCTGCGGCACGAGTAGACCTCATCCCCGGCGCTGGCACGCCGAACCCATGGAGATGAAGCGTGATGAAGAAGATTGTGGTGCTCGGATTGACGATTGTCTTTGTGCTCTCCGCCTGCGGCGGGAGCGTGGAGAGTGCGGCCGGGAGTACGGATGCGGGCGCTGCACCTGCGGGTCAGGGTTCCGTCCCACAGGCTGCGCTCTCTCCGATGGTCCAGAACATCGTTGGCCTGTTCAGGCTGGAGGACACGGACCTGGCGGTCGACACGACTCAGGCGAAGACGCTCCTGCCGCTGTGGCAGGCGTACCGCAGTTTGCTCGAGAGCGATACGACGGCGGCAGCCGAGCTCGAGGCGATCCAGACGCAGATCAGCCAGGCCCTGCCCGATGAGCAGCACGACGCCATCGCCGCACTGAACCTGAGCCCTGAGGACATGTCGAGCCTGATGGATGAACTCGGCGTTACCCCGTTCGGCGCGGCGGTTGGCGAGCGTGCCGGGCTGGGAGGAGACCTCCCCTCCGGCAGCGGCCCGGCCGGCGGGTTCGTCCCCGGACAAGGGATGGGGCAGGGTGCGGGGCCTGGCGCGACGGCTGAAGGGCTCGATCCTCAGGTGATCGCCACGCTCCAGGCGAGCCGCCCGGCCGGGCGGCAAGGGGATCGTTTCAGCCTGGCGCTGCTCGATCCGCTGATCGAACTGCTCAAGGAACGGGCGGGCGCGTGATCGCACCGCGCGGGCTCGGTCCGTGCACGAAGGCACGCCTCCGCTCGCCCGCCATCGGGGCGCACACCCCCGGGCAGCGACGCCCGGCGCCATGGCCGGCCCTGCAGGCTATCGGCCCCGTCCATCACGGACGGACGTACAGCCGGAAGGGGTAGTAGGCATAGACCAGCTCGTAGCCCTGTTCGAGGTGCGCTCGGACCTGCGGCAGCTCGAACCGGGCAAGGAGCACCACTTTCGGTGCGTAAGCCCGAATGGCCGCGATCACCTGGTCCTCGGCAAGCAAGCCCGTCGTCAAGCGTTTGTTGGAGAAGACAGCCAATTCGGATGGGACCTCGCGTCCTGCCCGGAAGGCGAACATCGGCCGATCGGTCACCATCAGGCCGCCCTGAGGATCGGCGTCCTCCAGCGCGGCGAGCACCTCGTACTCGCGAACCTTCAGCTCGATGTCGTCCACGATGTTCGGCAGGCCTGGCTTGTAGGCATCCAGGTGGCCGCGGATGCGAAAGCCGGCGAAGCCTGCGGCGAAGACGATCACGAGCAGGCCGAAGGCCAATCCTCGCTCCCGGCCGAGGCGGCTCAGCCCTCGCACCCGCACAGCCTCCACGGCCTCTGCCACGGTGATGCCGGCCAGCATGGCGGCCGGCAGGGTCGCCAGAATATGCTGGTGGTACCAGGAAGGCTGATTGATGAACAGGGCTGCCAGGCCCAGGGCAAACCAGCCTGCCAGGATCAGATCACTCCACGACCGACGGAGCAGAGCACGCCCGGCTCCGATGGCTGCCAGCACGAGCAGAGGCCAGGCCGCCCAAAGGGCATCACTGGCTCTGCGGGCCAGGAACGTTTCGTCCTGCGCCGCCAGGTGAACGCGGACCAGCTGGTCCCAACCCTGCGGGCCGAGGATGGCGAGCAGCAGGATGAGGGCCCCTCCGAGCGTGACCATCAGCCAGGCGGCTGCGGGCCGCAGGAGGCGCAGGGATGGCTTCTCCCCGGAACGTCGGCCGATTTCGTGGGCCAGGATGGCCAGGGCGAAGACCGGCACCAGGATGAGCGAGAAGGCCTTGGTCAGCACCGAGAAGGCCAGCCCGAGCGCCGACAGCAGCAGCCACCCCGTCTGCCTGCTTCTGTGCCACAAGCCCAGCAACAGGAGCGAGGCCATCGCCAACGACAGCGAAGGCAGGCCGATCATGGCCGAGACACTCAATTCCGGGAAACCCGGGAGCGTGATCAGAAAGAGCAAGGCCACCAGGAAGTGCGTGCGTCCATAGAACAGCCTGATGTAGAGCGCGGCGCAAGTGAGGAGCAGGCAGGCGAACGCCAGGGTCGCCAGGCGCCCGACGATCACCTTGGGCCCCAGAAGCTGGAACAGCAGGGACAGGACGAGGGTGAAGAACGGAGGCTGATCGCTGAAGATCTCCGTCTGCAGGGCATGGCCCTTCAGATAGAGGAACGCCTTCATCAGCTGGATCCCCTCGTCGGTGTCGAACTCGAACTTGAAACGGAAGGGCAGGAAGAGCAGGACGACCAGCGCGAAGGCGGTCACAACCGCAAAGGGCAGAAGGGAATCGAGTGTGCGCTTCATCTCTACGGGACCGTCGGGTCGGGGCCTCCGGCCATGTGCCTGGAACGGATCGCCGGTCGGCCGGTCCGCGCTGCTTCCGTCAGGGTCACGCCGGGGATGCTCCCGGCCCATTGTATGCCCGTCCAGCGTGCCGAGGGGCTTGTCCCCGCGGGGGCGCGCCTCCCCCATGGAAGCACCGCCGGGTCGGAAGGACGCTCCGGCGGCGGTCCGCAACTTCGAATGCCGAGAGGAAGCACGAAGGCGGCGGCCTGCTGGCCAGTCCCCGCGGCTCCGGGGCACGGTGGGCGCGGGCCGATCGCACAGGAACCTTCCCCTTTCCAGGCGCCGAGGGGCAGAGGCGTAGAGTGGGTGGAGGTCGGCAGGGAAACGCACACGCGCCCTCGCGGCGGGGCGAGGGCGGTGGGGATTGGGTGCAGGCCCGCGTGGAATCGAAAAGTCCCTTGGCGATGGCCTACTCTCCCAGGCCGTCGCCGGCCAAGTACCATCGGCGCTAGCGGGCTTAACGACCGGGTTCGGAATGGGACCGGGTGTACCCCCGCCGCTCTAATCACCAAGGGACGTTTTCACAACGTCAGGTATTCGGTTGTTCAACCGATTAGCGCAGATCAAGCTGGCAGCCGTCAGCGTTCAGCGTTCAGCAGTTGGCTGACCGCGGATCGCTGTCCGCTTGTAGAAGAACGCCCAGTTCTCCGCATCACAGGTAAGCCCTCGGCCATTAGTACGCCTTGGCTCAGCCATTGCTGGCTTTACACCTGGCGCCTATCAAGCAGGTGGTCTTCCTGCGGCCTTACTCCCTTAACGGGATGAGGGATCTAGTCTTGGGGCGAGTTTCCCACTTAGATGCATTCAGCGGTTATCTCTGCCAGACGTGGCTACCCAGCGATGCCGTTGGCACGACAACTGGCACACCAGAGGTCTGTCCACCCCGGTCCTCTCG
>DYJB01000197.1 GCA_020723365.1 Candidatus Aquidulcis sp. | reverse complement strand
CGCAACTGATGCAGCAGGATCCCCGCGGCCTGATCCTGGATCTGAGGGGCAACGGCGGCGGGTACCTGACAACCGCCGTCGAGGTCACCTCCGAATTCCTGGGTGAGGGCATCGTACTGACCGAACGTTTCGGTGACGGGCGGGAGGAAGTCTACCGTGCCCGTCCCGGCGGCCTGGCCACGGAGATTCCGATGGTCGTCCTGGTCGACGCCGGCTCGGCCTCCGCCTCGGAGATCGTCGCCGGCGCGCTGCAGGACCTCGGGCGGGCCAAGCTCGTAGGCGAGACAACCTACGGCAAAGGCTCGGTTCAGGACTGGGTTCCGCTCAAGGACGATCAGGGTGCGGTGCGGGTGACCATTGCCCGCTGGTACACTCCCAAGGACCGGCTGATCAACGAGCAGGGGCTGGCGCCCGACGTCGAAGTCCTCCTCACGGAAGAGGACATCCTGGCCGAGCGTGACTTGCAGCTCGACAAGGCCATCGAGCTGATTCTGGGCGTATCCGGCTTGTGAGGAGACACTGACATGTACTACCTTGACTCGAGCTACATCATCTTCATGGTCCCGGCCTTCCTGGTCATGGCCGCCGCCAATTGGTGGGTCAATTCGACCTACACGCGCTGGGGGAAGACGCGCAACAGTGTGGGCATGAACGGGCAGGACGCCGCGCAGCGGCTGCTGGCGCATGCCAGGCTCCCCGGTGTGGAAGTGGCTGCCGCCCAGGGCCGCCTGGGTGACCACTACGATCCCCGCAGCCGTCGCCTTCACCTGTCACCGGAGGTCGCCGGCGTTCCTTCGGTCGCCTCCCTGGCCATCACGGCCCATGAGATCGGGCACGCCATGCAAGATCGAGATGGTTACGCCCCGCTTCGCATTCGGAGCGCGCTTGTGCCCGCGGCCAGTGTCAGTTCGAATCTCGGCTGGATCCTGATCCTCATCGGGGTGCTCCTGGGCTTCTTCGAGTTGGCGCTGGTGGGCCTGGTCGTCTTCGCGATCGGGGCCGTCTTCGCCCTGGCGACGCTGCCCGTCGAGTTCAATGCCTCGGCCCGCGCCCGTCAGCTTCTGACCGACTCGGGCCTGCTCTACACCGAGGACGAACGGCGGGGCGTCAGCTCGGTGCTGAATGCAGCCGCCTTCACCTATGTCGCCGCGCTGATCGTGGCCGTCCTCAACGTCCTGCGCTTCGCCTTCATGATCGGCGGCCTCGGCCGCCGCAGGGACTGACACCCGGCGCTCGCGTCAGTCAGCATGCCGCATGCGAAGTCAACAGGGCCGTCCGAAGGGGCGGCCCTGCGCATCCTGGAGCCCCACGATCCCCCTGGGGCGGATCCCTCCGGCGCGCCCTCGGGTTCCCCGATCGAATGTCCGGAATGGGCCAGGTCGTCGAGCTGTACGAGGAGCTTGTCCCTTGGGTCGTGAACCTTCCGTCTCCCGCAAGCTGCTGCCAAGCCTGGGCGGCGAGGTGATGATCGACCTCCAGCGCCGCGGTTCCGAGATCCGGGCCTGGGTGACGCCGGCCGAACAGCCAGGGCTTTGACTTCGAACCACGCCGCTCCGTGCCATGCCAGACTATCGGCGGTGTACGAAGACGCCCGTCCCCTCCCCCGGCTTTACCTGGCCTCGCGGCGATGCTAGAATCGGCATGCGATGAGGTCGCCCGCCCGTGGCCCACGAGACCCCGGCAGCCAATCAGCCTGAGATCACCCGCACTCTGCGGCTGCTGTACCCGGCGGCGCTGGTGCGGGAGCCGATTCTCACCCGCCTGATCCGCCAGTTTGACCTGACGGTCAGCATCCTGGGCGCGCAGATTGGCGTCGACGAGGGTTGGGTCGAGCTGACGGCCTCCGGACCCGCCGCCGAACTCGATCGCGCCGTGGCCTGGCTGACGGCCGAAGGCCTGCGCGTGGTCCGCCTCGACTGAGCCTCGCCCAATCCCCTCCAAGGAGTTCGTGTGACCGCCAAAATCATCCTCAATCCCTACTCCGGCAGGTGGAATGCGCGCAAGCGGCGCCCTGAGATGGAAGCCGCGCTGCAGGAGGCGGGCATCACCTACGAGTTGGTGGAAACCGGCGCCCCGGGCGAAGGGGTGACGCTGGCGGAGGAGGCGGCGCGGGCAGGCTTCAGCCCGATCATCGCAGCCGGCGGGGACGGCGCATTCGGCGAGGTCGTCAACGGGCTGTATCGGGCCTCTCCGGACAAGCCGCTGGGGCCTCTCGGGTTGATGCCGCTCGGCACGGCCAATGACCTGGTGCACAACCTCGGGCTCCCGCTCGATCTGAAGGCAATGGCGCGCGCCATCGCCGGCGGCAGGACGCGGCGCATCGATCTCGGCCGCGCCAACGAATGGGTCTTCGACAACAACTCGGCCGTCGGCCTTGAGCCGATCGTGACGCTCTTCAACATCCGCATGGTGCACCTGCGCGGTGTGGTCCGCTACCTCGTCGCCGCCTTGCGGGCCATCAACTCCAAGCCCACCTGGAGCATGCGCCTCGAGTGGGACGACGGCGGATACGAGGGCCCGGTCTCGCTCGTCACCGTGGGCAATTGCGCCGTGACGGGCGGCCTGTTCCGCATGGCGCCGGCGGCGGATCCATCGGACGGCAAGCTGACCTTCGTTTATGCCTACGCGCCCTCGCGCCTAAAGATGCTCGGCCTGCTGCCACGCGCCATCTCGGGCGACTACGTCAAGGATCCGGCCGTCCACCAGCACCACACGACGCGCCTCCGGATCCACATGAAGCCCGATTCCCCGATCCAGGTCGACGGGGAGATCCGCTCGCACGCGTTGAGCGCGGTCGAGTACCTCGCCCTCCCGGCTCGCCTCGACGTCTTGGTGCCATGACCCGCTTCCTGGTCGTCAATGCCGACGACTTCGGAAGGTCGCGCGGCGTCTCGGCCGGGATCGTGGAAGCGCATCTTCACGGGTTGGTCTCGACCACCACGGCGTTGATGAACCTGGCCGGCACGGGGCTGGACGTCGCCCAGGCCGTGCGGGAGGTGCCCTCGCTCGGCCTGGGCGTGCACCTCAATCTGACCCTTGGCAGGCCAGTGTCCCCGCCCGCCGCGGTCCCGACTCTCATCTCTGAGGACGGGGGCTTCTGGCCGCCCGACGCGCTGGCGGCACGTTGCGCCAACGTGGACCCGGAGCAGGTCCGGCGCGAGTGGCGTGCCCAGGTCGAGGCCTTCCTGGCCACCGGCGCCGCGCTGGACCACCTGGACAGCCATCATCACGCCGCCGTTTTCGCGCCCGCCTGGTGGAACATCGCACTCGGCCTGGCTGCCGAGTACAGCTGCGGCGTTCGCCCGCCGGCGCCGGCGGATGTCAAGGATGACATCCTCTTCTCGCGCTTCCCCGAAGCTGCCCGTCGCTTCGCCGCCTCCGAGGCGGGGGAGATGGTTTCCCGGCACAGCATCCAGACGGCCGATCGCCTGGTGACGCGTTTCTACGGCCGGGCCGCCGATCTCGGCACCCTGCTCTCGATCCTCGATGCCCTCCCAGAGGGATCGACCGAGTTGATGTGCCACCCAGGCAGGCTCGACCACGCGCTGGCGTCGGAAAGCGGCTACGCCGGAGAGCGCGAAGCCGAGCTGGCTGCCCTGACGTCAGCTCAAGCCCGGAGCGCTCTCCAGCGCGCCGGGATCCGCCTGACCACCTACCGCAGCATGGCCGCCGCCTCGTGACGAACGGTTGGACCCGACTGCTGTGGCATGCCAGCCGACTGCTCTACGCGCAGCTCGCCTGGAGCTATGACCTGGTCGCCTGGGTGGTTTCCGGCGGGCAGTGGCGCGCATGGACGCGAGTCGGTCTGCAGGCATTGCCTGCGGCCCGGGTCGTCGAGATCGCCTTCGGGCCCGGCCACCTGCTTCGCGAGCGCGCCGACGCCGGCTCGCCGCTGATCGGGATTGACCGCTCCCCGCAGATGATTCGCCAGGCTGCGCGGCGCCTGCGCCGTGGCGGCCATGCGGCGCGGCTGGTGAGGGGTGATGTCCGGCACCTGCCCATCGCCACCGGTCGCCTGGACGGCGTGTTGTCCACCTTCCCGGCCGAGTTCATCATCGATCCTGCGACCCACCGAGAGGTGGCGCGAGTGCTCGCCCCCGGCGGCGTCCTGGTCGTCATCCCCTCTGCCCGTCTCACCGGAAGAGGGGCTCTCGACCGGCTGTTCGGGAGCCTGGCCCGGCAGGTGGCGCTCGAGGATCCCCTCCCCGGCTTCCGTCAGGCGCTCGAGGCCGCCGGATTCAACGTGGACATGGGATGGGTTAGACTCGACCGCAGTGAAGTTCTGCGCGTCCTGGCCCAGCGGGCCTCGAACACTCCTTCGGAGGCTGCGCCATGAAGTTCGTCGAGCCCGGCGATCAGGTGCTGCTCCTGGGCCGTGATCGCAAACCTTTCTTCCTGCGCGCAGCCGAAGGGGGCGAGCTGCAGACGCATCACGGCGTCGTGCCGCACCTTTCGATCATCGGGCAGCCCTGGGGCAAGGAGGTGCGCAGCCACCTGGGCTACGCTTTCCTGATCCTGGCGCCGTCGCTGCATGATGTGCTGCTCTACCTCAGGCGCCAATCGCAGATCATCTTCCCCAAGGACATCGGCTACATTCTGCTGCGCCTCTCGGTTGGCCCCGGCCGGACGATCGTCGAGGCCGGCACCGGCTCCGGCGGGCTGACGACGGCGCTGGCGTGGTCGGTCGGAGGCCAGGGCCGGGTGATTTCGTACGACCGGCGCGAGGACATGCAGAACCTCGCCCGCCAGAACCTCGAACGCATCGGATTGGAATCCCAGGTGACGCTGAAGCTGCGGGATATTTCCGCAGGTTTTGACGAGACCGACGTGGATGCGCTCTTCCTCGACCTGCACGACCCGCACCTGGTACTGCCCCAGGCGCGGGCCGCCCTCCGCAACGG
>DYJB01000008.1:27809-36532 GCA_020723365.1 Candidatus Aquidulcis sp. | reverse complement strand
CCGCCCGGTCGTGCTCGCCATCGACGGCGTCATCCGTCAGGTCGTTGAAAAGGCCGGAGGCGGCGTGTTCGTGCCGCCGGGCGACCCGGCTGCCATGGCGCAGGCGATCCGAAGCCTGGCGCGTGATCCAGCCGCTGCCCGACGGATGGGGCGCGCCGGGCGCGAGTACGTGGCGGCGCACTTCGATCGCAGTGCACTGGCCAGCGGGCTGGAGACCATCCTGAGCCAGGCGGCCGGGCCGTGAGCGCAGCCCTCCATCCGGCCAGAATCCCCCTGCGCAAACGGGCCTTCGACCTGCTGCTGACGATTCCGGGGCTGGCAGTGCTGGCCCTGCCCCTGCTCACCCTCGGGCTGCTCATTCGGCTCAGGCTGGGCGCTCCCGTGCTCTTTCGCCAGATCCGGCCTGGCTTCAAGGGCCAGCCGTTCACGCTCTACAAGTTCCGCACGATGACCGATGAGCGGGACGCCGCCGGGCGGCTGCTGCCCGATGAACAGCGTCTGACCGGCCTGGGGCGCATCTTGCGCTCGTTCAGCCTGGACGACTTGCCCAATGCCTTCAACGTGCTGCGGGGGGAAATGAGCGTCGTCGGTCCCCGACCTTTGCTCATGGAGTACCTGGAGCGCTATTCACCGGAACAGGCACGGCGCCACGACGTTCTGCCTGGGATCACCGGCTGGGCCCAGGTGAACGGGCGGAACGCGCTCACCTGGGAGGACAAGTTCAGGCTGGATGTCTGGTATGTCGACCACTGGTCGCTGGCCCTGGATATCCGCATCCTGGCACTCACAGCCTGGAAGGTCCTCCGGCGAGAGGGCATCTCCCAGCCTGGCTTTGCCACCGCCGAGGAGTTCCGGGGCTCGGATGCGGGGGGACCGGCCTAGAACAAATGGTCGTACCTGCCACTTGCCGTGAAGCCGGAAGGCAGGTAGTATGCGGGAGCGGGAAACCGCCCGAGAGCCTGCACTGCCCGAGGAGGATGGGAATGAAGCCGGAGCTGAACTTCTACGACGTCAAGTCGCGTTCCAAATTCGCCACGAGTGAGTGGCGTATCGAGGCCAAGGAAGCCAAGGGCAAGACGCGCTACTTCGCCGTTGCCAAGGTCCCCAACGCCGGGCACGAAGCCTGGCTGATCGTCAAGGAAGAGTTCGCCAAGCAGCATCTCGCCTGATCCGCTCCGGGCTCCGCATCCTTGTGTCCCGCCGCCCAAACCAGCGGGCGGCGGACTGATTCCCTGCCACGGACCGGCATGAACCCGTGTGACGACCCCCTGGAACTCTACCGCCGCATGCTGCTCATCCGTCTGTTCGAGGAGCGAGCGCTGGAGAGCTTCTCGCGCGGCCTGGTCTACGGGACCACGCACACCGCCATCGGTCAGGAAGCCGACGCCGTAGGGGTGGTTTCCTGCACCCGGCCCGGCGATGTCATTGTCAGCAACCACCGGGGCCACGGGCACTTCCTGGCCTACGGCGGGCCGGCTGAAGCCCTGGCGGCCGAGATGATGGGTCGCGCCACAGGCGTGTGCCGTGGGCGCGGCGGCTCCCAGCACCTGCACTGGGAGGATTTCTACGCCAGCGGCATCCTCGGCGGGACGATCCCGCTGGCCGCCGGCATGGCGCTGGCCGAGCGCGAGCGCAGCGCCGGGGCGGTCGTTGTGGCCTTCCTGGGCGACGGGACGCTTGGGGAAGGTGTGGTCTACGAGAGCCTCAACCTGGCCTCGCTGTGGACGCTGCCGCTGGTCCTGGTCGTCGAGAACAACCGCTACGCACAAACGACGCCCATCGCCCGCCATCTGGCCGGCAGCCTGACCGGGCGCTTCGCCGCCTTCGGCATCCCGGTGGAGGAGGCCGAGACGACCGACGTGCTGGAGGTCCGCCGGCTCACCCAGCCGCGTCTCGACGCCGCCCGGGCCGGCGAGGGCCCCCAGGCGCTGATCCTGCATACCTACCGCTTCTCAGCGCACTCGAAGGGCGATGACACGCGCGATCCGGCCGAAATCGAGCGCTACCGCATGGCTGATCCCCTCCCGCTTCACGCCGCTCGTCTGGCAGCGTCCGAGGTGGAGCGCGTGCAGCGGGAGGTCCAACAGGATCTCGAGCGCGCCTTCGCCGCCGCGCTGGCCGCTGCGCCGGCCTCGCCTGCATCGCTGACGCCGGCGTTGGGATCCACGCCATGACGACCGTCCTCGAGTCGCTCAACCGCGCCCTGCACGAGTGCCTGGCGGAATCGCCGCAGGTCCGCCTGCTGGGCGAGGATGTTCTCGACCCCTACGGCGGCGCCTTCAAGGTCACGCGCGGGCTGTCGGGCGCCTTCCCCGCTCGCGTCCTGACGACGCCCGTCTCCGAAGCAGGCATCGTCGGGCTGGGCGTGGGCATGGCGCTGCGCGGCCTGCGCCCGGTGGTCGAGATCATGTTCGGCGACTTCGTCCTGCTGGCGGCCGATCAGCTGGTCAACCATGCCGCCAAGCTGCGCTGGATGACGGGTGATCAGGCGCGTGTGCCGCTGGTGGTGCGCACGCCGATGGGCGGCGGGCGCGGCTACGGCCCGACGCATTCGCAGTCGCTGGAGAAGCACCTGCTGGGCGCGCCCGGCTTGCGTACGCTGGCAGCCACGGCCGCGGGCGATCCTGGGGCCCTGCTCAAGACGGCGGTCCTGCTGGACGACGACCCCGTGCTTTTCATCGAACACAAGCTGCTGTACGGGAAGGACCTGATGGCGGGCGGGGACGAGGTTGAGAAGCTGCCCGTCGGGGATCGCTATCCTGCCTATCGCCTGCGCGTGGCCGGCGCGCCGCCTCCCAGCCTGACGCTCGTCTCCTACGGCTACCCCGCCGAGTTGGCCCTCCAGGCGCTCAAAACGCTGGCCTTCGAACACGAGGTCTTCGCCGAGCTGTTCGTCTGCACCCAGCTGGCGCCGTTCGACACCGGCCTGTTGAAGGAAAGCCTTGCCCTGACGCACCGTTTGCTGACGATCGAAGAGGGCACGCGCTCGCTGGGCTGGGGCGCAGAAGTCGTGGCCGGAGCGCTCGAGGCGCACGGCGCCGGGCTGCGCGCCGGGCGCGTGGCGGCGCAGGATCTTCCCATCCCGGCGGCGCAGGCGTTGGAGGCCGCCGTCCTGCCGGCCCCGGACTCGATCACATCCGCGGCGCTGGCCCTGGCGCGCTGAGCGCGCCGGCACGCAGGACTTGCTGATACACTTCGCCTGATCCTGGCGGCGTACCCATGCCCGAACCGACGGTCGTCCTTGTCCCCCTGTTGAACCCGAACGAGCCTGAGTCGCGCCTGGCGGCGATCCACGCGCCCGACGGCACACGCGTGCACGCCGG
Organism: Candidatus Aquidulcis sp.; assembly: GCA_020723365.1. Classification (GTDB taxonomy): domain Bacteria; phylum Chloroflexota; class Anaerolineae; order Anaerolineales; family E44-bin32; genus DYJB01. The sequence continues at coordinate 33,209 of DYJB01000008.1, read as the reverse complement.
ACAGCCGCTGGTGACGCTTGAGACGACCAAGTCGTCGGTCGAGGTGGTGGCGGAGGCCGACGGCTACATTGCCGGGCTGCGCGCAACGGTCGGCGACCGCCTGCGCGCCGGTGAACGGCTGTGCTGGCTCGCCGGTTCGCGCGAGTGGCGCGCCCCACAGGTTGAGTCTTCTGCCGGAGAATCGCCCGTGCCGGAGGGGCTGCGCCTGACGGCGCCGGCCCTGGCGCTGGCGCGCACGGCCGGCATTGACCTTGGGCGCCTGCCCACCGGGCCGCTGATCACCGAAGCGCAGGTCCGCGAGCTTCTGGCGGGGTCTTCCGTCGACGCTTCGCAGGCCACCGACCGGCGCATGATCGTCTACGGGGGCGGGGGCCACGGGAAGTCGGTGATCGAAGCCGCACGCGCCACAGGTCACTTCGAAGTCGTGGGTGTGGTCGATGACGGCCTGGCGCGAGGCAGCGCCGTCGTGGGGGTGCCCATCCTGGGCGGCGGCGAAATCCTGCCCGAGCTGCTGGCGCAAGGCCTCCGCCTGGCGGCGAATGCGGTCGGCGGCATTGGCGACGCGCGCAGTCGCATCACCGTCTTCCACCGGCTCATCCAGGCCGGGTTCGCCTGCCCGGCGATCGTCCATCCAACAGCCTTCGTCGAGCCGAGTGCTGTGGTGTCGGCCGGAGTGCAGGTGTTCCCGCATGCCTACGTCGGCAGCGAGGCGGAGATCGGCTTCGGCTCCATCGTCAACACCTCGGCCGTCGTCTCGCACGACTGCCGGCTGGCGGCGTACGCCAATGTGTCCCCTGGCGCGCTGCTGGCCGGAGGCGTGACGCTGGGCGAGGCGGCGTTGATCGGCATGGGTGTGACGGTCAACCTTGGGGTTGCCATCGGCGACGGCGCCCGCGTGGGCAACAGCGCCGTGGTGAAGAAGGATGTGCCGGCGGGCGGCATCGTTCGCGCCGGCGCGATCTGGCCGGAGAAGGATGCGGAACGCACCTAGCGATTGGCAGCTTGCTGCTGGCCGATTGCCGGTCGCCAGCCGCTAGTCGCCCCATTCGAGGGAATCCATTGCCCGACGCGTATCTTGTACCCATGTCCTCTCCCGATCTCAGCGAGGCCGAACGCCAGGCGGTGCTGGAGGTTGTCGGTACGCCCAACCTGAGCATGGGTCCGAAGGTGGCGGCTTTCGAGCAGATCGTTGCCCGGCGCCTCGGCGTGCAGCACGCCGTGGCGGTCAATTCGGGCACCTCCGGGCTGCACGTGTGTGTGCGGGCGCTGGGTATCGGGGACGGGGATTGGGTCATCACAACGCCGTTCTCCTTCGTGGCCTCCGCCAACGTCCTGCTCTACGAGCGGGCCGTCCCGGTCTTCGTGGATGTCGAGCCGCAGACGGGCAACATCGACACCGACCTGGTGGCCGAGGCGGCCGCCGGATTGACGAAGGGCGGCCGGGCAGCCGAGCGCTGGCTGCCGCGCCGGGGCGTGCCGCAGGGCGGCAGCCTGAAGGGGCTGCTGCCGGTGGACGTCTTCGGCCAGCCGGCGGACTTCGATCCGCTGAAGCGCACGGCGCAGCAGCACGGGCTGCCGATCCTGGAGGATTCATGCGAGGCGCTGGGGGCTGAGTACAAGGGCCTGCAGGCCGGCTGCCTGGGCGACGCGGGCGTCTTCGGGTTCTACCCCAACAAGCAGGTCACAACGGGCGAGGGCGGTCTGATCGTCACCGATCGCGCCGACGTGGCCGACAAAGCGCGGGCGCTGCGCAATCAGGGCCGTGCGCCGGGCGACACCTGGCTGGAGCACACCTACCTGGGCTACAACTACCGGCTGGATGAGATGAGCGCCGCCCTGGGCCTGGTGCAGATGCAGCGCTTCGATGAGCTGCTCGGCAAGCGCGAGCGCGTGGCCGAGTGGTATGCCGAGGGGCTGGCGCGCCTGCCGCAGGTGGAAACCCTGCCGCTGGCGGCGACGACGACGCGCGTCAGCTGGTTCGTGTACGTCATCCGCCTGGCGCCCGAGGTCGATCGGACCGCCCTCATCCACGCACTGGACGGGGAGGGCATCCCGGCGCGCCCGTACTTCGCTCCCATCCACCTGCAGAAGTTCTTCGTCGATCAGTTCGGCTTCCAGCCAGGCGACTTCCCGGTCACCGAGGACCTCGGGCGGCGCAGCCTGGCCCTGCCGTTCTCGGGCGTGATGACGCAGGATCAGGTCGGCCTGGTTTGTGACCGGCTTGCGGCCGCGCTGGCTCGCGGCTAGTCGCTGGCCCCGCGAATCACAGCGCCCCCGCACTGCGGGGGCGCTGTTCGTTCTCCTGCGATGAGTGCAGATCAGCGCACCTGATTCCAGTTGAAGAGCACCAGGTTCTCGCTGCACTTGTCGGAGGTGTCGAAGTAGATCTTGTCAGAGAGCGGGACGCCGGCGGTGTCGAGGATCTGGACCCACAGTGTCTTGGTGCTGGCGATCGGGTGATCGCTCAGCACGAACTCGTAGCCCCCGGGCCCGTAGGCGGGTGCGCTTCCGGTCAGGCTGGTGAGATCGAAGGGGATGCCGCTGAGCTGGCCCCCGATGCGCACCGCCAGGCCGGTGACGGCTCCGTTGGTCTTGTTGTCGAACACCTGCCCGGCGAGCCCCATCCACTGGCAGGCCTTCGTATTGGCGAAGTTGGTGGTGAACTTCGGGCTGTCCGGCTGCGGCACGATGGCAGCGCCCGACGGCGTGTTGGTGACGGCCGGTGTTTCGGTGGGCGTCGGCGTGGCGGTCGGGACCGGCGTCTCGGTGGGCGTCGCCGTGGCGGTCGCCGTCACGGTCGGCGTGGCGGTCCACGTCGGCGGCAGGTAGATCTCGGGCGTATTGGTGGGCGTCGGCGGGCCGAGCGTGGGCGGCAGCGTTGGCGGCGGGACGAGTCTCACCGGCAGGTAGGGATTGACGACGTCGACCAGGTAGGGGTTGACGAAGACCGCCCCGAAGACCGCGCCGACGCCGATGGTCGCCAGGACCACGATGAGCGTCAGCAGGTTGATGAACAGCCCGACGATGCCGGGGCCGCGAGGCTTGTAGTCTTCCATGGGTATCTCTCCCTCCCTGACGGGTGCAGGATGTGCCTGCATCCGCCTATGGCGGATTCACAATCTCGATCGTTGCCCGGGCGCGGGCATCGGCCAACCAGGCCTCGACCGCCTCCCGGCGCAGACGGCGCCAGGTTTCGGGGCTGAGTTCATGTTCGCCGCGCTCGATCACCTGAACCAGGTGATAGCCGAGGGCGCTTTCAACGACGGCGCTCACTTCGCCGGGCTGGAGCGCGAAGGCGACCGCTTCCACTTCCGGCGTCGTCAGCGGTCCCGCCCACGATCTGGATCCTCAGGTCTTCGGCCAGTCCGGCGTCGGCGACGAGCAGGTGAAGGGCATGGACCTGCTCGGCGGTTTGCGGCACGCCGTTGGCGATCGCTTCGACCGTGCGGGCAGCCAGCAGCTCCTCGGTCAGGGCCGACGTGAGGCTCTCGTACGAGTAGCCGTTGGCGGCCAGCCAGGCGCCCATGGCGTCGGACCCGCCCATCCCGCCTGCCAGCGTTTCGATGCGTGCCTCAACCTCGGCCGGCTCGATCGAAGTCCCTGCCGCCCGGGCAGCCTCCGCCAGAAGACGGCGGTCGATCAGGCTGTCGAGGACAGTGGCCCGGTAGTCGCCCAGCGCTGCAAGATCGATGCCAAGCGAGCGCTGAGCGGCTTCGAAGCGGGCAACCTCCTCCTCGAGGTCGGCCAGCCGAATGACGGTCCCGTTCACTTGGGCGGCTGCCGGCTCCGGCGTGGGGCTGGGCGTGGCCGGAATCGGGGTTGGGGTGGCGGGAGCCAGGGCCAGCCCGGTGCAGCCGGTGAGCGCGAGGGTGAGCGTGAGGGCAAGCAGCCAGAGCCGGGGTCGCATGGCAGGCGATTATAGGCCTAGCGTTCCGACAGCACGATGAGCACGGTCGGGTTGCGCCGCGTCTCGGCGTAGAACAGCTTGCCCAGCTCGCGCTCCAGCCGGGATTTCAGGTCGTCGCCCTTGGCGGCGGCCACCACCTCGCCGACGCGCGTGCGGGCCTGGGCCAGGAGCGAATCGGCGTCACGCAAGGTCACAAAGCCGCGTGTCTCGATCTCGGGTGTGGATCGCAGCCGCCCGGTCTTCTGGTCGATTTGCAGGTGAACCATGACAAAGCCGTCGCGAGCCAGCGCTTCGCGCTCCTTCATGATCGATGGCCCGATATCGCCCACGCCGCTGCCGTCCACAAAGACGTATCCGCCGGGGATGCGCTCGCCGATGCTCATGCGCCCCTGGCGGAACTCGATGACCGTGCCGTTCTCGACCACGGCGATATTCTCCGGCTCGATGCCGGACTCGAGGGCCAGCAGGGCGTGCTGCTTAAGATGGCGCAGTTCGCCGTGGATGGGGATGAAGTGCTTCGGCTTGACGGTCTGCAGCAGCTGGCGCTGCTCCTCCTGGCTGGCGTGTCCGGAGACGTGCACCGGGGCGATGGCGTCGTAGATGACGTCGGCCCCGCGCTGCAGCAGGCGGTTGATGGTGCGGTGCACCATCTCCTCGTTGCCGGGGATGGGGTGCGACGACAGCACGACCGTGTCGCCGGACTCGACCCCGAACTGGCGGTTGGTGCCGCTCGACAGGCGCCCCAGGATGGACGACGGCTCGCCCTGCGTGCCGGTGCACATCAGGACGACCTTGGACGGCTTCATGCCGAGCGCCTGGTCGATGGGGACGATGAGCTCCTCGGGGATGTTGATGTAGCCCAGACGCCGGGCGATGCGGGCGTTCTCGATCATCGAGGTGCCCACAAAGGCCATCGAGCGCCCATAGCGTTCGGCCGCCGCCGCCACCTGCGACATGCGCGAAATGAGCGAGGCGAAGGTGCCGATCAGGATGCGGCCCGGGGCGCGGCGGAAGACGTCGTCGAAGGCGGCGTCGATGACCCGCTCGGAGGGCGTCCAGCCGCGCTTGTCGGCGTTGGTCGAATCGGAGAGCAGCGCCAGCACCCCGCGCTGGCCCAGCTCGGCCAGCTTGTCGAAGTCGGTCGGCCAGCCGTCGACCGGCGTCCGGTCGAACTTGAAGTCTCCCGAATGCACCAGCAGGCCCTGCGGCGTGTTGATGGCCAGTCCGACGCCGTCGGGGATCGAGTGGCAGACGTGGAAGAACTCGATGCCGAACGGGCCGACGTCGAGCGTTTCGCCGGCCTGGATGGTGGTCAGGCCGGCCTTGGTTTGCGCGTTGCGATTGAGCTTGGCTTCCAGCAGGGCGCGCGTCAGGGGCGTGGCGTAGATCGGCGCCCCGATCTCGTCCAGCACGTGGTGGATGGCGCCGGTGTGGTCTTCGTGCCCGTGGGTGACGACGATGGCGCGCACCTTGTGCTTCTTGTCGCACAGGTA